>QHZE01000773.1 GCA_003225335.1 Acidobacteriota bacterium
TGGACCGCCAGGTTCCACTGCTGCACATAGCTGATTCGTGTGTTCGGGTCGGCCTCGCGGAACTGCGGCGCCGATGGCCGCGAGAGCATGTCGCCCGGGAACCCCTGGCTGAGGTGTTCGAACAGGGGTACGGGCGTGAAGGCATCCGGCTTGTTCAGGAACGCCACGATCGAAAACGGCAGGTTGTAGCCGCGGTTCGGGTTGCCCCCTTGCGGTTCCTCGCCCCCGTAGAAGATCCCGTAGGCCGACCGGACGACCGTCTTCGGACTAAACGCGTAGGCAAGGCCGACCCGCGGGGCGAAGTTGTTTTTGTCCCAGGGGATCAGCCACTTCGACGCATTACGGTTCACGGCGATCTGGCTCGGGAAGTTCGACGGCAGCGGGTCGTTGCGCCCCTCCGGGATATCGAGCGTCACCGTCGACATGTTGAAGCTCGATTGTGCGCCGTACTTCTCTCCGATCGGCGAGACCAGCTCGTAGCGCAACCCGAGATTCAGAGTCAACTTCGAGGTCATCTTCCAGTCGTCCTGGAAGTAGCCGTTGTATGAGCGCCGCTGGCTGCCGATGTACTTTACGTTCGACATGCGGGCGCTCGAGATGAACCCGAGCAACATGTCCGCCACGCCAAAGCCTGCCTGGCCAGTCTCGACGTTCTTCGTGAAGTCGCGGTTGATGTCCAGACCTCCGCGCGGATATGGCGGCTGCAGGAAGGGGAACTCAATGTGCCGGAACTCGAATCCAAACTTGAGCGTGTGACGCCCGCGGATGACGCTCAGGTTGTCAATCAGCGTCCACACGTTCGAGAACTCGTCCGACGGCAGCCACTCGGGCGCGCCGATGGTGCTCACGTCCGAAATGTTGATCAGCGGCAGCCCGC
Organism: Acidobacteriota bacterium; assembly: GCA_003225335.1. GTDB lineage: Bacteria > Acidobacteriota > UBA6911 > UBA6911 > UBA6911 > Gp18-AA60. The sequence continues at coordinate 878 of QHZE01000773.1, forward strand.
CGAGGCCCGGCTCGAAGTTGACACCCGGGAAACCGACCTGCTGGGCAACGTTTGTGTCCTGGTCTTTCGAGAAACGGCCGGTGTGCAGCCTCGTGAACCCGATGCGCGCCTCGTTGATCACGCGCGGGTTGAAGATGTGGTTCCAGTTCAGCACCGCGCTCCTGCCGTTGTTGAACTGTGAGCCGGAGAAGAAGCCGCCCCCGTCCGCGAAGCCAGGGAACAACGGCGGAAGCTTGATATCCTGCTCGGACTGGCCGTACCGGGCGAAGATCGTGTCGTTGTTGCCGAACCTGTGGTCGACCCGGAGATCCCACTGGTCGACGTTGTCCGCGTGGTTGTTGACCGAACGGTAATTGTTCGCCTTGTAGGCGTCACCACCTTCGTTCGGGGCCGGGATCAAGTCGATCAGCTTCTTCCCGAGCGGGTCGAAGCGGTTTTGCGGAAGAATGTTGCCCGCAAACTGGGGCCGGTTCGCCTTGACCTCGCCGTTCGGGCCGGGATCATAGATGGCCCCAACCTCGCTGAAGTCTCCGTTCTTCATCTTGGAAGAGGGTACGGTTCCGAACTGGGTCCGCAGCTCGCGGCTCCGGAAGCCCTGGTAGTCGCCGAAGAAGAAAGTCTTGTCTTTCACGATAGGCCCGCCGAACGTGCCTCCGAACTGGTTCATCTTGAACGGGTTCTTCTCCTTGTCGAAAAACTTGCGCGCGTCCACCGCCGAGTTCCGCAGATATTCGAACGCAGAGCCGTGAAAGGCATTCGTCCCGCTCTTGATCGTGGCGTTGACGACACCCCCGGCGCCGCGGCCGAACTCGGCCGTGAACGCGTTCGTCTGGATCTTGAACTCCTGGATCGCGTCTACCGACGGTCCGACGACGAATGCCGAGCCGTTCAGGAAGTCGATCACGTTGACGTTGTTGTCGATGCCATCGAGCAGGTAGTTGTTTTGCCCGTTCGACCGGACGCCGTTGGCCGAGAAGTTGCCGCCGACCACCAGGCTCAGGCTGCCCGCGGTCCCTGTACGGTCGTCGCCTCCTGCCGGAATCACGCCCGGCGCGATGGCGGCGAGCTGCGCGAAGTTCCGAAGTCGACCTTAAAGCGGTCCTGCACCTTCACCTCGATCCCGCTCTTGCTCTGCTTTTTGAAGCCGGGAAGCTCGGCGGAGACCTCATACGGGCCCGGCTTGAGCAGCGGGGCCGCATAGTTGCCCGTCGCGTCGCTCACGGTGCTGAACACGGCGTTCGTTTCGACGTTACGGATCGTCACGGTCACGCCTGGGACCACGGCGCCGGACTGGTCGCTGACGGTTCCGACAATGGTGCCGGTGTCGCGCTGCGCGTAAACCGCGCCTCCCGATACCAGGACAAGGCACACCGGAAGGCATATCAACAACGTACGCAGATTCCTCATGGAATAAACCTCCGTTGTCATTTGTCTCGGGACGGCCCGAGGTTTGCTAAGGCGTTGTGTGTAAGGGCCTGGTGAAGACCTCTTCCATGGAACTTTATCGGATCTCCACCCAGGAGGTGCGCCGGGGTTGAAACAATATCCTGCATGAATCGGTTCATTGCGCGGAAAGAGTATGTTGCGCTGGCCCTGGGGGCTGAAGCTTTCCGCATAACGTAGGACTTTCTTAATGGGACTGTTGCCGGCCGTTACTGCCAGGCGAGAAGAGAATTGAGTGGCGGCGACCCCGGCGAGTTGCGCTCCGGCAAGTCGCAGAAACCTGCGGCGACCCATGAGACGACACACTCCGTCACGACTGATCTCATCAGGGCCTTGGCGCGCGGTGTGCCCCAGGGATGGTCTCCGGTAGTCAAAACCCTATTGGGATTGCGGATTGGGGATTTCGGATTGCGGATTGAAAACCTGAATACCGTTCAATGGCGTATTGACTTAACCCGCTATCCAAAATCCAAAATCCGAAACCCGCAAACGAACGAATGATGTGGACCGAGTATTCTCATCTGGCGCGCGCGTGTCAAATACTTTTTCGATTGCGGATTGCCGATTGCGGATTGCCGATTGCGGATTTCGGATTGAAAACCTGAATGCCCTCCAGTGTTATCTTTTTAATCCGCAATCCGAAATCCGCAATCCGAAATCACGGGAGGTCGGCTTTTCCTTCGGTATGGCTGTAGAGCCGGTCCGCCGGCAGGTTCTCGAATCTCTCGCGCAATCCCGAGGGCCAGCGTATGTCCAGGACATCGACGCGTGTCGCCGCGCCCAGCCCGAAGTGCAGCACGAGCTCGTTCTGGCTCATGTAGCTCGAGCCGGCCTTTACCTCGGCGATCGCTCTGCGGCCCGCCACCGTGACCGTCGCGCGCGCGCCCACTGCGCTTCGGTTGCTCTTCGACCCTTGCAGGGCCAGGCGGAGCCAGTGATTGCCGTTCCCGCCCTCGTTGAGCAGGACCAGCGGCGCGTCATCCATGTTGTTGACAACCAGATCCAGGTGGCCGTCGTTATCCAGGTCCGCGTAGGCGCCGCCGCGGCCGCACCGCTCCCCCGTGAGGCCCGCCTGGAGCCCTACCTCCCGGAACGTGCCGTTGCCGAGGTTCTCGAAAAGCAGGATGCGCTGCCGGTACTTCGTGTTCAGGGGATACCGATCGACCTGAGGATAGACATGCCCATTGACCACGTAGATGTCCAGGTCGCCGTCGTTGTCGGAATCAAAAAACCCCGTGGCCCAGCCGAGATAGTTCCACGTCGGCTCGAAGCCCCGTCGTAGTCGCCGAAATCGACGCCCATGCTCGCCTGCTCTTTTCCGTCTTCGTCGACGGCGACGCCGGCCGAGAGCCCAATCTCGGTGAATTTCCCGTTCCCTTCATTGCGGTACAGGTAATTCGGGAGGGCGTCGTTCGCGACGTACAGATCGGGATCGCCATCGTTGTCGTAGTCCCCCCAGACCGCGCCCAGCCCATAGTACTCCTTCTCGTCGGCCACGCCGGCGGAGCGACTCACATCCGTGAACGTGCCATCCCCGTTGTTGTGGAATAGCGCGTCCCCGGCGCCCCGCAGGCCGCGGGGCCCGCACATCGCCGGGATTCCGCGGTACTGGCAGTACTTGCTTCCCGCCGGCAGTTGCGGCAGGTTCTCGAGGTCGATCGCGACGTAGT
>QHZE01000175.1 GCA_003225335.1 Acidobacteriota bacterium
TCACCTCACGGTAGCGCGGAAAAAATTTGACTCGCACTTCTAATTGCACCCGGGTCTGACAGTCGCAAGACGCGGAAGGTGGATGTGAGTAACAAAGAACGGATTGTTTGCGGCCTGGACATTGGCACGACCAAGACCTGCATGCTTCTGGCGCGAGTGTCCAAAAATCAAAACCTGGAGGTCGTGGGTACCGGCTATGCACTTTCGAGCGGGCTCAACAAAGGGAATGTTGTGGATATCGAAGCAGCTGCGGCTTGCGTCCTCAAGGCCGCGGACGAGGCGGAGCTCAAGTCCGGCGTTTCCATCGACTGGGTCACGCTTGGTCACTCCGGAGACCACGTGCAGAGCTTTAACTGCCACGGAGCGATATCCATCGTAGGAAAGCTCAACCAGGTAACTCCGCAGGACATGTTGCAGGTAATCCGGGCTGCCAAAGCCATTCCCATGCCTCCGGGAAGGGATATCCTTCACATCCTCCCCCAGGAATTCTTTCTCGACAACAGAGGAGGCATCCAAAATCCGGTGGGTCTGACTGGATCGCGACTGGATGTGAATGTTCACGTGGTGACCTGCGATGAGTTTCTCAAACAGAACCTGGTCAACGCGGTCAACTGCGCCCAGATGAGAGTAAGGCGCATCGTCCTCCAGCAACTGGCGAGCGCCGAAGCCGTCCTCACTCCGGATGAAAAAGAACTGGGCGTCGCCTTGATTGATATCGGCGGCGGGACAACGGACATCGTCGCGTTCTTGAGAAAATCGGTCCACCATACCTCGGTTCTGCCGATCGGGGGCGATCATTTTACGCGCGACATCGCCATGGGGACGCGGATGCCTATTGAAGAGGCCGAAAGGATAAAGAAGGAAACTGGAACGGTCTCGGACGACGGGATAGCGGAAGACGCGTTGATTCAAGCGCAGGTAATTGGCAAACGCGGCATGTATGGCATCCCGCGGCGATTCGTGTGCAACATCCTGCGAGAACGGGCCCTGGATGTTCTCGAGCTCATTAAGGCCGATCTCGAAGACTCCGGGATCGCGCCGCACCTCACCGCCGGAGTGGTGATCACAGGCGGAGGCAGCATGCTGGACGGATTGGTTGGGCTTGCGGAAGAGACTCTGGGAATTCCCGTGCGGCAAGGACTTCCGCAAGGGATTCAAGGGATCACCGAGGACCTGTCGCACCCGGTTTATTCCGCCGTGATAGGCCTGGTGATGTACGGAGTTCTCAAAGACGGGGACCAGACGATGCAACCGGCCAGAGCGGGCGCCATGGCCTGGTTCCAAAACAGATTCCTCTCATGGGTAAGCAGCTGACGGAATTAACATTTTCCTCCTGGCGCGGCATAGCCGCAACCAAGAGTATGAACGAAACCACAGATGAACACAGATCTCTCCCGGGAGGGCACGCATCTTGCGTGTCGCGCGTCAGACGCGCAAAGCACGCTGGAAGCGTGCGCTCCCAGGGACCATCTTGCAGTTTAACGCAGACTTAAAAACCTAGGAGGCAGTGATGAAAGCGGAGAAGTTGAAATTCGAAGATGCAGGAATGAAATTCAGTTTTGATGAAGACCGGCTTCCCCCGGCCAAGATAAAGGTCGTGGGTATAGGCGGCGCGGGCGGCAACGCGGTGAACCGAATGATCCAGGCCGGGATCGCGGGAGTGGACTTCATTGCTGCCAACACGGATGTCCAGGCGCTCAGAAATTCGATTGCGCCGATCAAGTTGCAACTCGGCACCAAGCTCACCAACGGCCTGGGCTGCGGGGCCGTCCCGGAACGAGGACGGCAGGCTGCTCTCGAGGACACGGAACGCATCATCGAGCTGCTCGACAGCGCGGACATGGTTTTCATCACCGCAGGAATGGGTGGCGGCACCGGAACGGGTGGAGCTCCCATCATCGCTAGCCTGGCTACCGAGCTCAATGCCCTCACCGTCGGCGTGGTGACAAGGCCCTTCCGTTTTGAAGGCAAGAAGCGGATGATGCATGCCGAGGAAGGCATCCGGGAACTTCAGGAAGTTGTGGACACGCTCATCACGATCCCCAATGAGCGCCTTCTGCATGCCATGGGAACCGACGCGCTCCTGGAAGACTCCTTCCGCTATGCGGATGACGTCCTCTGCCAGGCCGTCCAGGGGATCTCTGACATCATTACGATGCCGGGCATTGTGAACGTGGATTTCGCTGACGTGCGCACCATCATGTCGGGAAAGGGCATGGCTCTGATGGGGACAGGCATGGCGGAAGGAGAACACCGCGCCGTCGAAGCAGCCCAGCGCGCCATCTCCAGCCCCCTGCTCGAGGAGACGTCTATCCGCGGAGCCAAAGGGGTGCTCATCAACATCACCGCAACCCGGGCGAGCCTCAAGCTGCACGAGGTGGACGCAGCGGCCAATATCATCGAAGAGGTTGCGACGCCCGAAGACACGATCTTCGGCGCCGTTTACGACGACTCCATGGGACACCGTATCAAGATCACCGTGATCGCCACCGGCTTTAACGATGTCCAGTCAAAGGCCAATGCAGATGCGGCGCGGTCCGGGAAGAACGTCCTGCCGATGGGCGCGAGCTCGGGTTCGAACCTCCGCATGGTTCCCGACGAAGGGCTCAGCGAACGGGCTCTCGAGTACCGAGCTGCCCTGGTGAAAGAGAATCTGGATGAGCCGGCGTTCAGGCGCCGCCGCCTCGAATAAGGCAAAGGGGTTTGGAGTTCAGCCTTCAGGCTGCACTGTGTCCGAGCAGGCTAAAGCCTGAACTCCGAACCACGAGCCCAGGTTTGGAGTTCAGCCTTCAGGCCCTCTGCCCCCCTGCCCCTTTGCCCCTTGGTGTCCTGTTCCCTTGATGATACAAAGGCAGTCTCTTTCTATGGGGGCTGCCATGCGTAGACTCTTCCCTTTCGTAGTTGCACTTTTTTTTCTCTCCAATCCCCTCCGCGCCTGTCAGCCCGAGAGCCGCACCCCAAAGGTCGGCCTCGCTTTGAGCGGCGGCGGCGCGCGGGGTGCGGCCCACATCGGCGTGTTGAAAGCGCTCGAGCGTGAAGGGATCCCGGTCGATTACATCGCCGGGACGAGCTTCGGAGCACTCGTAGGGGGGTTGTACGCGCTCGGCTACAGCCCGGAAAAAATCGAACAGATATTCTCGTCGCAGAACTGGGATGATCTCTTCAGCGATTCTCCGGATCGCCGTCTTTCCCCCCTCGTCCAGCGCAAGAACTTTCGTTACCTCGGAGAGCTGCGGCTCCGAGGGTTTAACGTCGAAATCCCCGCAGGGCTCTGGGGCGGCCAGAAACTGACCGAGCTGCTGAATTACTACACCACCACGAAGGAAATCCTGGACGCTGGCTTCGACTTTGACCGGCTGCGGATCCCTTTTCGCGCAGTTGCCACGGATCTGCTCACCGGCAAACCGTACGTCTTCCGGCGCGGGCCGATGGCCGAGGCGCTGCGCGCTTCCATCGCCATACCGATGATGTTCACGCCCGTAGAAAAAGAAAACATGCTGCTCGTCGATGGCGGCCTGGCCAACAATCTGCCCGTCGATATCGTAAAGGAGATGGGAGCCGACATCGTGATCGCGGTGGACGTGAGCTCACCGCTTTACAAGAAAGAGGAGATTCGGACCTTCTTTGACGTGATGGATCAATCCGTGAGCCTTCTGACGCGACAGAGCATACAGGCCAACTTGGAACGCGCCGATCTCGTCCTCCGGCCCGATCTGCAAGGGTTCACCTACAGCAGCTACACGCGCGTGCGGGAAATCGCGGCGCGCGGAGAGCAGGCCGCCATGGGGATGAAAGAATCCCTGTGCAGTATCGTGGGGAACAACCGAAGCAACGCCTCGCCGGCCGGGCTCGTCCAACCGGCGGCTCCGATCATTGATTCGGTTGCCATTGAAGGTCCGATGCGGCTGGACGCCTTGCAGTTGAAGCGCGCGATCAAAACCAGGCCGGGTGCGCCCATGGATCTCGACGTCGTTCGCGCGGATCTGAGGCGGTTGTACGCCACCCGTTTGTTTGAGCATGTAGATTACCGGCTGGATCCTGCGGCCGGAAACCTCTACAGGTTGAACTATCAGGTTAAAGAATCCCCGGCCAATACCCTGGGCGCGAGCATGCGCTACGATCCGGACTACGAATTCGTAGGATTGGCCGAGGTCAATTCCAGCGCCCTTTTCGGAACGCCGTCAGCGGCGGCCACCTTTTCCAGCCAGTTCGGCGGCCTGGATAACCACAGTGCAAGCCTCCACCTGGTCCACTCGCGCATCCCGATCTTCTTCCTCGAGCCCATGGTGCAATACCGCAAGCTGGAACGGCTCGATATTCGTGACAAGGTACAGGTGGACAAGTACGCGGACAAGCGCGTCGGAGGGCAGTTCATGGTGGGAGGAACCTTTTTCAATCGCCTTGAGCTCTCCGCCGGGTACCGGTTCGACCGTGTCAGGATTTCCGGAGGGACAAGCCCCAACCGCCAGGACGATGCGCGCGACCTGGCTGGTCTCCGGCTGCACATCCGGCGCGACACACTGGATGAGCAGGAATTCCCGCATACCGGCATGTTTCTCGATTTGCTGGCAGAGAACAAGAGCCACGCCGTAGGCAGCGATTTCAGCTACTCCTCGCTGCAGGCGGACTTGCAGCGTTCGTTTCCGCTGTCCGGCAAATCGACTATCCGGCTGCGCCTGGGCGCGACAGTCTCGCGCGGCCAGGTGCCTTTCTACGACCGGGCTTATATCGGCGGCTACAACTTTTCAGAGCTGGCAAGCCGCCACTTCTTCGGCCTCAAACGGGATGAGTTGGTTGCGCGCCAGGCAGGGCTCGCGGCTGCGAGCTATCACCGCGAGATTTTCTCCAAGCCGCTGAGCTTCGTACGGCGCGGTTTTCTCCTGCTGGAGTACGACGTCGCCGCCCTGAGCGACAAGGATTCGCAGCCTTACGACTTCAAGGTCTTTCACGGCGCCGGCGCGGGGCTGTCGCTCGACACGCTCTTGGGGCCCATGAGATTTGCCGCCGGTCTGGCAGAGCGCGGCCGCGGGAGATTCTATCTGTCGCTCGGACCCTCCTTTTGATTGCGGATTGCCGATTGCGGATTGCCGATTGCGGATTGCGGATTTCGGATTTCGGATTGCGGACCGGAGGTTTAGTTAGCCCGACTTTGACAACGGGTTAGCGTTAGAGACGATTTCAACCCCTGCTTTTTTTCACCACGGACGACACTGAGGACACGAAGAAATGATGCCTCTGTGAAAACTCCGTGGCCTTCGTGATCTCTCCTGAAAATAGCCGCTGATGCTGATCGACCAAGTCGGTTACGCGGCCGGTTTTTCCTGGAGAGCCACTTTGTAACCAAGTCGTTCCAAACGGTTAACAAGGCGAATCTTTACCTGACGTCGATGTTGCTCGTCGAAGTAATTACCACCAAGGTCTTTATATATCTCTTTTCGCAGCAGCAGATGGTAACCGATCACCAGGATGCTGTGGCCAACTGCGACGAGCGCCCTCTTTTTCCCTCTCCGAGTTACCAATCGGCGGTATTGAGCAGAAAGGTATTTATCCTTCGTATGAGAGGCTCCGTGCGCTGCTTCTATCAGGCAACTTTTCAACCAGGGACTTCCTTTCCTAGTTTTGCCGCTGAGCCGCTTTCCGCCACTCTCCTTGTTTCCTGGACACATGCCGGCCCAGGAGGCAAGATGCCGGTGAGTCGGAAACCGAGTCATGTCAGTTCCGATTTCAGCCAGCAAGACTTCAGCCGTCCTTTGGCTTACACCGGGAATGCTATCGAGGATCTCAATTTCTTTTTGGAAAGGGAGCAGAAGTTTTTCAACCCCCGAGTTCAACCGCTCAATCATTCCTTCGTAGTACTCAACGAGGTTGAGTTGCTCGGCCAGCAGGAACCGGTGATGGTCCGTGACTGCCCCAATCAGTGCTTGTTCCAGCTCTGCGAGTTTTGCCCGCATGCGCCCTTTGGCAAGTTCGGCGATTGTCTTTTCATCCGTCTCCCCGGTGATAATCAGACGCAGCATGGCCCGCCCCGATCTGCCCGTAATGTCCGTGGCTACCGAAGCCAACTTGATATTGGCATCCTCCAGGATCTTCTGCAGCCGGTTAACGGCTTGAGCCCGGTCCCGAACGATCGAAGTCCGAGTGCGCGTCAGGTCGCGCAGTTCTCGCACGAACTTGGGCGGGACAAAGCTTGCCTTAAGCAGTCCGTGTTGCAGCAACTCGGCGATCCACTCGGCGTCTTTGACGTCGGTCTTACGTCCTGGAACTGCCTTCAGATGTTGTGCGTTGACCACCAGCAACTCCAGGTGTCCCTCCAGGATGTTGTAGACCGGCTTCCAGTAGACCCCCGTACTTTCCATCGCCACATGTGTGCAGCCAGCACCTGTCAGCCAATCCAGCAGAGCCAGCAATGCGTTCGTGGTGGTGCTGAATGTGCGGATATCCTTCTGAAGCTTCCCACCGTCAAGGGTAAGCAAACAGGCGACGATCTTTCTCTTGTGAACGTCGAGCCCACAGCAACGCTCGTAGACCACTTGCATTTATCACCTCCGTTGAAAAGGCGTTGGAGGGCCAGAGGGGTATCCGGAAAGCAAAGATTCTCTCCTACGTGCTCACCGTCGTGCTTAGAAGCGGTGGCAACAGACAGTGGTTCCCACGGGACACCCGGATCCAACTCCTTATGCAGGCTGTTCGCACTAGACACTAACCGATCACTTGTCACTGGCGACTCCAAACGCGCCCGGATACCATACAATTTTCATGCGCAGTGGCGCACCTGCGGTGCATGGGAACTCCTATGAAAATACGTTTTCGGCGGTCATTTCTTCACCTTATTTACATCTTTTGGCGGGCCTAGACCGCCGAAAACGTATTTCATTCGCTATGGCGAGCCGCAGGCTCATGGAAACTCCGTGGTGAATAAGGTCCTTGAATTCTTCTTGGAG
>QHZE01000425.1 GCA_003225335.1 Acidobacteriota bacterium
AAGACCGATTTACGTTGCGAAGGCAAAAATAGTTGAAAGTCGTCCCGACCCAAAGTGATAATTCAGAAGCCGATGCCCGCGAGTAAGAAGCGCGTTAAATTCGCCATCTGTGTGGCGGATGAAGGTTACGACGACCTCGAGGTATGGAAGGTCTACCGGGTACTACCTGATACGAAGGCCGCCGAGGTTGGTTGTCTTCGGGTTGTCGATGAATCCGGAGAGGATTATCTCTACCCAGCCGATCGCTTCGAGGCCGTGGATCTTCCAGAGAAAGTGCGGGCGCGGTTGCTCGCAGCGGCAACCAAATAAAGAGCCTGCCTGGCCGCTGCCACCTTCCCTGCCAATTAGAGGGGCAAGGCCGAGGACGTCCAGCAGGAGCGGGAACCCGGGGACGAACGGAAAGCTGCACTGGTGCGCTCCGTGGCGAAGAGCCAGACGACTCGAACTACTTCCACTTCAGCGCGACGTTGCGTATTCACGGAGACCACATCCTTTTTGATGAGATCAGTCAGTGGCTCGCCGTCCAGCCAACGCATGTTCATCGCAAAGGCGAGCGCCACAAGCCAAACTCGCCCGGCTTCCTTGAAGATGCGTGGCACTTTCGGCCATCGCTGCCTGAAACCGAACCACTGGAGCGCCACATCGAAGCGCTTTGGCAAATCGTGCGGCCTGAAATTGATTATCTCAAAGCGCTCAAGCAACGCTTCAAAGTTGACGTGTTCTGTGGCTATCGTTCTAACTGCGATCATGCAGGCTTCGAAGTGTCTCACAAGAGTCTAGAGCTGTTTACAGCACTTGAGGTGCCGTTCGGAGTATCAGCGATCGTCGTGTGAGCTGCGGTTCGGCGGCACATAACGGGGCGATGAAGCGGACGGGCCGGCATCACTGCTTTTCGAACATGGCGTCGTTGCAGCCGGCAACTTATCGTTGTCCATCACGCTGACTTGTCGGTACCGCCCGACAGGCTGATGGACTCCCCTGGGCCGTTCGCGTGCGAGGCATCAGATTTGTCAATGCCATTGAAATACCAGTCAGGCATAGACGTACGAAAAGGTGACCGGGTGACCTACCATGGCGAGCCTGGTGAGATTGAGTTAGTGAAGGGACTTGCTGGCGATCCCGGAACGGACTGGTTTGTTCACGAGTTCGGCCCCGGCGTTATGGTGCTCGAACCGAAGGTATTTGGGCGTGTGTACGTCTCGCCGGTCGAAGACGACGAACATCTCGTGTTCGTCTCGAGGCACGAAGGGAAGCTGATTGTCCGGCCAGGAACTCCATGGTAGATTTCCCTCCGGCGGAAAATGCCTAAGAAGACACCGGAAACAGACAGAGAGCTCACATACTCCAACGTCCCCTATGGGCGGGCGCTCATCCACTCCTCGGAGTTCAAGATAAGCACGAGCTTCGAGCCGCGCGGCGACCAGGCCGCCGCCATCGAGAGGCTGGCCGAGGGCGTCGAGGACGGCGAGAAACACCAGGTGCTGTTGGGGGTCACGGGGTCGGGCAAGACCTTTACCATGGCAAAGGTCATCGAATCTCTGAGGCGGCCGGCCCTGGTTCTGGCGCACAACAAGACCCTGGCGGCCCAGCTCTACAGGGAATTCCGCGGCTTCTTCCCTGAAAACGCCGTGGAATATTTCGTTTCCTACTACGATTATTACCAGCCCGAAGCCTACATCGCCTCCACGGATACCTACATCGAAAAAGACGCGCTCATCAATGACGAGATTGACCGTCTGCGTCACTCCGCGACCCGTTCGCTCTTCGAAAGGCGGGACTGCATCATCGTCGCCAGCGTCTCCTGCATCTACGGCCTGGGTTCGCCGGAAGCCTATTACGGCATGCTCCTCTTCCTTGAAAAAGGCCAGCAGCTCCGGCGCGATGATATCCTGCGCCGCCTTGTGGAAATGCAGTTTTCCCGCAGGGACTATGATCTTGAGCGAGGCTACTTCCGCGTTCGGGGCGACGTCATCGAAGTGTTTCCCACATACGAGGACTACGCGATTCGACTCGATATGTTCGGCGACCAGATCGACAGCATCTCCCAGATCGACCCTGTGACCGGGCGCAAGCTCAAAGAACACGACCGGCTGCCGATCTACCCCAAGTCCCATTACGTCCAGCCCCGCGACCAGTTGCTGCGAGCCATCGAGAGTATAAAGGTGGAGTTGGAGGAGTGCCGGCCGCGTTTCGAGCAGGAGGGCAAGCTCCTGGAGGCGCAGCGGCTGCACCAGCGCACCATGTTCGATCTGGAAATGATGAAGGAGTTGGGATACTGCCGCGGCATCGAGAATTATTCGCGCCATCTGACGGGCCGCCTTCCGGGGGAACCTCCCCCGACCTTGCTGGATTATATGCCCCGGGACTGGCTCCTTTTCGTCGATGAAAGCCACGCCTCGATTCCCCAGGTGCGCGGCATGTACTACGGAGACCGCTCGCGCAAGGAGAACCTGGTCAAGTACGGGTTTCGCCTCCCCTCAGCCCTCGACAACCGTCCCTTGAACTTCGAAGAGTTCCAGCATCGGACAAACCAGGTGATCTATGTCTCGGCCACACCCGGTCCTTACGAGCTCACCAGGTCGGGCGGTGTTGTAACGGAGCAGATCGTGCGCCCCACCGGTTTGACCGACCCCGAGCTGGAAGTCCGGCCTGTGGCAGGGCAGGTGGACAGCCTCATGGAGGAGATCCGGGCGCGCGCGGAGCGCAACGAGCGCGTGCTGGTCACGACCCTTACCAAGCGAATGTCGGAAGACCTGGCGGAATACTACACCGAGATGGGGCTCCGGGTCCGGTATCTCCACTCCGAGATTGAGACGCTCGAACGCATCAAGATCCTGAGGGCGCTGAGAGCCGGTGATTTCGATGCCTTGATCGGGATCAATCTGCTGCGTGAAGGACTGGATCTGCCCGAAGTGTCGCTCGTGGCAATTCTGGATGCGGACAAAGAAGGCTTCCTGAGATCCACAACTTCTCTCATACAGACCATAGGGCGGGCGGCGCGCCACATCAACGGGAAGGCGATCCTGTTTGCGGATACGATGACAGGTTCGATGCAGGCTGCCATTGACGAGACAAATCGGCGGCGCGCCGCGCAGCAACACTACAATGAGGAACACGGGATTGTTCCTCAATCCATCATAAAGCCGCTCGACCCGGATCTGGTGCGCATCTACGAGGGAGACTACTACGAGGTGCCCGCGGTGGCGGAGGAAGCCGTGAAATACTCCAGCCTGGAAGAGCTGGAGAAGGAAATCCAGCGCCTGGAGACGGAAATGCGCGAGGCCGCGAAGAAATTCGAATTCGAGCGCGCGGCCGCCCTGCGCGACCAGGCGAAAAAGCTCAAGAAGATGGAAATGGAATTCCTCGGCGAATCGGCATCATGATCGAAGTGGTACGCCCCGCCGCGCGGCTATACGGGTCCCTTTCCCTTCCCGGCGACAAATCCATTTCACACCGGTACGCGCTTCTGGCAGCCCTTTCGGAGGGAGTCTCTGAGTTGCAGCACTTCGCCTCCAGCGCGGATTGCCACAGCACCCTGGGATGCCTGCGAGACCTCGGCGTTCGCATTGAAGTCGAGGGCGACAGGGTAACAATCCAGGGACGCGGCCTGCGCGGGCTCGGGCCGCCCGGGAAAATGCTGGACGCCGGAAACTCGGGCACCACCATGCGCCTCCTCTCCGGCATTCTGGCGGGCCACGCTTTTGAGAGCTCCGTCACCGGCGACGAGTCCCTGCGCCGCAGGCCAATGGGCAGGATCCTGGAGCCCCTGAAGCTCATGGGAGCAAGAGTGGAGTGCGGGGACCGCGAGCTCCCTCCCCTCAAGATACAGGGCGGAAGGCTAACCGGGATCCGGTACCGGCTTCCCGTAGCGAGCGCTCAAGTGAAATCATGCGTGCTGCTTGCCGGGATGTATGCCGACAGGCCTACGGCGGTCCTGGAGACTGTTCCCACCCGGGATCATACGGAGATCGCGCTCGAGCACTTCGGCGCCAGCCTGCGTCACGAAGCCGGCTGGATCGAGGTGGAGCCGGAGCCGCGCTTGGAAGGTCGGCGACTCGAAATTCCAGGAGACCTGTCGAGCGCGGCATTCTTTCTCGTAGCCGCGGCGCTGACCCCGGATTCGGACGTTCTCTTGAAGGACGTAGGGCTAAATCGCAGGCGGCGGGAGCTGCTCGATTATCTCCAGCGGGCGGGAATGGCGGTGTCCGTGGAAAACGAATGCGAGAGGTTCGGAGAGGCCAGAGGGAATGTTCGCATCCAGTGGCGCCCGGCTTTCCTCGCCGGGGCGCTTCCCCCTATTCGAGGGAATCTGGTCGCGGCGCTCATCGATGAGATACCGGTCCTGTCCGTATTGGGCTCTCAGGTGACCGGGGGGCTGGAGGTGTCAGAGGCTCGAGAATTGCGGTTCAAAGAGAGCGACCGCCTCTCGGCGCTGGCCCGTAATCTTCGGGCCATGGGCGCAGAGGTCGAGGAAATGCCAGACGGTCTGAGGATCCGGGGAGGACAGCGCCTGCGCGGCGCCGACATCGACACCCGGGGAGACCATCGAATCGCTATGGCGTTCGCAGTGGCAGGCCTCGTGGCCCATGGGGAAACCCGGATCCACGCGGCGGAATGCGCGGGCGTGAGCTTTCCCGGATTCTTTGATGCGCTGCGGCGCCTGACGCGCGATTAGGGGAATCCAGAATCCAGAATTCAGAATCCAGAATGATCGTACGGCCGTCCCTTCTGAATTCTGGATTCTGGATTCCTTAAGTCACCATGGATGCATCGATTATTTACCTTGTGGGATTCATGGGAGCCGGCAAGACGAGCGTGGGGCAGAGGCTCGCGGGGCTATTGGGCTGGAGTTTCGTGGACGTGGATCAGAAGATCGAAGAGCGCGAAGGGACTCCCATTCGCGAGATATTCCTGCGCGCCGGAGAACCTTATTTTCGCCGGGTCGAATCCGAGGAGCTGCAGAGCCTGAGCGCGGGGAAAAACCTGGTCGTGGCTCTGGGGGGCGGGGCCTTTTGCAGTCTCGAGAATCAGCGCGTCGTTCAAAGGACCGGAACGAGTGTCTGGCTGGATGCGCCGATGGAGACCCTGTTTTCCCGCTGCAAGGGAGACGGCTCGCGCCCGCTCTTCACCACGCGTGCCGCGATGAAGGATTTGATCGGGCGCCGCCGGCCTTTCTATGCGAAGGCCGACCTGCGAGTGAGAGTGGGCCGGCTCAGTGTCGACCAGATCGCGGACAAAATCCTCGTCCGTCTGAAGTCGTGTGCCTCCTTATCGGGTTGAAAAATCCGGCGCCCCTTGGTCGACAACGAACCTTTTGCGCACTTAGCGCATTCGCGGTGAAGGCGGGTACCGAATTAACCGCGAAGAACGCAAAGGGGTGCGTTTTTGGTTGCCTTGTATTCGATCCTTCTGCGAGAATTCGGGGCCGGATCGGAGAGTATGGAGTTCAGCCTTTAGGCTGCCGTCAGAGTTTGTGTGCAGGCTAAAGCCTGAACTCCGAAGATGACCTTACGGGATCAACGTGGCGGATCGCTCCAAGGACTGGTTCGCGCAAGGCCAGCGGGATCTGGAGCATGCGCGAGCCTCTCAGGTACAAGGAAGGCACGAGTGGGCGTGTTTTGCTGCCCAGCAGGCGGCAGAAAAGACGGTGAAGGCTCTCCACGTGAAGCTCGGCCGGGAGGCGTCGGGTCACGCGATCGCACGACTCCTCATCGACCTGCCCATTGAGCCGGTCGAAGACCTGGTCGAGAAGGCCAAGGTGTTGGATACTTACTATCTTGCGACCCGGGATGCGAACGCGCATCCGGAGGGACCGCCGTACGAGCATTACGGCAGGCTGCAGAGCGAGGAAGCCATCCGATATGCCGGTGAGATCGCTGAATTCGTTCGTGCTTACCTGGCCTGATCAGACCTCAGACCTCACCTGCAACGCTTGGATATCTGTGCATCGGTGTGTTCACCTCGCGCGCAGTCTGAAGTCTGATCCCTGAGGTCTGATGTCTGAGGTCTGATTCAGGCTTTTCGGGATGCCAGTTCTTTGCGCCGGAGTGCCCGCTCCACCAACTGCTTCAATCGCGACCGCGCCCGAAAAACCTTGAGCCGGGCCGCCTGTTCCGTGCAGTTCAAGATTTCAGCCATGCGTTCGTAGGAGACGTCCTCGATATCCCGCAGCACGATCGCCATCTTCTGCCGGTCCGGGAGCCCACCCAAAAGCTTCAACAGCAACGCGTGGATCTCTTTTGAGTCCTGTGGAGAGCTGGGTGGGATCTCGTTCTGGCTGACCAGCGCTTCGATCCTGTCCGTGTCCTCCAGGTTGAGCTCAGTGAAAGTCCGGACTTTCTGCCGCCGGAGGCGCCGGAGCTCGTCGTAGCATTGGTTTATGGCAATCCGGTAGAGCCAGGGGAAGAACGGACGATTGTCGTCGAATTTCGAGAGCGAGAAGTAAACCTTGGTGAATATCTTCTGGGCGACATCCTCTACGTCGCCGCGGTGACCGATGTTGTGATAGACGACATTGAAGACAGTCTGCTGATACTTTCGGACAATTTCCTCAAATGCGGACTCATCTCCTTTTTTGCACCGCCGTATCAGGTCGCTGTCGTCATCGGAATAGGGGTCTTTCTCCACGAAGATAGATTCTATCTACTCTGGCCGGCTTTTGGCCGGCTAATTTTCCGCAGCCGTTCGGTCGCGGCGTGCAAGGTCTCGCCCCTCTTGCAAAAGCAAAAACGAACATAGTTCGCGCCCAGCAACGGATTGCTGAAGAAGCTGCTGCCGGGGACCACCGCGACCCCGACGTCCTGAATCAAATACCGGGTGAACCGCACATCGTCGCCGGCGCCGAACGCCGAGATATCGGTCATGATGTAGTAGGCCCCTCTTGGAATGATGCATCGGAAGTCCGTGCCTGCCAGGCCCTCCAGCAAGAGATCGCGCCTTGACTGGTAGGCCCGCGCGAGCTCCTTATAGTACGATGCGGGAAATGACAGGGCATGCGCTCCGGCTTCCTGGAGCGGCGCCGCGGCACCCACAGTCAGAAAATCGTGAACCTTTCGGATCGCTTCCGTGAGGTGGGGAGGCGCGATGGCGTACCCTACGCGCCATCCGGTAACGCTGTAGGTCTTGCTCATGCCGTTGATGGTAATAGTGCGGTCGCGCATACCCTCCAGGGTTGCAATGGCGCAGTGCGTGGCGCCGTCATAAAGGATGTGTTCATAGATCTCGTCGGTCACCGCCAGCGCATTCCACTTGATGCATAGACCGGCAATAAACCCCAGTTCGTCGCGGCTGAAAACCTTTCCCGTGGGATTGTTCGGGGTATTTATGATGATAGCCTTGGTCCTGTCATTGAATGCGGCTTCGAGCTCCCCGGGATCAAAACTCCAATCAGGAGGGTGCAGGGTCACATAGCGCGGCGTCGCGCCGGACAGGATCGCGTCAGGACCATAGTTCTCGTAAAAAGGTTCGAAAATGACGACCTCGTCGCCCGGATTGATGACTGCCATGAGGGTGGCAATCATGGCCTCGGTGGACCCGCAGGTCACCGTGATTTCCCGCTCCGGATCGATTTCGAGCCCAAGATAGGATCGGGTCTTGGCGGCGATGGCGTTGCGGAAAGACTTGGAGCCCCAGGTGATCGCGTACTGGTTGATGTCGTCCTGGATGGCTCTGCAGGCGGCTTCCTTTATCTCCTGCGGAGCTGGGAAGTCCGGAAATCCTTGCGCAAGGTTGAGCGCGTCGTGCATTTGAGCCAACCGGGTCATCTCCCGGATCACGGACTCGGTGAAGCGCTCCACTTTTTCCGAAATGATCTTCTTTGCCATGAATCCTCCGTCTATTTCGGATTGCGGATTGCGGATTGACTACATACTTGGCTGGCGCTGGTACGCCAAGGAATCCAAGGAATCCGAGGAATCCGGCATAGTAGAAGATTTGGATGGATGAGTTTCTATCGGTACGATCTCGGTTCCTTCCGGTTCATTCCTTGGATTCCTTATTACGGCAGGCAACCTGTCACTCTCCATTCCTCAATCCGCAATCCTCAATCCTCAATCCGCAATCGGAAATCCGCAATCGAATTACTGGGCGGCGTCCCTGAGGACGGCCGTGATTCGCCGGTAATGGGCGGCATTGGTGAGAACCTGTTTGACGTAGCCGCGTGTTTCACTGAAAGGAATACGCTCTACAAACTCTGGCAGGTTGACGTTTCCAAAATCTTCCAGCCAGCGTTCCACCCGGTTCTCGCCCGCATTATAAGCTGCAAGCATCAATTCGATCCTGCCCGGGTACCGCTCCAGGAGCTCTGTCATGTAATGGATCCCCAGGGCAATGTTAGTCTCCGGTTGATAGAGTTTTCCGGACGTGTAAGGCCCTACTCCCGCCTCCCTGGCAATTCTCCTTCCCGTTCCCGGCAGCACCTGCATCAGGCCCCGGGCATTTGCGCTGGACCGCGCATCCTCCTGGAAGGCCGATTCCTGACGGATCAAAGCCAGAACCATGACGGGATCTATTCCGTTCTTTCCAGCTCGCGCGACGATGTACTTCCAATGGCGAACAGGGAAAAACAGATTCCATACTTCCTCGGGAAGCGCGTGGTAGGGAAGACGGTCGTAATTCGGGAAAACCTCGCGGAGTGTTGCGATGACGCCTTGGTATTCTTCTTTAGCTTCGTAGACCCGCGCCATGACGAAACGAATCGCGCGGTCTTCCGGCAAGCGTCTCGTGGCCCACCGCAACTCGGCGAGAGCGAGATCCAGGAGATCGGCCGCGGCCAGTTGCCGCGCCCGCTCGATGCTTCTCTGCGCCGGCTCTGTAGGCGCTTCGATCGCGGCGTGAGGAAAGCTAAGGGACTCCGCCAGCCGTTTCACTTGTTCGGAATCGATCCCTTCATAAGAATGGCTCCTGGTTTCGCCCGCTTGTTTCAGAGAGGATTCCGCTTCGCGAGAAAGCTGCCCATAATAGCTGTCGTTGGCGAGAGACTTTGCGCGACCATAAAGATAGAGCGCCCTGCCATAGTCCTGGAGGTCGGCGTAACATCGTCCCATCCAGTAGAGTGCCGCAGCGGCGTTACCCGGCTCCGGATGATGGGTTATGTAGTCCCAGAATCCTCGCAAGGCTCCCTCGTAGTTGCGATTTGCGTAATCAAACGTCGGAAGCCTCCAGCGCGCCCTCTGGGCATACTCCCCGCCAGGAAATCTTTCGACCAGCACCTTGTAAGCCGCTGACGCGTCCTCCAATCTGTCCGCGACATCGAAATAGGTTGCAACGGAATTGAGCAGCCTCTCCGTGTGGGGCGAGCGTGGGTAGAGACGGACGGCCTCATCTCGCGTTGAAAGAAAGGCATCCTCATCCTCAAGCCTGCGGTATACGGCACCCTTAAGATACAAAGCCTGCGCGTGCATGGAAGGATCGGCCTTCGTCACAGCCTTCAAATACTTGAGTGCCGGTTCGGCCTTCCCGAGGTTGTATTCCGTCTGTGCCATTAGAAGGGCTCCCCTCTGGTAACCCTCCGGGCCGGGAGCTTTTGTTTTCCCTAACATCAGCAGCAGATCCCGGGCCTCGGCGTTCTTGCCGGCGCGCACCAGGTTTTCGGCGCGCCGCAGGAACATCCTGTAGTTCGAACCGGGCCCGGCAGATTTCGGTGCGATGGCCTGCAGTCGCTGCAAAGCCAGAGACGACTGCTTGTAAGTGACGAAGTCGCTGTACAGGCGAAGGTAAAGGTCCGCGGCCTCCGTGCGCTCGCCTGCTTCCTCATGACAGCGTGCGCGAAGATCGAGACTTTCCGCGGTTTCTTCCAGCTTGGGATTTTGCAGTGCGGCCAGAGCTTCCACGGGTTTCCCCAGCTTCAGCCAAGCCTGGGCTTCTCCCCGAATGGACTCGCCAAGCCGCGACGAGGCCGGAAAGCGGCTTTGCAGGAGGCGAAAGTATCGCAACGCTTCGTCCGGCTTCTCCATTGCGAGGAAGGAATTCGCACGATAGAGCAACGCAAAATCGGCCACGGCGGTCGTAGCGGAGGAGGCCGGATCGGGAAGACTTGACAATGCGGCAGAGTAGCGGCCTTGCTGGTAGTCCTCGACGCCTTGTTTTAAGGCTTTCAGGACCTTCTCGACGGCGGCGGGATAGGGTTGGATCAGCGGATCAAGCCCGTCCGGCAGCCGGGGCTGGTCCGGTTCCCGGTTGGAGGCCGGAAGGGCGGGGATATGCGTGAGAAAGGCCAGAACGAGGACGGAGACCCGCCAGTTGCCGAACGTTCTCGCGAATCTGCAGCGCACTGCTCAGTAGTCTCTTTCACAAATAGAGCAACGTATTTTTTGAAAGAACGGGCAATAGGGCACGGAACCTCACGGAATAGAATTCTTCGCGTCTTAGTGATGGATTGGGCTCAGCCTTACCACGAAGACGCGAAGACGCAAAGAACAGAAGCGCTCAGTTTTCAACACGCGGACCTGGATAATCACTCCCGAGTGTGGAAGCGTCATTTTCGCCAAGGATTCGAATGACCTCGTCGTGGAAATAGTCGACCTTACGCGTGACGGCCGGGGAGACCCGTTTTTCGTACATATCGCGGCTTCTGTCAATGTCCCTCTTCAGCCTCACGTACAGGTCCTTGTGGGCCCGTCCTTCCGACACCCGCTGCTCGTTGTAGAGCTTGATTTCAGAAATGAGAAGTCGTGCGAATCGCTTTGCCTCGGAATGGAGCTTTTCCTCTTCCGAGATCTCCCGCACTACATCCAGCCCTCCAGCCGGCTTCTCCTTGGCCACCGCCTCCGCGGCCTTGGCCTCCCCGGCAGCCCCAACTTTGGTCTGAACACCAGCCAAAGCCGGTGAAGCCCCACCTGCGGGTGTTCCATGCAAGGAACCCAAGCCAAGAGACCCCGTAGACGATGCAGCCTCATGAACCGGCGGACCGACCGGTTTCCCTGCGGCTGGCGCCTGAGCCGACAGGTCGTGCAGGATCTTCAGCGCGAGATTCTCCAGGCACATGCCCGCCATGCTTATGAGGATGGAGATGGAATTCAGGTCGCAGGTCCTTTCCGAGTCGCTGGCAAGCAAAAGAGTCGCGAGCGGCCGGCGCAGGGCCCGCAGTGAAAATGCATGCCAGGGCGCGGCCGTTTCTGTCCCGACAGCCCGGTGCAGGACCGTTTCATGGGAGAGATCGGTCGCAGTTTGAGCACCATCACTGTTCAAAGCTCCCCGGAGCAAAGGGGTGTCGGATTGAGCGAAAGCAAGTGCGCGGAGTTTTTGAGCCGTGGCGTCGGAAAAGCCGAGTGCAGCCCAACCTAGGAATTGGTCTCCGCGCGCAACAAACAGGGCGACGCGGGGGGCGAAATGGGAGGCCCCGTTCAGAAGCAGCTTCAAAACGTCTTCCTGCGTCTCCTGCTGACGCAGGTCACGGGAAAATCCCGCCAGCAAAGATAGGCTCTGGTCTTTCTGGTCGTGCGCTTCCTTTATCGCCTCGAGGAAGAGACTATCGGTCGAGGGAATCTCCAATTCGCGCACGGGAGCGAGGCTTTGACTAACGCGCGCGAACAACGAAGAAACCTGATCTTGAATACTGTTGATGTCCCGCTCCAGCTTCGCTATGTGCTGCGACAGCGTCCGACGCACATCGTCCCGGAGCCGGTTTGCGTAGTCCTGACCGGAGGGCATGAGGTAACTCCTAGCAGTTCAAGGTATTCGGAACCGGTGGATCATATCTGAGAGCGTTTTGAGGTGTCAATTCGATTTCCACCATTGCTAGATCGACCGGACAGCAAGAATTCCTTAGATTAGAGAGAATCACCTTCCAATATGCTGTGAGATCTTTCTTGCCTTGGAGCTGAAATCGGTCTAACTCCTCACCCAACTCAACGGTTCGGACGTCCAGAAAACGGAATCCCAACGCTGCAGAAACAACGACGTCTTGGCACGAATGAGTTCGTGGACTCTTGTTCAGAGGTCAGGCTTTAGCCTGCCTGGGCGCACGCAGCCTGAAGGCTGAACTCCAAACCTGGCGTGGGAGACGAGCGCTCTCGCTTTTAGAGATGCTTGGCGGAATTTTCGATAACTTTGGTCAGCCTCTCAATTCCCTTGGACAGCGACTCAAACGAAGGCTGGGACAAATTCTGAACCGAAACTGTGGCGGTCGAATTCTGGTCGTACATTGCCTTGAGTTGGGTGTTCATATCCACGGCCATCGTGCGGAGCTGCCGGATGGTCTCAAGTCCCAGGGTTTCGGTATTCTCACCCTTCGGAACTTCCTTGTCCGCGCGCTGGTCTACGAAGGAAAGTGTGTTGTCCTTGCGAATCTTCTTGGCCAGTTCTCTGATCTCCTGAGCTTTCGTGGTTATATCCTGCTTCGGGACCGGCTTTCCGCCCTCAAGATCCGAGACCAGCGTTCCGAGCTCGTCCACAGCTGCCAGCATACGCGTGCTGAGGCTGAGAGGTTCGCGGACCACCATCTTCATCAAGTGCGGCGTTACCAGAGGTTCCGAATTGCGGTAGAAACGACTCAAGTACATTGCATCCAGAAAATAGCGCGTCTGCAGGTTCCACAGAAAATCCTGCCACATGAGGTACGAGTTCATGGAATTGAAAGAAGTACCCTGAAGCTTCGGAACGTTGAAAGACGAGCCGGCACCGCCGGTCCTGGTACCGGTGCTTACTCCGGTTCCAGCATCTCGAGAACTCGTGGTTGTGCGGGACGCGGAGCCAACCGGAATACTGCGTCCGGCCATCGAGCCCATTCCTCTCGAGGGGCCCGCGTCAGAAACCCTCCCTCGCTCGGTTTCGGAGTTTGCCGTTCGGCGGTCCTGGGTTGCGGCCGGCAGGGACGCAAGCAGCGCCAATACCATTGCATAAGAAAAAGATCGATGGATGTTCACAACACCTCCAAATCTGGATTTTAAAAAGGCAGCGAACTGTAACACAACAGCCTCGATAACTCAACAAAAAATGCCTTTGTTTGTAATCTTTTAACTCCGGTAGGCGGAACGGGCGCGGGTTATTTCCCCCGCTCTCCCGCCACGGATGAAAAACCTGCCCACGAATTTCGCGAAGGAACTTAGGGGCTGGAGAGGGGCAAAAGGGTAGAGGGGAAGGCTAAATTAAATCAAATCAGGACCCTGCGACGCATCATTCAGGAAGCCCTTGACCCATTGCCCCTTTGCTCTGTGTACGTTCCCCAGTGTCAGGTTAAGACGATTCGTGAAATTCGTGGCCAGTCTTTTTGCCGTCAACTCCTTCCCATAGTTTATGCTCAGTCCCGAGTAAACAGAGTGAGATCGAGGCACAAAGTGTTCAAAGAAAATTGCGGGATGAAGAGAAATTCGGGCGGCGGGACCAGGAAAATCCTGAATCCCGCCGCCCCTCGAAGGAGGTTATTGAATGGGTACCTTTTTAGACGGAAGACCCAGAAAAAAGGTTGCATTTTCTTTCCCCATTTCCACGGTCGAAGATTAATCTATCGACGGATTGAGAAACAGCGTCATTGGAGCTTGATGGTACCGGTGGTGATGATGTCCCAGTAGGAATAGGGTCCGTTATCGCTGAAATTCTTGAGGAAGGGTTTCGCCCATTGCAGAATCTGCGTAAACCTGTAGCCCGGCACTGCTTCGGGATGCGGCATGCGGTTGCTCCAGTGCGCGCGGATGAAAACCGCCCGTTCGTCCAGCGGAAGTTCCAGGACGTTCTCCACAAACTTCCCCCAGCTCTGGCTCCGGACCAGATACTGCTCCACGTTTGAGGTATAAAAAACCGTAACCTTTTCGTCCCGCTCCTTGAGAAAGCGGCCGATTTCGCGCAGAGCGCGAGACCCCGAAAAGTCGCCGACGACCGGGATAATGCGGTTTTCCTCCTGCAGCCGCTTGAGGTAACGATACTCCTGTGAGCTGTTGAGAAAGTTCTGCTGTCTTCCCTCAAGGTCCCTTTCACGCAGAAACTCTCCGTAAGTAGGGACTGGAATGTAATCGTACTTGATTGAAAGCCCGCGAGTGAAAAAGGCGCGATGGATCTTGTCAATAGTGGCCAAATCCTCATCGCTCAGATTTACGCGGCAGGCCCGCTTCAGAAATAACCGTATGCGTCCGTGATTCCTCCGGTACGTTTGGGGATCGGAATCGGCTTTTTGAAAATAATAAACGAGGTCGTCGATAGAGCATGTCTCCTCATCGAGCTGACCTCGACGAAGCGGCCGGCTCAGGAGATTGGAAAGATATTCCGGGCGGTTGCGGGACAGGTGAAACATAGCTTTGAAAAACAGGTGCTCGAGAAAGTTCTGTCTTCGGATGTCGAGGATAAAGGCATACCGCGGCCGGATCTTGGCGATGTAAGTGAAGTTCTGGTTAGGCCCCACGCCGAGGTAGACTCCGCCTTGGATGCCCAGTTCTCGGAGCTTGGTTATAGGATGTAGGTAAGAGGCCTCGTTGGAAACAAAGTTGTCGTTCCAGAAATAACCGCCATCCTCCGAGACCCTTTCGATGAGCTCGGCAAATTCGCTGGCTGTGAAGGGCGTCGCCTCCCGGGTCAGCGCCCCTCCGGCTAGCGCCGGGAAGGCGAGCGCCAGGGTCAGGACCAGGACACGAGCGAAGACGACCATGAACCTCCTTCGTCGATGGTATGAAAAATTTGGCCTCCTCACCTTCATCCGTCGCCCTGTACACCTGCAGCCGGCACTTCTGGCCTTGAATCTCGAACTCGAAGTATCCATAGCGCAGGAACTGTCTCCGCTCCTCCGTGTTGGTGGCAAACCGGACGATTTCAGGGTCCGGGTAGCGATGCAGAGTAACCTTGAACCGATAGGCAGGATTCACCTGGTAGTAAGCCAGGCCCTGGAACCGCGCCTTTTCTTCCTCGGGCAGGGGCGATCCCGGACCGTGCTTGAAGACCTTGTCCTTTTCCTGCCTTTTCAGGAGCGCCGCTTCTGATTTTGCCGGTGCTCTTGTTTCTGTTTCCCTGGTGCAACTGCACGCAAGGCACGCGAGCAGCAATACCATCGGAGCGTGAACGCGCATAGAACTTTATTATAAAGCCGTCAGACCCACTCTTGAATTGAGGATTTCGGATTGCGGATTGTCGTAATCGAAGCTGTGTATTAGTTCCAAATCCGAAATCCGAAATCCTCAATTCAAGAGTGGGTCTGACGGCTTTATAATAAAGTTCTATGCGCGTTCACGCTCCGATGGTATTGCTGCTCGCGTGCCTTGCGTGCAGTTGCACCAGGGAAACAGAAACAAGAGCACCGGCAAAATCAGAAGCGGCGCTCCTGAAAAGGCAGGAAAAGGACAAGGTCTTCAAGCACGGTCCGGGATCGCCCCTGCCCGAGGAAGAAAAGGCGCGGTTCCAGGGCCTGGCTTACTACCAGGTGAATCCTGCCTATCGGTTCAAGGTTACTCTGCATCGCTACCCGGACCCTGAAATCGTCCGGTTTGCCACCAACACGGAGGAGCGGAGACAGTTCCTGCGCTATGGATACTTCGAGTTCGAGATTCAAGGCCAGAAGTGCCGGCTGCAGGTGTACAGGGCGACGGATGAAGGTGAGGAGGCCATGCTCTTCATACCATTCCGGGACGCAACCTCGGGCAAGGAGACCTATGGAGGAGGACGCTATCTGGACTTGAAGGAGAACACTTCCGGAGCCTACGAGCTCGATTTCAATGAGGCATACAATCCCTACTGCGCGTACGGGAAGAATTACAGTTGCCCACTCCCTCCTCGCGACAACACGCTTCCTGTTCCGGTTCCGGCCGGTGAAAAGAACTATACGCCGCCTCAATAACGGGTCCCGGGTTCTCATCCGAGGTTGGCACATGGGCGGGGTCTTTCTTCCGTTACTTTTGGTTGCCCTGGCTGGGTGCGGATCTTTACGGCGCCCGGGCGAGAATGCCGAAGCGTCGTGGTACCCGGAACAACTGCTGACATTAGAGGAAAGGCAGCAGGAGGCTGTGATCAAGCTCACGAGGGTCCAGGAGTTCCTCAGGCGCGAGAGCTTGTCCGGAGTTCTGATCGGTACCGTGCGCAATTTCGCATGGGTTACGGCAGGTGGTGACAACCATATCGTGATCGCCAGCGAGAAAGGGGCCGTCCTGCTCTTCATTCGCGACGACGGGCAGAAGTTCGTAATCGCGAGTTACAGCGATGCTGCCAGGGTGATGAATGAAGACCTCAGGGGCATGGGATACCAGCTCAGGGAAATTGCCTGGTATGGCGACAGGGCGGAGCCTGGTCAAATGACCGCGACCCTGCAGGAGTTGACAGGCGGCCGTCCCTTCGCTTCCGATACGCGCTATCCCGGGTCGCACATGGTGGATGATGAGCTGGCAACGTTGAGGGTTCCCCTGACTGAAACAGAGATACGCAAGTATCGCTGGCTCGGCAGACGCTGCGCCGAAGCCGTGGATTCTGTTTGCAGAAAGATTCGCCCCGGAATGACCGAG
Source organism: Acidobacteriota bacterium (assembly GCA_003225335.1). Lineage (GTDB taxonomy): Bacteria > Acidobacteriota > UBA6911 > UBA6911 > UBA6911 > Gp18-AA60. The sequence continues at coordinate 16,413 of QHZE01000425.1, forward strand.
CGCGGTGTGGAGGCGCTTGTGTGCGATGCTTTGATGCGGCATGCTATTCGTCCGGCGGTTCTTCTCATAGCAGCGGATGAGCGGATCCTGAATTACCGCCATGCGCCCCCGTCCGATACGAAGAAAATCGAGAAATACGCGATGGTAAACATATGCGCCAGCCGGTGGGGACTCGTGATTGCCATGACGCGGTCCGTTCATTTCGGCCCCATGCCCGAGGACCTCGAGAAAAAGCTTCATGCCGCAGCACGTGTTAACGCGGGATTCTGGGCGCGGACCGTGCCCGGCGCCGGCGCGGGCGCCATTCTGCAGGGAGCCATTGAGGACTATGCCGCCGCGGGTTATCCCGGAGAGTGGGAAAGGCATCATCAGGGAGGAGCGATAGGATATCAGGAGCGTGATTGGGTGGCCGTTCCTGGAGCTACGCAGAAGGTGCAGGCGAACCAGGCTTTTGCCTGGAACCCCGCCATTCAAGGTGTCAAGGTGGAGGATACCATCCTTCTCGCCGGGGATCAGCTCGAGATCCTGAGCGAGATTCGAGGCTGGCCTGTGGTGGAATCGAAGGCGCTGGGACGAATTTATCGTTCTCCCGGCATCCTGGTCCGTTAGGATTTTGGATTTCGGATTACGTTGTCAAAATCCGCAATCCGAAATCCGCAATCCGAAATACCTTTGGTCTGGCAATGCTCTATTTCAGCGACAAATGATCCCGCTCGAGGAGTTTTGGCAGATTTTTCGCCGCCGGTTCGGCAGGCAGCCCGAGGTTGTCGCCCGCGCTCCCGGACGGGTCAATCTCATCGGAGAACACACCGATTACAACGACGGATTTGTCCTGCCTGTCGCCATCGACCGTGAAATATGGGTTGGAGTGGCGGGGCGCGAGGACCGCCTTTTAAACGGGTTCAGCCTTGAGCACGAAAGTTTCGCGCAGATCTCGCTGGATTCTTTGTCGCGAGGCGGTAAATCCTCCTGGATAGATTATCCGGCCGGTGTAGCCCATCAGCTCCTGTCCCGCAGCCTTCCGCTCCCCGGGACGGACCTGCTTATTGCCGGAGATGTTCCTGTAGGTGCGGGCCTCTCTTCCTCCGCGGCCTTGCTGGTGGCCTCCGCAACAGCCTGGAAGCATCTCTGTAAATGGAATCTGTCGCAGAGGGAGATCATTCAGATCTGCAAGCAGGCCGAGAACGAGTATGTGGGCGTCGCCTGCGGCATCATGGACCAATACGTCTCCTGCGCGGGAAGGAAGGGGCATGCCCTGTTCATCGATTGCCGCGATCTTGCTTCCAAGGCCGTGCCGTTGCCGGGCGCGCTGTCCATCCTGGTCTGCGACACGGGAGTGCGGCGCGAGCTGGCCACGTCGGAATACAACCGCCGGCGCGCCGAATGTGAGGAAGGGGTTCGTTTATTGAAAAAATACCTCGGAGACATCCGTGCGCTCCGGGATATCACGCCGGACCAGCTCGAGAAATACCGGGACCGTCTCCCTGAAGTGACTGCGCGGCGTTGCCGCCACGTTGTACGCGAGAATGCACGGGTGCTGGAGGCGCTGGACGCTCTCGCTGCCGGGGACTCGGGAAAATTTGGCAGACTGATGAACGAATCGCACGAAAGCCTGAGGCGCGACTACGAGGTCTCCTGCCCTGAATTGGATGCGATGGTGGAACTGGCCGGAAAAGAGCCCGGGGTGCTGGGAGCGCGGATGACCGGCGCCGGTTTCGGCGGCTGCACGGTAAATGTGGTCGAGTCGGAATTCGCGGAACGCGCCGCGCGAGCCATTCAAAGCGATTACAACCGGCTCTTCAGCCGGCCGGCAGCTACTTACGTGTGCGCCGCCTCCGACGGCGCATCAATCCTAATGACGAATGTCGAATGACGAGTGACGAATTTTCTGTTTTTCATTCGTGATTCGTCAATCGTAATTCGTCAATCTACTTTAAGGCATCGCAGGCGGTGAGAGCGCCGGTGACGTTAATGGCGCTGTTGCCCTGCTCGATGCTCGTGATCTTGCCCTGTTTGTCGACAACGAACGTCGTGCGAATGGCGATGCCACGCTCTTCATCGAGAATTCCGTAAGCGCGGGAAACATCGCGTTTGGGGAAATCACTGAGGAGAGGAAACTCCACGCCATTCTGCTTGGCGAATTCCTTCTGCGACGCGAAGGAATCAACGCTGATGCCCAGGACCTGGGTGTTTGCCTCCCGGAACTTCGCCATGTTGTCCCGGTAGTTTTGCACCTCGCGCGTTCAGCCGCTCGTAAAAGCCAGGGAGTAGAATGCCAGGATGACATTCTGCTTCCCTCGGAAGTCCGACAGTTTTACCGGCTTCCGGTCCTGGTCCATGAGCGTAAAGTCCGGAGCCATATCGCCGGCTTTGAGTTGGGTCTTGGGTTTTTCCGTTTGCTGCCCGTAGGCCGAAAGGATTCCCACAAGCAGAGCCGCTGCCAGGCCTGAGACTCTCAAGCGTAGACTCATGTATGCTCCTTTCCCAATGGACGTGCACCTGAAATCTAGCCGCCGCGCCTCCCCCAGTCAAACAAAATCCTCCTCGCTAACGGGATCTCTCAACGGTGGACTGGTGCACGAAATAGAAAAAGCGTGGCCACGAATTCTACGAAGCAGCGGAGCCGCAACCAAAAGTATGAACGAAACCACAGATGAACACAGACCGGCACAGCCGCAACCGAAAAACGAGAGCCCACGAACTCATTGTCCCAGGTTTAGATCTCAGCCTCCAGGCTGCCCTGCGCCCGTAGCAGGCTAAAGCCTGAACTCCGAACCTCACCGCAGAGACGCTGGTCGTGAGAAAAAATGTATCGCCGGCTTCCAGCCGGCAAAGGTCGTGTTGACCCAAAAGGAGTTGTCGAGGCTCAGATGCCGGCGAGACGCCGGCGCTACGATTTTTTCTCACGACCGCTGAGAGCGCGGAGGTCTTCCCTGGGAGCGCAGACATCCTGTTCACCGCGAAGACGCGGAGAATCGCAAAGGATTTCTTCGCGTCTTCGTGTCTTCGTGGTGAGATTTTCTTTGGTTGCGGCCGGGCTGCTCCGTGTTCATCTGTGGTTTCATTTCTGTTGATACTTTCAAAATCGTGGGGCGTTCGAGTATAAATGACATCATGAATCCTCTGCAGTCTGACATGATGTCCAGCACAGGCAAGACGATTCGTCTAGGCCGCATACTCCATCCGGAACGCCGGCGGGCGGCGGTGGTAGCGTTCGATCATGGCTTGCACCTGGGTGTCATACCGGGAGTTCTCAATCCAGGGCAGGTTTTGGAGGACCTGGCCCAAGCAGGAGCCGACGCCTTTCTGGTTGCCCCTGGTATTGCCCGAGCCTATGCGAGCGTGTTCTCCGGACGCGGAGCGCCCGGGCTGATCCTGCGGCTGGACTGGACCAACCGCTGGCGGGAACCGGACATGCTCGGGAGCGAGGAAGGTCGCGGGCGCATGATTGCCGGTGTGGACGATGCCGCGCGCCTTGGAGCGGACGCCGTGCTGGCGTATATGTTCCTCGGCTATCAGGAGCCCGAGGCGGAGGCCCGTCAGGTCGAAGAAGTGGCTCGAGTCGCCCGATCCTGCGAGAACCTGGGAATCGGTTGCATCATCGAACCCATGGCGCGGGGATTGCGTGTCGGGGACAATCCGTATCGGCCGGAGCTGATCGCCTTGGGCGCTCGCGTCGCTTGCGAGCTTGGCGCCGACGTGCTCAAGACCGATTACAGCGGCGACGCGGCGTCCTTCCGTCAGGTCGTACAGGCGGCGTTCCGTCCGATCCTGATTGCCGGAGGCCCCAGGACACCTACTCTGCGTGGGGCCCTGGAAATGGTGGCCGGCGCCCTCCAGGCGGGAGCGCGGGGAATGTTCATCGGACGCAACGTTTTTCAGGCCCCGAATCCATCCCGCATGATGGGCGTGCTGCGCTCCATGATTCACGAAGGACTGGACGTGGAGGCTGCCCTTTCAACGCTGGAATAGCGGATTCTTTGCGGCTTCGCGTCTTTGCGGTGCAGGCAGTGTACGCCGCATTTACCGCTGAGACGCGAAGACGCTAAGAAACACGAAGACTTGGTTGCGGCCGAACGGCTGCGCTGTGTCCTAATCCAAGATTATCGGCTACGATGCAAATCGCCTTGGTTCTTGGACTGCTGACCGTCATTCTGATCCTGTTTCCTCTCGAGATAGTCTCCGTCGATGTCCTCGGCTTGGGAGGACTGCTGATTCTTGTGGCCACGGGCATTCTTTCGCCGGACCAGGCATTTGCCAGCTTTGGCAGCGAAATGATGGTGCTTCTGGCCTCGATATTTGTCATTGCCGCAGCGCTGATGAAAAGCGGAATTCTCGACACGGTCGGCCTGTATCTCTACCGGCATTCCGCGGGGAATTATCGGGTGCTGCTGGTCACCATTGTTCTCGTGGTCTCTTTCTTTTCCGCGTTCATGAACAACACTGTCGTAACGGCGGTCTTCATCCCCCCGGTCCTGGCCGTGGCGCGTCGGGCGCAGCTCCCTCCGTCGAAACTTCTCATGCCCGTCGCCTTTGGTTCGATGCTGGGCGGGTGCTGTACGCTGATAGGCACTTCCACAAACATGGCAGCCAGCGCCTTCCTTGTCCGGAAGGGGATGGCGCCTTTCAGTTTGTTCGAGTTCCTGCCGGTCGGTCTGGCCCTGGTCGCAGGCGGCGCATTTTACTTTCTGATAGCAGGCTCCAGGCTCCTGCCATCGCGCGGCGGTGGCGAGCTCACGCGGGATTATCATGTGAAAGAGTATCTGGCGGAGGTCGCGCTCCGGAACGGTTGTCCCTTTGTAGGAAAGCGGCTTGACGAAGCCGGTGTGCAGGCTCTGGCGGACGTCACCGTGCTCGGGATCGTGCGCAACAAAGAGACCCTACTCGCCCCCGAGGGCCGTGAAGTCCTGGAGCAGGATGATACGCTCCTCCTCGAAGGCGCAGTAGAAGGAATTCACAGACTCCGCCAAACGCCCGGAGTGGAGATCAAGGGCGACGTGGATCTGGGAGACCACAGCCTGGAATCGGACAGCATCAAGCTGGCCGAAGTGATGGTCGGGCCCGGGTCGCGCTTCGTGGGGCGCACCTTGAAGGAGATCGATTTCCGGCGCAGGTACGGAATGACGGCGCTCGCTCTCTCGCGGTATGGCCGGGATGTAGTTCAGAAAGTGGGGAAGATTCCGCTGGAAGTAGGAGATGTGCTCCTGGTGCAGGGTCCTGAGGGGCGTCTCAACGACCTGCGCTCCACGGCTACCGCCCTGGTCTTGAGCGACCTGTCTCACTTTCTCCTGGAAAGGCGAAAGGCGGTATACGTCGTCGGGTTTTTCCTGGGGGCTATCGTGCTGGGCGGGCTGCAGATTCTGCCGTTGGGGGTTGCCTTCTTGAGCGCGGCCGTGCTCACGGTCCTCGTGCGGGGCATTCCGGAAGACGAAGTTTATACCCTGATAGACTGGCGGTTGCTGATCGTTATCGGAGCAATGACTGCGTTCGGCCAGGCAATGATCACGACTGGAGCCGACAAGTTTCTTGCAGCCTTGATTGTGAACTTCGTGGGAAACACCGGTCCGATGGGCCTCCTGGCAGCATTCTTCGTGCTTACCGTCGTTCTGAGCCAGCCTCTGTCCAACGCGGCCGCGGCGCTTGCCGTCCTTCCCACTGCCTTGGCAACGGCGGAGAGGATCGGTGCTAATCCCCGTGCCTTTGCCGTAGTCGTGACCCTGGCGGCCTCCGCGTCCTTTATCACGCCGCTGGAACCCTCCTGTGTCCTCGTGTATCCCGCAGGGCACTACCGCTTTGGAGACTTCGTGAAGGTCGGGTTTCCCCTGACCCTGGTTGTGATGTTTGTTGTGCTTACACTCGTCCCGCTGGTGTGGCCTCTGTGAGTAATTGACGATTCACGATTGAAGAGGCCGGGTCATATTCGAGAGAGGGAAGGCCAATTACTGTAATGTCCTGCGGGCAGGGCTGCGGCAAAGTCAGGAGCATCTTGCCAGTGGAATTGCGGGCTGCTTCGCCGGTTCCAGAGTCACAGCGTGTGTTGAGGCCGACAGTGAATAGACCCCCGCAAAGCGGGAGAGCAGTGGCAGTTGGCAAAGACGAGTGACGAAGGCGCGTTTCTTTAGGAAATTTGATCGAAGAGCGGCGCGG
>QHZE01000176.1 GCA_003225335.1 Acidobacteriota bacterium
TTCGGCCGCGGGCTCCTGGACGCCGTGCCGGACTCCGTGATCCTCGGCTATGCCGACCCCGACGACCGGAACCACGACGGCATCCGGGGCAGACCGAACCGCTCCGCGGACGGGCGGATCGGCCGGTTCGGCCGCAAGGCGTCCGAGCCGGCGCTCAAGAACTTCAACGCCGGCGCGTTCGTCATCGAGATTGGCGTGACGAATCCTGCCCAGCCGAACGAGGAAACGATCGGAGGCAAGCCGATCCCGCCGGGAGTCGATCCCGTTCGCGACCCCGAGATCAATCAGGAGCAGCTCGATCTGGCGAACGACTTCGTGCGCTTCCTCGCGGCTCCTTCACCCAAGCGGTTGACCGAGGAAGCAAAACAGGGCCAGAAGCTCTTCTCGCGAATCGGCTGCGCCGGCTGCCACATAGGGACGCTCCGCACCGGCGACAGTCCGGTGTCCGCGCTGAAGAACAAGACCTTCCCTGCCTACACCGATCTCCTGCTCCACGACATGGGGCCTGAGCTGGCGGACATCTGCTTCGGTCTCGCGACGCCGTCCGACTTCCGGACCGAGCCGCTGATCGGGCTGCGGTTTGCGAAGCAGTTCTTGCACGATGGCCGTGCCAAGACGCTCGAGCAGGCCGTCGAGCTGCACGGCGGAGAGGGCACGGGGGCGCGCGACCGGTTCAAGAAGCTCTCCGCGCGCGACCGGGCAGCCCTGCTCGCGTTCTTGAAATCGCTGTAGGACCATCTTTAGCCACGGCCCAAATCGTCTGGTCTCCCCCGTATCGTCCAGCGTCGAGTTCCGGTTGAACCGCCCGGGGTAACAGAGCTATGCTCCGTTGCATGAAGGTCGGGGTAGGCAGGCAACCGGTCTATGATGTCATTGTGGTGGGGTCCGGAGCCGCCGGCGGCATCGCATCCTACGTTCTGGCGACTCGAGGGCTCCGCGTCCTCTGCCTTGAAGCAGGGCGGATGATCGACCCTGCGGTCGATTTTCACCCGCACAAGCTTCCGTTCCACTGGCCCTATCGCGGGAAGGGAAGACCCGGAAAGTATGGCCAGCTGCCTCAAGGAATGGAATGGAAGATAAACGAATGGACCGAGCACCTGTACACGATCCCGAAAGAGGATCCCTACGCGCTCGCCCCTGGCTCGAAGTTCACTTGGACGCGGATACGTGCGGTCGGCGGCCGAACGCTCCTTTGGGGACGGAATGTCGACCGCTTCGGTCCGCTCGACTTCAAGCCCAAGAGCCTTCAGGACGGCGTGGGCGAGGACTGGCCGATCGGTTACGAGGACGTGGCGCCGTATTACGACCGCGTCGAAGCATTGATCGGCGTCTCCGGCAGTTCGGAGGAGGTTTTCAACACTCCGAGCGGCAAGAAGCTCCTTCCGCCGTTCCGGCCTCGATGCGGTGAGCTACTGATCAAGAGGGGAGCCGAGAAGCTCGGCATCAAGGTTCTCCCGTATCCCCTCGCCGTCCTCAGCCGAAACCTCGACGGGCGCGCCGCGTGCCATTACTGCGGTGCCTGTAACTATGGGCAAGGCGCGCGGCGTCACGTACATCGACGCGCGAAACAGGCTCGATTACGAGGTGCGCGCCAGAGCCGTCGTGCTGGCAGCCTCGATGATCGAGTCGATTCGAATCCTCTTCAACTCGAAGAACAGGGAATATCCAAACGGACTGGCCAACTCGAGCGGCATCTTGGGTCGCTTCCTGATGGAACATGTGGCATTCAACGGCATCGACGGCTTTTTCCCCCAGCTCGCCGGGCGCGCGGCCACAAACGATGACGGGCCCGGCGAGTCGTGCCTCTACATCCCGCGTTACAATTACGGGCACAGAGACAAGAAGAGATTTCTCCGGGGATACCGCTTCAACTTCTACACCGGCTGCGGGGTAGGTTCCGGTCCGGGAGGCGATCTTCCGGGCTTTGGGGCCGCATTCAAGAGGCGAATCAAGGAGCTCTATCCTGCGTCGGTGAGCATGAGCGGCTACGGGGAGGGGCTCGCGTTGGCCTCCAACTACATCGAGATCGACCCTGGAGGCTTGCGCGACCGCTTCGGTATCCCTCAGGTGCGGTTTCACACCTCGGCCGAATACGAGCATGCCTTTGCGATTCGCGACGAGATGTACGGGCAGATGGAAGAGATCCTTCGCGCGTCGGGCGCTGAGATCTTTCCGTACGAAAAGGTGGCTCCGTATCCGCTGGGAAGCGTCACCCACGAAGCGGGCGGATGCCGCATGGGCGATGACCCGCGCACTTCCGTGCTGGACAAGTGGTGCCGGGCTCACGACGTCAAGAACCTGTTCGTCGTCGACGCCGCATGCTTCGTTTCCCATCCTGAAAAGGCAACAACCCACACGATCATGGCGTTGGCGTACCGGGCCTGTGATTACCTGACGGAGCTTCTCCGGACGGCGTGACCCGAGTCCTTCGGCCCGAAACCAAGCGTAAGCTCGAATAGGTGATTCCCGTTACGATTTAGAAGCGCGGCAGCCTGACGAGTTGTTTGAAGAAGATACCGGTGGTTGTGGTTTCGGAGCGCTGCCTCTGGCTCCGAGAACCGACCGGGTGGAATCGAGAAGGTCCAGCTGCCGTACAGGCTTGATCAAATAAGCCGGTATTCCAAGCTCCCGGCACCGCGCGGTATTTCGTGGAATTCGTGGCCAATAAAAGACCACGAATTTCACGAAAACATCACTGCCAATTGGATGTCATCCCATGGGCTGGACCGTGCGGTTCGCGCGCTTGCTCCTTCCGGAAAATTCGCTTGCCCCCTCCGACAGGTTTGCGATAAAAACACTCATAAGCCCGACGTATGCGTCACATCATCGAAACCGGCACCGACGGCGCGACACTCTGTTTCTTCGACCCGGCCGCGTTGCCGCGGACTTCGATGAACGGATGGCGGATGATCCGGTGAGCGCCTTTGAGGAGCTTCAGAAGGAAGGGCGGTTTTGGTGGGACAGCACTGGCGGCGACGGAGCTTACCTGTTCCATTTTTATGTGGACGCGGACATGCCGGAAGAAATCCGGAGGCACTCACACGACCCGCTCGAGATGGCGCGGTTAGCCGTGCCCAGCGGGACCATTTGGGCGTGCGGCGCGAGCCAGGATTTCAGCTCACCCGCGACCAGCCGCCCCAGCAGGCGCGGAAGGGTTGGCCGGCGTGAAATACCTGCTCTTGCGGCCCTTGTCTTGACTCTTTCCGTTTGTCCATCCCTTGCAGCGAAGGGCGCATCCTCTTCCGCTCCTTTTGTCGCGCAGCAGGCGCAGCAGGCACAGGCGCAAAAAGTCACGAAGTACACACTGCCCCCGGACAGCCACAAGAAGGCGCGAGACCTCAGCCGGATTCGTTTCGCGGGCACGCTGATCGGCTTCTTTTACGGGTTGGCGGTTCTCTGGCTGATCCTGCGTTGGAAGCTGTCGGCGAAATACCGTACCTGGGCGGAAACTGCTTTCTCCAGGCGGTTTCTTCAGGCCATCGTCTTTGCGCCCCCGCTGATTCTGACGATTGACATCCTCGAGCTGCCCCTGGCTGCGGCCCAAAACTGGATACTTCGGACGTACGGAATTTCTGTACAGGGATGGGGCTCGTGGTTCTGGGATTGGACCAAGGGGGAGATCATCTCCATCATCATTTCGACCATTCTCGTCTGGATCCTCTATGCGGCAATCCGCAAGGCCCCGCGCCGCTGGTGGTTTTATTTCTGGCTCGCGGCGTTGCCGATCGGGCTGCTTGTCTTCTTCCTGAATCCGCTCATTATTGACCCGCTGTTTCACAAGTTCGAGCCGCTCGCGAAGAAGGACGCTCCGCTGACCGCAAGCCTCGAGGCTATGGTGCAACGCGCCGGAGAAAACATTCCGCCCGAGCGGATGTTCTGGATGGGGGCCGCGGAGAAAACGACGGCGCTGAATGCGTACGTGACGGGATTCGGCGCCTCGAAGCGCATCGTGGTGTGGGATACGACGATCGCAAAGATGAACACGCCCCAAATCGTTTTCGTTGGGGGCCACGAGATGGGCCACTACGTTCTGCGTCATATCCCCAAGGGGCTTGCGTTTGGCGCCGCCTTCCTGTTCGTGTTTTTCTATCTTGGTTTCCGCTCCATCGGCTCGGTTCTGGCCCGCTGGGGTGGCAACTGGGGAGTTCACGGGGTGGACGATTGGGCGTCGCTGCCGGCTTTGGTGCTTCTCCTATCCGTCTTTTTCGCCCTCGCGCTGCCCGTTTTCAACGCCTACAGCCGCCACTACGAGCATCAAGCGGATCAGTATGCTCTGGAGGTCACGCACGGACTCACGCCGGACTCCGGTCAGGCAGGCGCACAGACGTTTCAAATTCTGGGCGAGGTAAATCTGTCCGACCCGGAGCCGAATCCAGTCGCTGTGTTTCTGTACTATGACCATCCAGCCATTCCCGATCGGATCCAATTCTGCCTGACCTACGATCCCTGGTCGAAGGGTCAGCCGCCCGAATTCGTCAAGTAGCGGGCTGGCCCGATAGAATCTTCGTCTCCGTAAACTGCGCAAAAATGAAACCACAGATGAACACAGACTACAGACCTCAGACCTCGAGCTCAGACTCCGGCTCCAAGTCTGAGGTCTGATCCCTGAGGTCTGAGGTCTGATCTACTCTGGCGCCACGGGCAGGATGATGCTCGAGGAGGCCTGCCGCGAGCGAAAAATGCGCTGCGTGGCCTTTACGTAGTCTGAATCTACGGCCTTGAAGATATTGGGCACGTACTTCTGCGGATTGCGATCAATGAGCGGGAACCAGGTGCTCTGCACCTGCACCATGATCTTGTGGCCCTTGAGGAAGACGTGGTTGTTGGTGTGAAGGTCAATGTTGTATTCGACGATCTCTTCAGGCGGCACCGGCTTGGGGCGCTCAAAACTCTCGCGAAACCGGGCGCGGAAAACCTCGTCGGCGATGATGAGCTGGTAGCCCGCAAGTTGCGGTTGTCGCGAGCACTCATCGTCGCTTTGCGAGCTCTGCTCCGGTTTCTTTTCTTCCGCTGTCGTGGGCTCGCATTTTGGCTTGTAGTCTTCGGGGTAGACGTCAATCAGCTTCACGACCCAGTCTGTGTCAGTGCCGGAAGTGGAGGCGAAAAGTTCGGCCATGATGTCGCCGGTCACCGCCACGTTTTTCTCGAGCGGCCCGGTCTCCCAGCTCAGCACATCGGGCCGGCGATCCACGAAGCGCTGGTCTTCCAGGAGCCACACCGGCCACTCGGGACCGGGATAGGTCGGCGTGATCGGGCGGTGGCGGTAAGGCACGGGGTTGGCTGGATCGGAGACGTAGCCGTCAAAAGCCTCAGGGCCCGTTTCGCGCGGAGCATCGAACGATAGCCTCCTGTCAGCGCGGAAATAGAGCCTCTTTTTCGTAATTCCCCTTGTAGGAGGCCACGCGTCATAGGACTTCCACTCGTTCGTACCCGTCTGGAAAGTAAGCGCCTCGGGCTGCTGTAGCTTGCCTTTCCCGTGCAGCCAGTAAGCGAACCAGGGCGCCTGGATCTTGGCGCGGAAGTGCCTGGCGGTGTCGCTGTCGAAATCGAAGTTGCCGAGCTTGCGCCCGGTACCGCGGGCCCAGCCGCCGTGGTTCCATGGACCGGCAACGATGAAGTTCAGATGACTGCTGTCGTTGGCTTCGAACAGCTCGTAGATTTTCTGCGGCCCGTAGAAGTCTTCCTGGTCCCACCAGCCGGCGACGTTCAAGTTGGGCACGGCGGTTTGCCTCAAGTACTTTGCGAAGGCCTGTTTGTTCCAGAACTCGTCTCGATTGGGATGCTCTACGAAGTCGTCCCACGTCGGTAGCTTGCCAAGGAAGTACTTCTTGTTGGCATTCGAGAGCGCGCCCAGCGCGAGATACCACTCGTAGGTGTCGTAGCGGTCGAAGGCGAAGTGGGTATTCGCTTCCTTGGCGGATTCGAGCAAAGCGGCGTACTCGAACCCGTAGCTGAGCCGGAAGGCGCCGTTGTGGTGAAAGTCGTCGCCGATGAACATGTCGGCAGGCGAGGCTTGCTCGGAAACCGCCTTCAGCGCAGGGTGGGGCTCGAGCAGCGCCATGGTGGTCGTCCAGCCGGAATAGGAAACGCCGTAGATGCCCACGCGGCCGTTATTGTTGGGGGCGTTCTTCAGCAGCCACTCGATGGTGTCATAGGCGTCGGTGCTTTCGTCGATGGCCTTTGGATCGCGCTTGTCTCGTGGGGGGCGCTGCATCACGAACCGGCCTTCCGATTTGAAGCGGCCGCGCAGGTTCTGGAAGACGAAGATATAACCGTCGGAAATGAGCTCATCGAAATTCCCGGATTCCACAAGGGGCTTTTCGTCTTCCGGGACGCCGTAAGGCGTGCGAACCATCAGAAAGGGCAGGAGTCGGGCTGTGTTCTTGGGGCTGAAGATCACGGTCTGCAGGCGCACGCTGTCGCGCATTGGAACCATGACTTCCATGCGGTCGAAAACGGGCGGCCTGGCGGGCGTGGTTTGCGCCGGCACCGGGGCGGAGAACAAGAGCAGAAGGATGGCCGAAGAGTTGAGCAGCCGGGAGGTCCTCTGCGCCGCTCGCATATCGAAGTGGCAAATTCGGTCAGACATGGCCGAGAAGTGTCGACGGCGGAGCAGGGCGTGTCAACAGGTTTCTGAGGAAGCCACGGAGACACAGAGACCACATTTCTCTGTGTCTCCGTGGCTCTGTGGCTAAAGACACCGCCTAAAAATGCAGCTTCAAAGCAAACTGCAAGATGCGAGGATCGGCCGTGCCGTTGATCGTTCCAAATGTCGAGGAGGTCAGGTTCGTGTTCGGGTTGTTGAAGTTCGCGTGATTGATGGCGTTGAACGCCTCGAACCGCGCTTCGAGCCGCACCCACTCCTGAATCGGAAACATCCGGCTGAGCGAGAGATCGAAATTGAGCGGCCGCGGTCCACGCACCGAATCGCGCCCGACGTTCCCGGGCTTGCCTGCCGGATTCTGAACAAATGCCACGCCGACAGGAGCGAGCCACCCGATGCAAGCCACGCTGAGCGGACAGTCATGGTTTGCCGCATACGGATTCTGGAGTATCTGCACCGGCCGGTCGTTATTCAGTCCGGTCAGGGAATTGTCCCTGCCGCTCGTCACGCTCAGAGCCTGGCCGCTCGTGGCGCGAAGGATCGGCGCCAACCGCCAGTCGCTCAGGAGCCGGCTCACCCACGGGTTGCCCTTCACCGAACTGCTGGCCACCAGAGACAGGTTGAAGATGTGCCGGTAGTCGAAGTTGCAGGGACCCCGGTCGGCCGACCGATTGTATGGAACGGAGTTGGGAGAGCCACCCAGCTCGCCGGTAAAGTCCAGATCGGTTATGCAGTACGAATCCGTGTAGTTGGTCAGCAGCGTGAAGCCGTGACTCAAGCGATGCTCCAGAGAAACCAGCATCGCGTTGTAGTGGGCGTTGGAGCCTTCATCCGCCTGGTTGATGCTCGCGTAATAGGCGCCCGCGACGGGGTTCTGGCGATAGAGCACACGCCGCTGATTGGTGTTGGACGTAGTAGCCCCGGGGCCAAAAACCGCCGGGTTCACTTCCGAACCCACCCAAAGATGCGTCGTCTTGTTACCCAGGTAGGTGATCGAAGCCAGCCAGTTGCGGGCGAACTGCCGCTGGTAACTGACATTCCATTGCGCCAGGTACGTCGGGCGCGTCGTCCGTGGCATGTTGATGTAGACCCCCGCCCGCGGGAAGGTCACGTTGGCGCCCGGAGGGAACGGGCTTCCGCCCGGATAATTCAGGTAAGGGTTGGTGAATCCGCCGGCGGGAGTGGGAATGTCGATCGAGCCGCCATAGGGTGGGTTGGTCGTCTTGCGCTCGTCGAAGAAGATTTCCGTGGTGTCGAAGAGGATAGCGCCCCCTATGCGGAACGTGTCCCGGCCGTCTCCATGCGGGTTCCAGACCAGTCCGAGCCGCGGCGCAAAGTTCGCGAGGTGCCGGTCCCACAAAGACCGGGAAAAACCCGAATCGCCTACGAAGAAGAGTCCCGGAGGCGCATTCTCATAAACCGAGCTGGTCTGCCCGGCGGCGAATGCGCCGAAATCGAAATAAGTTCCCCGTCCGTACTTGTCGGTGTTGGGAAGCGTGGGCTCCCAACGCAGACCGGCGTTCACAGTAATGCGCGGGGACATCTTGAAGGTGTCCTGGACGTACAGCGCGACGATACTCTGCCGCAGGTCGTCCGGCGTGGGGTTTGTCTGGCCAAACCCGCTTGGGCGGCCGACCAGGAAATCGGCCAGGGAGCTGCCCGTGAGCGAGCCGTTGAACGTGAAGGTCCCGTTTTCGTTGAAGCCGGAGATGAGATTGTTCTGGGTCCGGACGAAGTTGACCCCAAAGGCGATCTGGTGCCGCCCGCGGATCCAGTCCATGTCATCGGCGAATTGGAAACTGTTGACGTTGAAGTGGCCCGGCGCGCACGTGCCGCAACCCACGCTGAAGGCGTTGTTCACGGTGACCAGCAGGAAGTTGGGCACCTTGGCGAAAATGTTGATGCCGAGGTCGGTGGGACTGATCTGATTTGCCGCGGGGCCGCGATTGTCGCGGCGGCGCGTCCACGTGGCGTGGAACGAATTCAGCGTCCCCGCGCCGAACGAGTAAGTGTCGGTTAGCGTGAAGCTCTGGGCGCGCTCCAGGTTGCCGGGCTGCGTGGTCGTCAGCAGGTTCTTGCCGTCGTAAACGGACGGGTTGCTGTACTGCGCCATGAAGTACCGCCCGAACAACGAATGTTTCTCCCTGTGCAACCAGTCCATCCGGCCGATCACCTGATCTTCGTCTCCGGTGGTCCGAATTCCGTACTGGATCTTGCCGCAGGGGTCGGCCGTCGCCGGCAGATATTTGGTTGCCAGCGTTACAGCAGACTGGTTGAAGAGGGACGTGGGAATCTGGTTATTTGTGAACGGCTGTTTCGTCGTGGGCTCCACCAGCGTGATCGGTTTGCCGCTGGATTGACAAGGGGCGGACCCGAGCGCGCTGAAGTCGCCCGCGAGCGCGGCCGGCGTCGGGATAAAGCTGGTCGTGGTGGGCGGCTGGGAGCGATTGCGCGTTCCCTGGTAGCCGCCAAAGAAGAACAGCTTGTTGGCGAGGATCTTGCCTCCGGCCGTTCCGCCGAATTGGTTCCGCTTCAGGCTGTCGTGCCTGTTGGCGAAGAATGGCCGCGCATTCAGGGCGCCATTCCGCAGATATTCGAACAGGTTTCCGTGCAATCGATTCGATCCGGACTTGGTGACGACGTTGACCGTCGCGCCGGGGTGCGCGCCGAAGCGCGCCGACAGAGCGCTGGTCTCGACATTGAACTCCTGCAGCGCGTCCGGGAACGGGAACGGCAGATTCACGTTGGTCATCGTGTCTGTATTATCGCCGCCGTCGAGAAGGTAAGCCGTGCCATTAGCCTGGCCGCCTGCAGCGGCAGGTTATTGATGCGCCGCTCGTCGATCACTTGCCCGACGCCGTTCTGGGTTGTCTCCACCATGCCGGCGGCCGCAACCACCTCGACGGTTTCCGCGGGCGCCCCAACCTGGAGCGAAACGTTTTGCTGGACGTTGCGCCCTACCTGCAACACGATCCCCGATTGGGAGTAATCCTTGAAACCCGCAGCTCTCACTTCGAGTCTGTAGGGTCCCACGGGAAGGTTGGGAACCACGTAACGCCCTTCGGAGTCGGTCACGGCAGTACGGACAAACTCCTTGTCCGTTTGCACCATGCGAACTGTCGCTCCCGGAACGGCGCTTCCACTCTGATCGGCGACTATGCCGCTGACGTCAGCCACCGCCACAGTCTGAGCATGGCAGCGGTACGCCATGCCCGCTGCCAAAAGCAGCGCGATCACACCCGAAAACAGGGCCTCGCACAGACGCACGCGTATTCTTGGTGATACCATGGGTCCATCTCCTGACGGATTGGTCAAAACTCCTTACCGAAGTTTCGCGATCCCTTTTGGAATCGGTGCACGTTTCCAGATCCCGTGATCCCCTGGCATGCCGCCCTCGACGATGTTCACCAACTGCCGGTCTGCTCATGAGCTCAAGATGGAGAGGTAGCGTCCTATAGCATACGAGCTTTTACTTGCCGCCACAAATTTTCGCGTCCAAATTAGAAGTCCTGGCTAGTATTTCGATTCATTAAAAGGTTTACATACTTGGGCTCGCGAAGAACTATCGAAATCCTGCTCGGCATTGCAGAAATTAACCCACGGCCGGTAGTGCACCGATGAAAGAACTTTGATCGTTAAATACGTAAACATTTCTGTGAATCGATATACTTGTTTCTGGCGCGAAACTAGCCCCGAAGGGGCGACTCAGGAAAGCCCAGGGCGCAAGCCCTGGGAACAAGCACAGCAATAACAGAAGCCCCGAAGGGGCGATGCAGTTCGTGCCGGTATTAGAGAGGTGCCTTATGACGAGCATTTATCTGGGGTTGAGACCGAACTTCCCTGCGCCGCCCTTTCAGGGCTTTCTCCAATCTGGGCCTTGAACCCAGGGCTTGCGCCCTGGGCTGTCCTGCTGGACCCCTTTGGGGTCCTTGGTTTCGCGACAGAAACTAGCGAGTCACGTGAGCGGCAGCGACCGGTCGGTGCCAACGAGTCTTGTTGGCCGCTTGGGCTATCGAGTGGGTTTCAGGGAAGGCGCGCAGCCGGTGAACGCCTCACAATCCTACAAGGGGATATCGGCGAGTCCGCGAAAATGTGCAATGGTGAGCGCGAGCCAGGCGTGGAGGTTAACGCCTGCGCTGGAGCGGGTCACGGATTCCTCGAATGTCTGGATCTGCCTGATCACCATCTCTTTCGCGCTGCGGATGCCTGACTCGGCTTGAAACTTGAGGCTCGTTCTGGCACCGTCCGAAAGGGAAGGAAAGCGGGAGATAATCCCAGCCAGCAGATCCTCACTGGCCTCCTTGGGAATTGCGTAAACTGCCTCCTGGAGCAGTTTGATCAGCTCGGCCGGTTCCCGATCGCCCTGCTTGAGTGCTTCCTCAAGTACGTCGATCGCTGTTATGAATGTCACCTTGCGGCCGAGCCGCATGGCTTCGATCTCGGCCACTGCCTCCGGATCGCCCTCGTACGCGCCATCCTCGAAGACAATCGCGCGGACGATCAGCGTTTTCACCCGCGGCGGTTGCGGAACGAATCCTTGCGACGTCGTGCGCCCCGAGCGGTCGATCGAAACGTCCGTTTTCCAGACCTCTCCTGTCTTGATGAGCGGTCGCGCTCTCCCGCCACTTGCCGTCTGGCCGCTCGCGGCCCGGTTTTCGGGATCGGGAATGTACAAAGCAACGGAGAGAATGTCTCTGTTGGAAATGTTTCGGGCTTCGAGTTGATAGGTTGGGCTCGAGGGACTTGCTTTTTCAAATCGAAGGATTTCGAGCGATGCCGTATTGTTGGCGATCTGCAATTGATCGGTCGGCGTCGGATCTTCGACGAGAGGTTTGGCAAAGACAACTCTGAGAGTGAAAGGCCCGATTCCGTATTCCGGCAGACCTGCGACTTCGACTATTTCGCTCTCCCGCAGGCGATAGGTCGCAGCGGTTTCCTTTCTGTCGTTATCGAAGAGAAGGTTCAAGTCGATGCGGATCGTCTCTCCTTCCAACTTCGCCGCGATCTCCGCTCTCTCCAGCTTTGCTTTTCCAGGATCAGCATTCGCGGCAGGAATGCGCCGGCCGGGCGTGACGCCGATAGCACCCGAGCTGTGTTTCGATACACGGATTTCGCTTGGCAACTGCCCGGGGACGCTAACCTCTACTGTGTAAGCGATGGGATCTACTGTCTGCTGGTGTGGCAGTGTTTGCTGCGCAAGACCGCATACGCAAAACAATGCGGGTATACAAACCCGGAAGGCGACCAGAATCATTTCAGCCGGACGCATGCTCCACTCTCCCGCCGCCCCCCATTGGGGAATCTGACAACGCGGCGTCGGAATTGATGGCGTGGCTGAACACGCCCCTCATTCGGCCGGAGCGTCATATCGCTCACTGCCGCCCCTGTACACGCCCCGGACAAGCAGTATCCAGGCAGTGATCAGAAAAAGCGCCGGGACCACATGACACGCAACCACGAGGGACTCCTGCCACGGCGCAGCGCCTGATGCTCCAGCCTGCGCTGCGGCGATCGGGAGCGCCTTGTTGGCTCCCCAGATTGCTCCAGCCACTTCCGAAAAGCACACGGCCCACGCCGAGACATGCCCCCAGACGATCAGCATCCCGCTGCCCCTGCCCACGATGGAAAGAGAGGTCTTCAACATGAGCCCGGCAAACACGGACATCATGCCGTTCACGAGGAACTGGATGTGGGCGGTCAACATCAGGCGCGGATACGGCGCGGCAGATACCGTTAGCCCGCAGAGCAGGCCGGCGAGTACCATCAGAGCACCGTTCCCAGTGAGGTAATAGGACGGTTTGGGATTGCCCGCAGCTTGCGCGTGAAGTTCGGTCATGAGAGTCTCCCGGCGTTGCCGTATTTCGACGCTCGGGCGCGTCAGACGCGAAATCGAGTGGCGAATAATAGCGCGGACTCGCGGGCGGCCACGTATGGCCGCCCCTAACGTCACGTCAAAGCATGCGCCGATTACAGTTTGTCACGGCTGCTATTCTCAATGGAAGTTCTCCACCAGCATCAGGTCCGCTCGTGTGTCTCTTGTTCCCTGGGTAAGCAGGATCCATTGTTCGTCAGGAGAGACCGTAAACCCCCACTGGACCCAGTTCCGAGTCGTGCCGATGCGCCTTGTTCTTTTGCGCGCGAAGTCGTTGAAGAGAAAAAGAAATTGGGTCCCCGTTTGAGCCTCCTGTGATACATAGTAGACGCCTTGTTGCTTCACATCGAAATTGCTGAGATAAACGTCTTCAAGTATCCGGATTTCGTCACCACCATCCGCCGGGACCTTCCATAGCTCATTATTTTCCTGGTCTTTCGGCTTGGAGTAGAACAGTGTCTTCCCATCCAACGATTCCAGGGGATTCGATCCTCCTTTCCGAGTCACCTGCACGGCGTCTCCACTATCTGCCGGCATCTTCCATACCTCTGAAACTCCACTACGATCCGAGTCGAGGTAGATCCACCTGCCATCCCGGGAGTATGTCGGGTTTCTTTCATTAGACGGTGTGCGGGTCAATTGTCTGATTTCTCCACCTTGGGCAGGAATCACGAAGAGATCGCTTTGCCCCTTTGCGGTCATACTAAAAACAATCGTTTTTCCATCCGGTGACCAGTGCGGGACAAGGGGCGTACGACCGCCCAGGTGTGTCAACTGGGACGGATTCGTTCCATCTCTGTCGCACACCCAGATCTCGGCACTGCCTGAAGCCCATGCGACATAGGCGATTGCTCTGCCATCGGGAGAGTATTGGGCTGACTCCTGAACTCGGGTTGAAGCCACGAGTCCGGACGGCGGAGAAGGTTTCTCCGCCGCCGCGGGGATCTGACAACGCCAGATATTGATATCCCAGGACATTCGCTTGTAAGCAAGACGGTGGGCTTGGAGCGATATGCCGGGATCAAAAGCTATGTCTTCTCCGGAAAAGGGCAGGGGCTTTGGCTTTCCGGAGCCGGAGGCCGAGATTCTCCAGAGACTGGAGTTGTGTATTTTATTCCCCGAGGCGTAGATGATTTCCTTCCCGTCAGGCATCCAGGCAGGGAACCCACTCCACTTATCCTCGAAAGTAAGTTGCCTTGGTTCGCCCTCCGGCAGAAGATCGACGGAGACCCGGAGCAAATAGATCTCCGAAACACCACCCATGAATCTTTCAAAGGCCAGGCTTCGTCCATCTGGAGAGAAGGCGGGAAGCACATCTCCCTCTGTTCCCCTCGGTGGAGAAGTTAGTTGCCGCT
>QHZE01000426.1 GCA_003225335.1 Acidobacteriota bacterium
CTTTCACCCCGTGAAAGCGAGTCCAGGGCAGAGAAATCTCTCCGGTCTGGACATTGCGATAATCCGGCTGGTGCATGTGCCAAAGAATGGCTACACACAAAGGCCTTTTGGACATCCTATCCTCCCGCGCTCAATCGGCACTCAAGATGCTATCGGTCAACGGTCGCATGTCAAGTGCCAAGTGTTTCCGCATCTGCAACGCTTCAGTTATTGGGTTCACCACGGAGACTCTCGTTTCCTCAGTGAGCCTCCGTGTTCTCCGTGTCTCCGTGGTGAAAGAGATGCCTTAGGGCTCGCTGCGGAAATAAATTCACATTTTGGCGCGAGCGCCGGGCGGGCAGATGCGAGGCGCCGCGACGAAGACGCTGTCGGACATC
>QHZE01000427.1:0-21985 GCA_003225335.1 Acidobacteriota bacterium
GTCACATCGCCTGAAATCCGCAACTGGCGCGGATTTCGCTTGACTTGGCTTGGCCAGGGTGCTAGAGATGCGCCAACCAAAGGAGGAAATGCATTGAACAAAGGAGACTTGGTAACAAAGATCGCAAAGGATGCAGACATCACGAAGGGTCAGGCTGAGGCGGCCTTCAATTCTCTCGTGGGTGGAATCAGCGCGTCCCTGAAAAAGGGTCAGAAAGTGACTATAGTTGGCTTCGGCACGTTTGCAGTGGCCAAGAGGAAGGCCCGCACCGGCCGCAATCCGCAGACCGGCGCCCCCATAAAGATAGGAGCACGCAAGGTTCCCAAATTCACCCCGGGGAGTGAATTGAAGAAGGCGGTGAAGTAGGCTCTTGGTGTGAAGGCAAGCAGGGCAGCCCCCGAGGATTACTAGGGGAGCTGCCCTTCCGAAATCTGCGGGCGTCAATTCTTGCTGATGAAGTCTACGAAATCGCGCAGCTTGTTAGAGCGGTAAGGGCTGCGCAACTTCATGAGCGCTTTTTCTTCAATCTGGCGAATCCGCTCGCGCGTCACCTGGAACATTTCCCCGACCTCTTGCAAGGTATACTCCCTGCCGGCTTCGTTGAGCCCGTAGCGCATCCGCACGATCTCCTGCTCACGGGGAGAAAGAGTCTGAAGCGCCTCATCCGCAATCTCACGAAGATTCTGCTTCATCACATCCTCGTCAGGGGACACGGCATTCTTGTCCTCTACAAACTTGTTGAGAACCGCATCCTTGTTGTCAGCGATGGTTGCTTCGAGCGAAATCGGTTCCTGGGCAGCCTTGAGAATCTGGGTTACCTTGGACACCGGCGTCTTCAGTTCCTTCGCCAACTCCTGCACCGAGGGCTCGCGACCCAGGCGCTTGGTGAGATCGTTGGAGGTCTTCAAAACACGGTTCATGGCCTCCACCATGTGCACGGGAACACGGATCGTGCGCCCTTGATCCGCGATAGCTCGTGTAATGCTTTGCCGGATCCACCAGGTCGCGTAGGTCGAAAACTTGTGCCCAAGCCGATAGTTGAACTTATCGACGGCTTTCATCAGCCCGATATTACCTTCCTGGACCAGATCCAGCAGGTCGAGTCCCGGGTAGGAATAGTTCTTGGCAATACTGAGGACCAAGCGGAGATTTGCCCGGACGAACTCGTCCTTTGCGTGGGCCATCTCGCGTTTGTTCTCATGAATCAGCTGGACGATCCTCTGCAACTCAGGCCCTGGCGTCAGGATTCGTTCCTCCAGCGGTCTCAGCCTGGCCCGGGTTTCGCGCAATGCTTTCCGGCGTCCGAATCCCCGCATCCGGGAGGCCCGGCCGATAGCCTCTTCTGCTTCCCGGAGCTGGCGCAGGTCTTCTTCTACGGCTGCGATCAGCTCGTTGGACTGCCCTTCGTTGAAGTCTATTCGGGATAGAGTCTGGAAGATCGCGGTGCAGCACTTCTGCAGCTTATCCCGGTTCTCCTGCCGCTTCCCATTGCGGGAACGGTCGCGGTCCAACTCCGCCCTCAGAAAGCGGTATTTGCTTTCCAGCCTCTCCAAGCGGTTCGTGATTCTCTTGATCGCACGAACCCTCAACCGGTTGCGTTCCTCGAGGGGTATCTCGGCATCAGTCTCCTTGGGCGCCTCACCCTGGCTTGGCTCGCCCCCGGCCGGAGAGGCCGGGTGGAGCCCTTCCGCCATCTCCAGCACCTTCCGAGTGCTGGAGGGAGTCAACGAAAGGAGCCGCAAAATATTCGTCTTCGCCGATTCGATCTTTTTGGCCAGATACACCTCTTGCTCCCGTGTGAGAAGAGGGATCTTGCTCATGCTGCGGTAGTAAATATAGAGCGGGTCAGCAGATGCAGTCGAGTCTTGCGTCCTGCTGTCTGCCGAGCGAGGTTCGGGATTCCGCAGGTTGAATCGAACCCGATCGACATAATTCTCCCGCGTCAGCCCCGGAAATTCTTTCGAGGCGCGGTCAAAGTCTTCCGATTCCGAATCGGCGGAATCGTAAGCTTCTGAAGGGTCCAAAAGTTCTTCCTGTTCGAGTTCGATCATAGTGATATGATAACTGCTCAAGCCTTATGGGATTTTTAATTAAGTTATTTGGCAGGAATGAGTTGTGGTTGGGCCAACCGTTCGTCCGCCTCTGCACAGCTGCCCGCATCGAAAACCTGCCAACAGTTACAGATTCCTGATAGAGCGAAATAGTTTCAAGAGAAGGTGCATTTTCTCTTTGAACTTAAGTTTTTGATTTTTCGAGTACTAATCTTCTCTATCGGCCGCCTCTCCATCCAAGGATAGTTATACGTCACGGGGCTATGTTCCGTTCTTATTTATTTACCTTCTCGCCCCCATCGGTCCTCCATGACCTATTGGACACCCTTCGCCCGATTTTTCTTCCCGGAAAAGACCTCGCCGACCTCAGAAAAGTTCACAAACTCCTTGATTCTTGGCTTTTTCGTGGTAACCGGGGCGCGAAGGCGAATGCTACGCCCGGTCTGAGCCGCGGACACCGGAGTCGGCCGGCAGCTCGCCCAAACGAGCCCTGCCTGCGTCACTTCACAACTCCTGCGAGCTGGGCGAGGCGGTACCCGGCCCTGGATCATTGCCGATCACCACGGTCCACGAGCGCACCTCCCACCGGGTCACCAGTCCGTTGACGACGTAGGGATCGTTCCGCGCGAAGTCTTCGACGACGGATCTCTTCGGCACACGGAACACGAGAAGTGCGCCATCAGGCGGGTCACTAAACGCGCCCGCCAAGAGCAACTCGCCGCGTCGATTCGCCTCCCGGGCAAGCCGAAGATGATCGTCCCGGTAGGGGGACCTGCGCGAAACAAAATCGTCCGCCACGTAATAGAACAGTGCGTGGTAGTTCATGGCGCTACCTTTCATTTATTGAAAACGATTTCCGAACGTCCGCTTCTGGACGCTCATTCGCCTGACTGTTGCTTCAGCCGAAACACATAGTTGTACGCTCGCGGACAGTGCCCGATCCGCAGTTAAGAACATGGGTGTACATCATGCTCGCGCACACATCGTTGCGCCCCAGCAGCTTCTGAACCGTACGGACGCCGTAACGGCTTTGAGCATATGCCCCGCGACAATACTACACCTTAGTTTCATCACGGAGTTTCCGTGATCCCTGGGCCAAGCACCGCGAGTGAAACCGCCCGGAACAGGAGGGCACGAATGAAGTCGTCCCGCCCCTGCCGGGGCGGGGGTCTTGGGGTGGCGCCGCCTCCAGGGGTTCGCGAAAAGCGCTCACCCCTGGCTAAGCTATGGCTAAGCTCCCTCTGCTCCTCCGGAGCGGAACAACACGGGCGGGACGCCCGTGCCACGAAAGCCCATTTTCACGAGAGACACAGGGAGTTCTGACATTTGTGATAGAGTAGGTTTCAAATGAATGCGCTTTCTCGGAGGCGATTTTTCAAGACTTCGGCTGCGGTTCTTTCCAGCGCGTGGCTCTCGCATGCCGAGGAGGTGGTTCCCCTCTTCAACGGGAAGGATCTGACGGGCCTCTACAGCTGGCTCCGGAAATCGAAATACGAAGATCCGCTCAAAGTTTTCACCGTGGAGAACAACCTGCTGCGCATTTCCGGCGAGGATTTCGGTTACATTGCCACTCGGGGCGAGTATCAGGACTACCACCTGACCGTAGAGTACAAATGGGGCTCCCGCACCTATGGCAGCAAGACCGTGCGCAACTCCGGGATCCTGCTCCACGCCCTCGGACCCGACGGCAACCACTCCCCCTGGATGGCCTCGATCGAGTGCCAGGTGGCTCAGGGATGCGCCGGCGACTTCATCGTCATCGGCGGCAAATACGAAGACGGCGCTGCGATTCCCGTCACGATTACAAGCGAAACCGTGCTCGGCCCGGACGGCCGCACGCGCTGGAAAAAAGGGGGGACGAAGACGGTCTACTCGGGCAAGCAGTTCTGGTGGTCGCAGCACGATCCCGAGTTTCAGGAACTGATCGACACGCGCGGCCGTTTCGACGTCGAAAGCCCCCTGGGAGAATGGACGCGCGTCGAGTGCATCTGCAACCAGGACCGGATCACGGTCGTGGTCAACGGCGCCGTCGTCAACGAATGCTTCGACGTCTTTCCTTCAAAGGGCAAGATCCTGCTCGAATCGGAGGGATTCGAGATCTACTTCCGCAGATTCGAGCTGCGCCCACTGACAAGATCCGGATGAGGAGGATTCTTATGCCAAGCCGTCGCAGGTTTCTCAAACAATCGGCCGCCGCCGTTTCCAGCGTCATGGCCGCCAACCTGAGGATCGCGCGCAGCGCTCATGTTGCAGGCTCCGACCTGCTGCGAGTAGGCCTGATCGGCTGCGGCGGGCGCGGCACCGGCGCCGCCGTCCAGGCGCTCTCAGCCGACCCCAATTGCAAGCTCGTGGCCATGGGCGACGCCTTCGAGGACCGCCTGAGCCTGAGCCTCGAACAGTTGCAGAAAAGCGAGGCAGCCTCCAAGGTCGATGTTCCAAAAGAGAGGCAATTCGTCGGCTTCGGCGCCTACCGGCAAGTACTCGAGAGCGGCGTCGATGTCGTGCTCCTGTGCGAGCCGCCCCACTTCCGGCCCAGCCATCTGCGCGCCGCCATCGACGCCGGAAAACACGTTTTCGCCGAAAAGCCGGTCGCCGTCGACTCGCCCGGCGTCCGGTCCGTGCTCGAGTCCTGCGAGCTCGCGAAGAAAAAGAACCTGTCCGTTGTTTCCGGCCTCTGCCTTCGTTACTCCTACGGCTTCCAGGAGACGGTCCGGCGCATTCACGACGGCGAAGCCGGAGAGATCCGGGCACTCCAAGCCAACGATTACCGCGGCGGGATCTGGGTCAAGCCGCGGCAGCCCGGCTGGACCGACATGGAGTGGCAGCTGCGCAACTGGTACTACTTCACCTGGCTCTCGGGCGACTTCAACGTCGAGCAGCATGTTCACTACCTGGACGTCTGCACATGGATCATGAAAAACGAGTACCCGGCACGCGCTGCCGGGATGGGAGGCCGCCAGGTGCGGACCGGCGCCGAGTACGGGAACATTTACGACCACCACTCGGTCGTCTACGAGTACGCCAATGGAGTGAAGCTGTTCAGCAACTGCCGCCAGCAGCAGGGGTGCCACAACGATATGTCGTGCCTGGTGCTGGGGAGCAAAGGGACGGCTCTGGTCGCGGAGAGGCGTCTCTCGATTTCGACCTCCACCGAGTGGCAGTACACAGAGAAAGACAACAATTTCTATCAGACGGAGCACGACGAGCTGTTTCGCGGCATCCGTGAAGGCAAACCGATCAACAACGGCGAATACATGGCCCGGTCGACTTTGCTCGCGATCATGGGGCGCATGGCGACCTACACCGGACAGCTGATCACCTGGGAGCAGGCGATGAATTCCAAAGAAGACCTCACGCCGCCGAAGTACGAGTGGGGTCCGATTCCCACGCCGTCGGTGGCGATTCCCGGCGTGACGAAGTTTGCGTAGCGGAAATACGGGGACAGTCACCTCTTTTCGCCCGCGAGAGTTGCCGCGATGGCACGCCCAAGGCGAAAAGAGGTGACTGTCCCCGTATTTCCCAAAGAATCACGCAGAATTGATGAAACGACGAGCGTTTTTGAAGGCTGCAGCTATTGCCTTTCCGCTGGCACGGGAAGCCGGAGCCTCACAACCAAAGAAGCCCACGCGTTTCCAGATCGCGTGCATGACATTGCCTTACTCGCAATTTCCCCTTGAACGCGCGCTCAAAGGAATTCAGGGCGCAGGATACAAGTACGTGGCTTGGGGCACTACCCACGCGGAATCCGCCGGAGAACGCGTTCCGGTGATAGCGCCGGACGCCCCTCCACAGAAGGCAAAGGACCTGGCCGCCCGCTGCCGCGACCTGGGTCTCGAGCCGCTGATGATGTTCTCGATGGTGTACCCCGAAGCAAAGGAGGGACTGGAGGTTCTCACACAGCGGATTCGCCAGGCTGCCGCCGGGGGCATTCCGCAAGTCCTGACCTTCGGGCATACGGAAGGCGGCGACCGGAAGCTATGGATTGAACGGTTCCGGAAGCTCGGACCGATCGCGCGCAGCAACAACGTTCTGATCGTCGTCAAGCAGCACGGCGGCACAACCGGGACGGGCGAAGTATGCGCGGAGATTATTCGAGAGGTCGCCGACGAAGGCATCAAGGTGAACTACGACGCCGGCAATGTCATGGACTATCTGGACGTCGATCCCATTCCCGACATCCGCAAATGCGCTCCCGAGGTCCGGAGCTTCTGCATCAAAGACCACCGCAATTTCCCGCGCGACGAGGACTGCGGGCCGGGCCTCGGGGAGATCGACCACTACAAGCTGCTGGAGCCGGTTGCATGGACCGGGCTTGCGATGCCGTTGTGCTGCGAGAACATTTTTGCGCCGGTACTCCCGCGCCCCGATGCGCCCGAAGGCGTGGACCGGCTCGCGCGGCGCGCGCGGGAATTCCTGGAGCTGGTGATCCAGGGCCTCCAGGCATAGATTTCAATCACTGGGTCTGGAGGACGAGAACGGTGTCGATCGGGTCGCGCGCATCCATAGGGACTCGGAGCATGTAGCCCATCTGGTTCTCCAGGATTTCCACCTTGCTCCCGTCCTTCAGGAGCGAGGCGGACTTGACGGCACCGAACTTCGGGAAGGCGAGCACTTCGTCCTCGAGCTTCAGCAGGTGTAAGTAAACCCTGGTCCCCTTCCGGGTGGTGACACCCCAGTCGCGAGGGGGAATCGGTCCGCCGCGCGTGCCGTAGATACTCTCTCCATATTTCGCCAGCCAGGCCCCGACTTCCTTCAGGCGTTCGACAAACTCCGGTTGGATCGTGCCGTCGGGACGCGGGCCGACATTCAAGAGAAAGTTGGCGTTGTGCCCCGCCGCGCGCGCCAGGTAGTGGATCAGCTCTTTCGCGCTCTTGAACTTTTTGTCCTTTGCGTTGTATCCCCAGGAATTGTTGACGGTCTCGCAGGTTTCGAGCGGCAGATTTCCTATCCTGGCTTCGGCATTGAATCCGGCGGTGTTCTGCCCCGGCAGGTCTTTCTCGAACATCTGGAAGTCCTCGCCTTCGAAGGGCGCCTGATGGTGATTCGCGCCCACCAGAGTCTGCGGCTGCAGTTGGTGGATCATGCCGTACGTTTTCTCGAGCCGCCAGTCCGCTTTGGGCTTGTCCCACCAACCATCAAACCAGATGCCGCCAATCTCCCCGTAGTTTGTCAGCAGCTCGCGCAACTGTGAGTCCATGAAATCGAGATAGCGGTACCATTCTCCCTTTTCAGGACGTCCTGTGTACTGGCCGGTCCGGCCGCGCGGAAAGTAATCCGGGTTGTGCCAGTCCAGCTGGGAGTGATAAAAAAACAGCTTCACCCCCTGCTTCCGGCACTCATCGGCCAGCATTTTTAACGGGTCCTTCTTGTATGGCGTCCGGTCGACGATGTCCCAATCCGCGACCTTGCTGTCGAACATCGCGAAACCGTCGTGGTGCTTGCTCGTGATGGTGATGTACTTCATTCCCGCGCCCCTTGCCATCGACACCCACTCCGCGGGGTTGTAGTTTACGGGGTTGAAGCGCGCCGGGAGCTTCTCGTACTCCTCCAGGGTGATCTTCTTGTTGTGCAGCACCCACTCGCCGTCCTCGAGAACGGAGTACACGCCCCAGTGCACGAACAGCCCGAACTTCGCGTCCTGGAACCACTCGCGCGCCTTCAGATTCTCCGGCGCCGGCCTGTACTCCGCGACTCCCGCGCCGGCCGATAGCAGGGCAGAGAGCAACATGCTTAGCTTCTTCATAGGTTGGACCCCTGAATTTACCACAGTATTTCCATGACCCCGCGGCTCCACACCGCATGAGTCCGGGCGCCCCGAAGGGGCCCTGGGAGCTTAGCCGGGGGTGAGCGAAGCGAACCCCCGGAACATTGCAATAAACGGATGCGCCCCGGCAGGGGCGCGGGGAACTCCTGCAACCTCTGCCGGGGTGCGTGTCGTTGTTCCTCTTCTACCCGGGGGTTCGCTTCGCTCACCCCCGGCTAAGCTCCTTTTCGCCCCGCTGGGGCGGTATGCGTCAAAGAGCTCATTTTCATAGCGGCGGCCACACCGCGCCGCCCCTACAGCCCGGGTCCGCGGCCGCCCACATTCACAAGGGCGAACCAAGACCGCAAGGAAACTCCGTGCTGAAATGTGAGCGGCCAGAGTATATGATAATCGCACACCTGGGTCACTGGATTCTGATAGGGGCTTGACGCATGGCCCCGACTGCAGATGAGAAAAACTGGCGGGATGGGCGGCCGACAGGTGAATGGCGCGGTGGCTTAGCGATGCAGGGGCGGAATAATCGAGGACGGACGGCGCGTTATACGCACGTGAGATTCAGGGGCGCATCGCGAGCCAGGTGGGCCGCTACATCACTGTCCTTGTCTTTTGTTTTCCTTGCGCAGCTCCCCGTATGGGCGCAGGAAGATTCCCGCGGGATGCTCTCGCGCAGCGCGCAGATTGAACAAGAGCGCCAAAAGAAAGCTGCGCAACTCAAGCCCGATGAGCCGGACAAGGGGGAACGGGCGTTCATCAAGGGCAAGCGCGTTCTAAACCTCGTACTTCTATCTCCTCCGGCGGGCATCCGGCCAAAATTCTCCAGCTCGGCCCCGGGCTGGGGGGGTCTCGTATTAGGCTCCGGCTTCTCGTTGGGTCCGGAGTATTACCGCCCCGATCTGGCCAAAGGAGAAATGGTCTTCCGAGCCTCGGTAATCGGGACCACCAGGCACAATTACCTGTTTGACTCGCAGTTGACTTTTCCCCGGGCCGCCGGCGACCGGATGATCTTTGATTTGCTGGGACGTTACAAAGCCGAGAGGTCGATCAACTACTACGGACCGGGAGCGAAGTCAGAAAAAGGCAGCCGAACAAACTACAGCCGCGAAAGCAGCGAGCTCAACGCGCGGGCCGGCTGGAAGCCGTTCGCGCGTCATCTCCAGGTGGGTGTGACCGCCGGCCTGTTGCTGGTTCACATCGGTCCCGGCATCGCAGCCGGGATCGCGCCCACGCAACAGGTCTTCGGCTCTCAGGCGGCGCCCGGAATAGGGCAGCCGTCGGACTACCTGTGGGCCGGTCCTTATGCCGATTTCGACTCCACCGACTTCCCCAACCTGCCACGCAAGGGGAGCCGCGTCCGGGTCAGCTATGACTATTACAAAAACCGCGATTCTGGGGCCTACTCCTTCCGCCTTCTCCGGGGCTCGATCGAACAATATGTGCCCTTCTTCAACCAAAAGCGCATCCTGGCACTGCGGGCCAGAACGGCGATCAGTTACGCCAGCCCCGGCCAGGCGGTGCCGTTCTATCTCCAGCAAACCATCGGGGGGCCGGACGACCTGCGAGGCTTTCGACTCTTCCGCTTCACCGACAACAACAGCCTGGCGCTGAATGCCGAATACCGCTGGGAGGTCGCCCCGGCATTGGAGATGGCGCTCTTTGCGGACGGCGGCAAGGTATTTCACCGGCCCGGCGAATTGAACTTCAATCACGTGGAGGGGGCAGGCGGTTTTGGTTTTCGCTTCAAGAGCCGCGACTCCGTCGCGATGCGTCTCGACTTTGGCTTCAGCAGAGAAGGTTTCCAGGTATGGTTCCGATTCTCAGACATCTATTGGCATGCATATTAGTTGGGCTGTGGGCGACTTCAAGCGTCGCCCGGGCGGAAAAGTTCTATCCGGATGATCCGCTGCACTCGACGCCCAAACCGCTCGCGGTCCAAAGTCTCGACAATAGAAAGATTGACGCGTTGTACGACTTCATTCGCAACTCGGCCCGGTCCAACCCAAGGCCGCGGGTTCCGGCCGGCGCGGTAAACACGCTCGGTGAGGTCCCGGACAGCGAGTGGTTCACGAACCGTCACGGTCGAAGGCGCATGACGATCGAGGAACTGCGGCGCGGCCCGGGGAATGAGCATCCTCCGGCGCCCCCCTTTGTTGTCGTGGGCGCGAAGACGGAGGGGATCACGCCGGGCTTTCGGATTAAAGATGCCGGGGGGCGCCTCTACTTCGTCAAGCCGGATCCCATCAGCAATCCTGAACTGGCAACAGCGGCCGACGTGATTGGTTCCAAGTTCTTCTATGCGATTGGCTACTACACCCCGGAGAACTACATTCTGGATCTCAAAAGCTCGCAGATCTCTGTCGGCAAGGAGGCAAAAATCGAGGTGTCCGGGCGGTCTCGTCCGATGACTGACAAAGACATCAAGATCATCCTGGGCAACGTGCCCGCGCGGCGCGATGGCTCTTACCGCTTGCTCGCGAGCCTTGCCGTCAAGGGAGACATTATCGGGTCTTTCACGTACGAGGGGACGCGCCGTGACGATCCGAACGACACCGTCCCGCACGAGATCCGCCGGGACTTGAGAGGGCTGCATGTCTTCTGCGCGTGGTTGAATCATACCGACGCCAAGGGAGGGAACACTCTGAACGCGGTCGTGGAGGAGGATGGTATCCGCTTTGTCCGCCATTATCTCATCGACTTCGGCGCTATCCTGGGCAGCGACAGCGACAGGGCTAAAGATGCGCGCTTCGGCCACGAGTTTATATTCCCCGAGCCGGCAAAGGCCTTGAAGGCGATCGCCGGCCTCGGGCTTTATTCCCCGGCCTGGGAGCGGGTGAAATATCCCACAGCCAAGGCCGTGGGGCGCTTCGAGCCTGAGTTGTTTGATCCCGAGAAATGGACGTCGAACTACCCGAATCCCGCATTCCTGAGCCGTCAACCCGACGACGAGTACTGGGCGGCCAAGCAGGTGATGGCTTTTACAGACGAGGACATCCGGGCTATTGTCGAAACAGGTCAGTACAGCGATCCCAAGGCGGCGGAGTACATCGCCTCCGCTCAGGCCATTCGGCGTGACAAGATCGGCAGGACATATTTCTCCAAAATCCTCCCCCTCGATCATTTTGCAATTTCCGGCGGCACGCTGCGGTATGAGGACCTCGCGGTGAAGTACCGCTTTTCGGCGGAGCGGCAGTACGACGTCTCCTGGTCCCGTTTCGACAATGTGAGCGAGAAACATACGGCCTTGTCCGGGGAGTCGTCCTCTCAACTGCCTGACGAATTGAGGCACGCCCCGCAGGGGAGCTACTTTGCGGCCAGAATCCACGCGAGAGGCGACGACCGCAAGACCGTGACGGTTTACCTGCGCAAGAAAGACGACACGGTGGAGGTCGTGGGAATCGAGCGCACGTGGTAAATCCCGACCCCGATTTAGCCACAGAGCCACGGAGACACAGAGAGACCGAGGAAACAGCGTTGCGAATAGACGGGTAAGGGACAAAGGAATTCAGAATCCAGAATCCAGAATAGAGCTAAGCGCAGCCTCTTCTGAATTCTGGATTCTGAATTCTGGATTCCTCTCTCGGTTTTCCATCCTCGATCTCTGTCTCCGTGGCTAAAGAGCATCTGTTTGGTGCAAAAGTGGACAGCATTTCGAAAGAAAGTTATTCTAACCGCGACCCGACACTGGTGGTCAGCAATGACTGATCACATATCGGCTTGCAGCCGTCAGTGAGTGGTCCGGGAAACTTAAGAGATGCCAGGATACAGCCCACACGACATCGAGTCCAAATGGCAGGAATACTGGGAACAAAACAAGACCTTTCGCGCGCCGGATGACACTTCAAAACCGAAGCTGTACGTGCTGGACATGTTCCCCTACCCCTCGGGCGAAGGGCTCCATGTGGGGCACCCCGAAGGGTATACGGCCACGGACATGTACAGCCGCTTTCAGCGCATGCGGGGATACAACGTGCTGCATCCCATGGGCTACGATGCCTTCGGGCTGCCGGCCGAACAGTACGCCATTGAAACGGGCACGCACCCAAGGATTACCACGGAACGTAACATCGCCAACATCCGGCGCCAGATCAAGAGGCTTGGCTTCAGCTACGACTGGGACCGCGAGTTTGCCACGACCGATATCGAGTACATGCGCTGGACCCAGTGGATCTTCCTGGTTCTGTACGACACCTGGTTCGACCCCAGCATCGAGTGGGCGGACCCGGACGGCAAGAAACGGCGCGGAAAAGGGAGGCCGATCCGCGAGTTGCCGATTCCCGATGCCACCCGCGCGCAAGGAGAAGACGCCGTCCGGCGCTATCAGGATTCCTTCCGCCTGGCCTACCAGGCCGAGGCGCCTGTGAACTGGTGCGAAGCCCTGGGGACCGTTCTGTCCGACGAAGAAGTCATCGACGGCCGTTCCGATCGAGGCGGCCATCCGGTGCAGCGCATCCCCCTGCGGCAGTGGATGCTGCGCATCACGGCGTATGCCGACCGTCTCGTGGAAGACCTGGATACGCTTCGGTGGCCGGACGCGATCAAGGAGATGCAACGGAACTGGGTCGGGAGGAGCGAGGGGGCAGAGGTGGACTTTTACATCGGCGAGCCGGGCTCCCTCTACGAGGCCTGGAGGATCCTCAGGCGACTGGAAGGTTTTCCGGCGGAATCCGAATCCTATGCGATTCGCGTTTACACCACCCGGCCCGACACGCTCTTTGGCGCAACCTACATAGTGCTGGCTCCCGAGCACCCGCTTGTGGACCGGCTCACCACAGAGGCGCAGCGCGCCGAGGTCGAGAGCTATCGGCAGCGCGTCGCATCGATGAGCGAGGAAGACCGCATCGCGGGGCGCGGAGAAAAGAGCGGCGTGTTCACCGGAGGTTATGCGATCAACCCGGTCAACGGCGAGCGCATCCCCGTCTGGATCGCCGACTATGTGCTGATCAGCTACGGGACCGGCGCGATCATGGCCGTACCGGGGCACGATCAGCGGGACTTCGAATTTGCGCGTAAATTCCACCTCCCCATTCGGGCCGTGGTGCTGCCCCCCGACAGTTGGCTGGAGCAGATGCGGGTAAGCCGCGAGGACTACGCTGCCCGTGTGGGCGAGCTGGCCTCCGCCTTTACCGACGATGGCACGGGAATCCAGTCTTCCAATCCCGGCGTATCCTTGAACGGCCTCCCCACTCCGGAGGCGAAGAGGACCATCAACGCGTGGCTGGAATCCTCGGGCCTGGGCCGCCCGGCGATCAAATACAAGCTGCGCGACTGGCTCTTCAGCCGGCAGCGCTACTGGGGCGAGCCGATCCCCATCCTGCACGAAGTGGACGCGGAGGGAAAGCCCACCGGACTCAGACGGCCGGTGCCCGAAGACCGGCTCCCCGTCCTCTTGCCCGAGCTCAACGACTTCAAGCCGACGGGCAGCCCCGAAGGACCTCTGGCAAAGGCCGCCGGCTGGATTTGGGTCCAGGAAGGGGGCCGGAAGTTCCGCCGCGAGACCAACACCATGCCGCAGTGGGCGGGTTCCTGTTGGTACTACCTCCGCTTCTGCGATCCGCGCAACAACGCGCGTGCCTGGGATTCCGAAAGGGAGAAATACTGGATGCCGGTGGACGTGTACGTGGGCGGGGCAGAGCACGCGGTTCTGCACCTTCTGTACGCGCGCTTCTGGCACAAGGTGCTCTTCGATCGAGGTCACGTGTCCACCCTGGAGCCTTTCCAGCGGCTGATCAATCAAGGGATGATCCTGTCCATTACCTATCGGACGTCCGACGGGCGGATCGTTCCTTACAGCAAGATCAACTTCAGCGAGGGCAAGGCGGCGCACGCGGAGACCGGCGAGGAACTGGCCGGAGAGACCGAGAAGATGTCCAAGTCCCGCGGGAATGTCATTCCCGTAGACCTCCCGCTGCAACAATACGGAGCGGATACCACGCGCCTTTATGAAATGTTCATGGGCCCGCTGGAGACGACCAAGCCGTGGAGCATGCAGGGGGTCGAGGGCATCAGCCGGTTTCTGAACCGCGCCTGGCGCATGATCGTCGACGAGGAGGCGCAGGGAATGCGTTTGAACCGCAAGGTCCTCGACAACGTGGAGCCCACAAACGAACAGCTTCGCGCGCTCCACAAGACGATCCAGTCCGTCACGGAAGACCTCGAGGCGCTGCGTTTCAACACAGGGATCAGCCGGCTCATGGAATTCGTGAACTTCTTCACTTCTCAGGCAGCCCGCCCGCGCTCCTGCATGGAGACCTTCGTGCTCCTGCTCGCGCCGTTTGCGCCGCACATAGCCGAGGAGATGTGGCAGGCGCTGGGACATACGGAGTCTCTCGCTCATGCGCCCTGGCCGGTCAGCGATGCGAGGTTCACGCTGGAGGAAGCGATCGAAATCCCGATCCAGGTGAACGGAAAAGTGCGCAGCCGTCTGGTGGCGTCGATCACCGCAGGCAGCGACGATCTCGAACGCATGGCTCTCGAAGATCCCAAGATTCAGAGGTACCTGGACGGGCACGCAGTGCAGAAAGTGATCGTCGTCCCTAAGAAGCTGATCAACATCGTCGTCTCGCCATAGGCAGCAATGACTATAGCGAGTGAGCCGCCCAGTCATTCACGGGCGGGACGCCCGTGCCACGATAGCTTTGTTGGCATGGCCGTCCCGCGACCAAAAGTATGAACGAAACCACAGATGAACACGGATGAACACAGAGACAGACGAGCCGCAACCAAACTGATCTGCTTAGCGTTTTCTTTGCGTTCTTCGCGTCTTCGTGGTAAAGCCTGCACCCAATCCACCACGAAGACACGAAGACGCGAAGAACCTGTCTGGACTAACGAGCAAATAGCATGGATCAGGAAAGACCGGGCACGGGCATAACGACCCAGGGAATCACTACCTATTCGGCGGGCAATTTCGCTGCCGAGGTGCGCGCGGGACTGAGCCGGGAAGGGCAGAAGGAACTACCGTCGAAGTACTTCTACGACGAGATTGGCTCGGCGCTGTTCGACGTCATCAGCCTCCTTCCGGAATACGGCCTGACCCGTGCCGACGAACGGCTCTTGCGCCGTCATTCCCGCGAGATTGTGAGCAAGATCCCCTCGCCGGTGACTGTCGCAGAACTGGGAAGCGGAAGCGGCAAGAAGACGCGCTGGATCCTGGAGGCCCTCTGCGCGCGGCAAAGCACGACGTACTATCCGATCGAGATATCCCCCTCCGCGCTGGCGCGCTGCGAGCTCGAGCTGGCCCGCATGGATTGCGTGAGTGTCATCGGTTTTGAAAAGGAGTACCTTGATGGGCTGCTGGAAGTCGCCTCCCGCCGCGCCGAGGGCGAGCGCCTGCTCCTGTTGTTCCTGGGGAGCACCATCGGGAACTTCGACGCCAAAGCAGGTCTGGAGTTCCTGACCTCCGTGCGCGAGGTCATGCTTCCCGGAGACGCTCTGCTGCTTGGCACCGACCTCGAAAAGCCGATCTTTCAGATAATCGCGGCGTATGACGATTCCCTTGGGGTGACCGCGGCGTTCAACCTGAACCTGCTCGCGCGCATAAACCGTGAGCTGGAAGGAGATTTCCAGTTGTCGCGCTTCCGGCACCAGGTGCGCTACGACGCTCAGGAACGGAGGATCGAGATGCACCTCCGTTCGACGGTCAAGCAAACCGTCACCATGCGCAGAGCCGACCTCGCCGTAACTCTTGAAATGGATGAAACGATCTGGACCGAGAGCAGCTACAAGTACACCCTGGAACAGGTCGTCAGCATGGCGGACGCGACGCGGTTCCGGTGCGTCTCGCAGTGGGTCGATCAAGAGTGGCCCTTCGCCCAGAATCTCCTCATCGCCCAGTAAAGCCTTGCCACGAATTACACGAATTCCACGAATTCAATTCAGCAATCGAGCGCTGGCTTTTTTCGTGTAATTCGTGAAATTCGTGGCATGCTTTTACCCGGTTTGTCATTGTAAACTAACGGGGGCGGCGCAGCTCCAGGAAGTTTTCCGGGCCGAGCTTGAAGCTGCTCTCTTCAAGCTCGTACTCGTCGAAAACCTGCTCAACCTCGCGGTACAGCGCCGGGCCGTTGATGTGCCGGTATTCTTCGTGGATAAATTCCGCAAACGGGTCTTGGGCTTGCTGCAGGTCCGCGTACGAATCTGTCCAGAATACGTGCTCCGCGACAAAAACCCTCCCTTCCGAATCCAGCGCGGACTCGATTTCGGAGCGCATCTTCTCGCGCCAGTTTCCCGATTCACCTTGCGGCATCACCCAGTCGTGAAGAATGGCCCGTCCCGGGTTTCTCGGATACCGGTCCAGGCACGTGAGCAGAAGATCGTAGTCCATCTCTCCAAACCAGTCTCTGCCGAGCACAATGAAAATGTCCTCACTGCCCAGGTGATGCTGGATCGCTTCCACGAGCGGCTCCGGAAAGTTAATGCTGTCGACCTTGTCGCGCGCGTGGTTTGCATAAAGATTCCAGGCTCCGAGAACGATGAAAACGGAAGAAAAGATCCGCGCGGGCCGGCCGCGCACCAGCATCCCCACGCAGATGAGCGAGGGGAAGAGGTTCAGGCCCCAGTAGTAGCCCGTAGGCTCCCAGGCAAAGACAAAGGCAGACCAGGCAGCCAAGGAAAGAAGACAAACGGTAAAAAGCGGGCTGTGCCGAACGAGCTGGCGGAAGCGCGGACTCTTGCGCAGCGCCCAGGCGATGCCGGCGCCGGCGAGCAGTCCGAGCGCCCCGTACAATTGCAGGATCGCCCGGTTGGAAAGATGTTCGCGGAGGTAATCCTCCATCCGGTAAGTCTGCACCACCGAGCGAAGGATCCCGATGACGCTTTTGGAGAGAAACTCGGGAAACTGGACCTGAAGCGAGTGCTGTGTCTCGAGATACCGGGTAGTCCAGGAGGCGAAATCGCGGATGCCGGTCGTGCCGGCAAAACGCGACATGCCGAGATAAACTGCCAGGACCAATCCTGCGACGCTTCCGCTCCAGAATACTGCGCGCCGGAATCTCCAGCGCCAGCTGTCATGGGAGCAGATCAGCAGCGCAAGCGCGCCCGCCGGGACCAGAAGCGCCGCGGCCTGCTGAAAAAACGTGGCCACCGCCAGCGCCAGACCCGCCTGCGCGAGCCGCAGACCCTCCGGGACGCTTCCATTCTCCGGAAACCACGCATCGAGGTACAGCACCAACGCCAGAAAGACCAGGGGATACGGCTGATTCTGCATCCCCAGGAGCCAGAACTTGGGCGAGAACGCCACAAAGAGCGTCGCCGAGGCGGAGAAGATTCTGCCGGCGCCGAGCTTCAATAACAAACGGCAGAAGAGCGCCAGCGTCAAGCAGTTGATAGCGAGCCCGAAAATCTGGAACGGCGCGGTGGTCGGGTGCCCGATCGATTCGCTGATTTTCAGAAGCCCGGCCTGCAAGGGATGCCACAGTAAGTGGTGCGGGTTCAGGTTGTCATCCTGGAACGGAGAAAAGGCCTGCAGGCGATATACGTAGCCGTCGTAATTGAAGAGAGGCGGGCGCAAAGCCAGATAGACAGCGCCCGCAAGAACCGCCACAGCGAGGCCCAGCCCCCACGACTCTTCTTTGCGCATCCATGAATCATACCACCTGCAACGAGACACAGATTCACACGGCGCAGCCCAGCTGCAACCAAAACGGATTTTCGGTCGAATGAGAAATGACAAATGACCAATGAACAATGACAAATAGAAGTCAGGAGTCCCGACAATGAACTGCCATTTGTCATTTTTCATTGGTCATTGGTCATTTCGTTGATCAGTTCCTCGCGTGCAATCCGCGCGGCAATATTTTTGAGTCTCCCCGCCTGGCGTTGCTATAGAATAGCAGCAGCCGCGAGCTTCACCCCCCTTGTGGAACACGTGGGATGTCAGTCCTGTGAGGAAGGCGAGGAGCCCCAGGGTCACTCGCCGGAAAAAAACTGGAGTAGCTTATGCGAACGCAGCGCTCTTCTGTTCGAAGCGGTCCGTCACCGCCAGCGCATCCCTCCGCGCCGGCGCCCGAAAACGCAACCACCCCGTCTCTGAGCGGGAGCCACGGCGACCGGAAAAATGGCTTCGACACCCGCGAACTGCTCCGTGTCCTCCTGGCCACGCGCAATGGCGATTTCTCGGTGCGCCTGCCGTCCGATTGGGCCGGCATCGACGGCAAGATCGCCGACGCCTTCAACGACATCATGCTCGCCAACCAGACCATGGCCGGCGAACTGGAACGCGTCAGCCGGGCCGTGGGCCGCGAGGGCAAAATCCGGCAGCGCGCCGCTTTCTCCCCGGCCGGCGGCGCATGGCGGCGCATCGAGGAGTCGGTCAACTCGCTCATTTCCGATCTGGTCTGGCCCATCAGCGAAATCACCCGCACCATCGGCGGCGTCGCCAAGGGCGATCTGACCCAGGTCATGAGCCTCGAAGTCGACGGCCGGCCGCTCGAGGGCGAATTTCTCCGCAGCGCCAAAATTTGCAACACGATGATTGCGCAGCTGGGCGTTTTCACGTCCGAAGTCACGCGCGTGGCGCGTGAGGTCGGCACAGAAGGCAAGCTGGGCGGCCAAGCAAAAGTCAAAAACGTCAGCGGCGTCTGGAAGGAACTGACCGACAACGTCAACTCGATGGCTTCCAACCTCACGGCCCAGGTGCGCAACATTGCCGAAGTGACGATTGCCGTGGCCAAGGGCGACCTCTCCAAGAAGATCACCGTGGACGTGCGCGGCGAAATTCTGCAGCTCAAAGAGGCGATGAACACGATGGTGGACCAGCTTCGCTCCTTCGCCGCGGAAGTCACGCGCGTGGCGCGCGAAGTCGGCACAGAGGGCAAGCTCAGCGGCCAGGCCATTGTGCCGGGTGTGGCCGGCACGTGGAAGGACCTCACCGACTCCGTCAACGTGATGGGGGGCAACTTGACGGCGCAAGTGCGCAACATCGCTGAAGTCGCAACAGCCATTGCCAATGGCGACCTCTCCAAGAAGATCACCGTGGACGTAAAGGGCGAGATCCTGGAGTTGAAGAACACGATCAACGTCATGGTGGATCAGTTGAACGCGTTTGCCTCAGAAGTGACGCGCGTGGCGCGCGAAGTGGGCACGGAAGGCAAACTGGGCGGCCAGGCCCAGGTCCCCGGCGTGGCCGGCACTTGGAAAGACTTGACCGACAACGTCAACTCGATGGCTTCGAACCTCACCGCCCAGGTGCGCAACATTGCCGAGGTTACGATCGGCGTAGCCAACGGCGACCTCTCCAAGAAGATCACCGTGGACGTGCGCGGGGAGATTCTCCAGCTCAAGGAGGCGATCAACACGATGGTCGAGCAGCTGGGCGTTTTCACGTCCGAAGTCACGCGCGTGGCGCGTGAGGTCGGCACAGAAGGCAAGCTCGGCGGCCAGGCCATCGTGCCCGGCGTGGCCGGCACCTGGAAAGACCTCACCGACTCCGTGAACGTGATGGCGGGCAACCTGACGGCGCAGGTTCGTAACATCGCCGAAGTCGCCACCGCGATTGCCAAAGGCGACCTGTCCAAGAAGATCACGGTGGACGTGAAGGGCGAGATCCTGGAATTGAAGAACACGATCAACGTGATGGTGGACCAGTTGAATGCCTTTGCCTCGGAAGTGACGCGCGTGGCGCGCGAAGTCGGCACCGAAGGCAAGCTCGGCGGCCAGGCCATCGTGCCAGGCGTGGCCGGCACGTGGAAGGACCTCACCGACAACGCCAACGCCATGGCGGGCAATCTCACCGTGCAGTTGCGCGACGTTTCCAAGGTCGCCACCGCAATCGCCAACGGAGACCTGACCCAGAAGA
The DNA here is from genome assembly GCA_003225335.1 of Acidobacteriota bacterium. Lineage (GTDB taxonomy): Bacteria > Acidobacteriota > UBA6911 > UBA6911 > UBA6911 > Gp18-AA60. Next base: position 19,607 of record QHZE01000427.1, read on the forward strand.
TCACCGTCGAGGTCCGCGGCGAGATTTTGCAGATCAAAGACGTCATCAACCGGATGGTGGACCAGCTCAGCGGGTTTTCGTCCGAGGTGACGCGCGTGGCGCGCGAAGTCGGCACCGAAGGCAAGCTCGGCGGCCAGGCGCTCGTGCCCGGCGTGGCCGGCACGTGGAAGGATTTGACCGACAACGTCAACTCGATGGCTTCCAATCTCACGGCCCAGGTCCGCAACATCGCCGAAGTCGCCACGGCCATCGCCAACGGCGACCTCTCGCGCAAGATCACCGTGGACGTCAAGGGCGAGATCCTCGAGTTGAAGAACACCATCAACACGATGGTGGACCAGTTGAACGCGTTCGCCTCGGAAGTCACGCGCGTGGCGCGCGAGGTCGGCACGGGAGGCAAGCTGGGCGGCCAGGCGCAAGTCCCCGGCATCGCGGGCACGTGGAAAGACCTTACCGACAACGTCAACTCGATGGCTTCGAACCTCACCGCTCAGGTCCGCAACATCGCCGAAGTCACCACGGCCGTCGCGCGCGGCGACCTCTCGCGCAAGATCACCGTGGACGTGAAAGGCGAGATTCTGGAGTTGAAGAACACGATCAACGTCATGGTGGACCAGTTGAACGCGTTTGCCTCGGAGGTGACGCGCGTGGCGCGCGAAGTGGGAACGGAAGGCAAACTGGGCGGCCAGGCCCAGGTGCCTGGCGTGGCCGGGACGTGGAAAGACTTGACCGACAACGTCAACTCGATGGCTTCGAACCTCACCGCCCAGGTGCGCAACATCGCCGAGGTGACGATTGCCGTGGCCAACGGCGACCTCTCCAAGAAGATCACCGTGGACGTGCGCGGGGAAATTCTCCAGCTCAAGGAGGCAAGCAACACGATGGTCGACCAGCTGCGCTCGTTCGCGGCGGAGGTGACGCGCGTGGCGCGCGAGGTCGGCACCGAAGGCAAGCTCGGCGGCCAGGCCATCGTGCCGGGCGTGGGGGGCACGTGGAAGGACCTCACCGACTCCGTGAACGTGATGGCGGGCAACCTGACGGCGCAGGTTCGTAACATCGCCGAGGTCGCCACCGCGATCGCCAAAGGCGATTTGTCCAAGAAGATCACGGTGGACGTGAAGGGCGAGATCCTGGAGTTGAAGAACACGATCAACGTGATGGTGGACCAGTTGAATGCGTTCGCGGCGGAGGTGACGCGCGTGGCGCGCGAGGTCGGCACCGAAGGCAAGCTCGGCGGCCAGGCCACCGTGCCCGGCGTGGCCGGCACGTGGAAGGACCTCACCGACAACGTCAACGTCATGGCGGCGAATCTGACCGACCAGGTCCGCGGAATTGCGAAGGTGGTCACGGCGGTGGCCAACGGCAATTTGAACCAGAAACTGACCGTGCAAGCCAAGGGCGAAATCGCCGCGCTGGCCGATACGATCAACAACATGACGGACACGCTGGCCATTTTCGCCGAACAGGTCACGACCGTCGCGCGCGAAGTGGGCGTCGAAGGCGGGCTCGGCGGCCAAGCCAACGTGCCGGGCGCTTCCGGCACTTGGAAGGACCTGACCGACAACGTGAACCTGCTCGCGGCCAATCTCACCACGCAGGTGCGCGCTATCGCTGAAGTCGCCACCGCGGTCACCAAAGGCGACCTGACGCGCTCGATCCAAGTCGACGCTCGCGGCGAGGTGGCCGAGTTGAAAGACTACATCAACGCGATGATCAGCAACCTGCGCGACACGACGGAGCGCAACACCGAGCAGGACTGGTTGAAAACCAACATCGCGAAATTCACCCGCATGTTGCAGGGCCAGCGCGACCTGCTCACGGTCGGCCGGATGCTTTTGTCGGAGCTCGCGCCCCTGGTCAACGCGCAACAAGGCGTTGTGTACCAGATGGATTCGTCCGGCGACGATCCTTACCTGAAGCTCCTGGCCAGTTACGCTCACCGCCGGCGGTCGCGGGGCGAGGAGCATCTCCGTCTCGGCGACGGCCTGGTCGGCCAATGCGCGCTCGAGAAGAAACCGATCCGGCTCACCGGCGTGAACGACCATGGAATCGAAATCACTTCCGGTCTCGTGGAAACGAAGCCGGCGAACATCCTGGTGCTGCCCGTGCTCTTTGAAGGCCAGACCAAAGCGGTCATCGAGCTGGCTTCGCTGAGCGCCTTTACCGCGGCGCACCTGGCATTTCTCGAGCAGTTGACGGGCAGCATCGGCATCGTGTTGAACACGATCGAGGCGTCCATGCGCACGGAAGGCCTTCTGAAGCAATCGCAGGAACTGGCCGGGGAATTGCAAACCCGCCAGACCGAGCTGCAGCGCACGAACGAGGAGCTGGCCGAAAAAGCGCGCCAGTTGGCCGAGCAGAACGCCGAAGTCGAACGCA
>QHZE01000427.1:22005-29080 GCA_003225335.1 Acidobacteriota bacterium
TCAACAGCATCCTCATTCTCGGACAGCAACTGGTGGACAATCCTAAGGGCAACCTCTCGCCCAAGCAGGTGGAATTCGCCCGCACGATTCACGGCGCCGGCACCGACCTGCTGAACCTCATCAGCGACATCCTGGATCTTTCGAAGATCGAGTCGGGCACGGTCACGATCGAGGCCGAGGAACTGCCGTTCGCCTCCATCCGCGACGCGGTTGACCGCAACTTCCGGCACGTGGCGGAGAGCCGCAATCTGGGCTTCGTAACCAATATCGACGCGGACTTGCCGCGCAGCGGTCTGATCACGGATTCCAAGCGTCTCCTGCAGATTCTCAAGAACCTGCTTTCCAACGCCTTCAAATTCACTTCGCAAGGCCACGTCAGCTTTTCAGTCTTTGGCGCGCAAAGCGGGTGGTCCGCCGATCATCCGGTGCTGCGCCGCTCGCCGCACGTCATTGCCTTTGAGGTCAGCGACACCGGCGTCGGCATCTCGCCCGAGAAGCAGAGGATCATTTTTGAAGCGTTCCAGCAAGCGGACGCCGGCACCAGCCGCAAATTTGGCGGCACGGGCCTGGGCCTTGCGATCAGCCGCGAACTGGCGAACCTGCTCGGCGGTGAAATCCGCCTGGTCAGCACTCCGGGCCAGGGCAGCACCTTCACGTTGTATCTGCCGCACACATACTCCGGGGCCGCCGTGGCGAAGACCGCGCCCGAACAGCAGGAGCCTGCGGTCAAAGTTCTGCCGCTGCCCCGCGTCGAACAGGTGCCGGACGATCGCCACAACATCCGGCCCGGCGACCCGGTTCTGCTCATTGTCGAGGATGATCCCCACTACGCCCGTGTGCTGCTGGGCCTGGCGCGGGACAAAGGTTTCAAGGGACTGGTCGCCATGCGCGGCAGCCATGCGCTCTCACTCGCCCGCGAATTCAACCCGACAGCCGTCAGCCTGGACATTTTCCTGCCCGACATGCTCGGCTGGACGGTGCTCAACCATTTGAAGCAGGACCCGGCCACGCGTCACATTCCGGTGCAGATCATCACGATGGAGGAGGAGCGCCAGCACGGCCTGGAGCGCGGCGCGTTCTCGTATCTCGTCAAACCCGTGACCACGGAAGGTTTGGAAGCGGCCTTCACGCGCATCCAGGAATACACGCGGCCGCGTGTGAAGCAATTGCTGATCGTGGACGACGACGAACGGGAGCGGAACAGCATGGTCGAGCTGCTCGGCCACAAAGACGTGGAAATCACGAGCGCAGGCAGCGGCGCGGAGGCCTGGGAACTGATCCATGACCGCGCGTTTGACTGCGTCGTCCTCGATCTGCGGCTGCCTGACATCTCCGGTTTCGAATTGCTGGAGAAAATCCAGGATGACCCGCTCTTGTGCGATTTGCCCATCGTCGTCTTCACCGGCAAGGAACTTTCGGCCGACGAGGAAATATACGTGCGCAAGATGGCCAAGAGCATCATCATCAAAGGCGTCCAATCGCCCGAGCGCTTGCTCGACGAAACGGCGCTGTTTCTGCATCGCACGGTGACGGACTTGCCGGTCGAGAAACAGCGGATGCTGGAGCTATTGCACCAGACCGACGAGGCGCTCGCCGGCAGGAAAGTGCTCGTGGTGGACGACGACGTGCGGAACATTTTCGCGCTGACCGGCCTGTTGGAGCGGCACAGCATGCAGGTGCTGAGCGCGTCGAACGGCCGGGAAGCCATCAGGACCCTCGAACAGACGCCTGACGTCTCCATCGTTCTAATGGATATCATGATGCCGGAAATGGACGGCTACGAGACCATGCGCGTCATTCGGGAGAATCCGCATCATAGAATTCTCCCCATGATCGCGCTGACCGCCAAGGCGATGAAAGGCGACCGGGAGAAGTGTCTCGACGCCGGCGCCTCGGATTACATCGCCAAACCCGTCAACACCGAACAATTGCTCTCACTGATGCGCGTCTGGCTGCACCGGTGACCTGAGGAACGATTTATGCCCCCGACGGTTCCAGTCGGACCCTTCAATGGGCTTTCGTTGATCGATTCCACGGCCTCGGCGGAAAAGGTGAACATCCTGCTGGTGGACGATCAGCCGGGCAAACTGCTGGCGCATGAATCCGTTCTGGCGGAACTGGGCCAGAACATCGTCAAGGCCGCCAACGGACGCGAGGCCTTGCAGTGTCTGCTGCGACAGGATTTCGCCGTCATCCTGCTCGACGTCAACATGCCGGACATGGACGGTTTCGAAACGGCGGAGCTGATTCGCTGGCGGCCGCGATTCGAGAAAACACCCATCATTTTCCTCACCGCCTACAACACGACCGACCTGGACCGCCTCAAAGGTTACAGTCTCGGGGCGGTGGATTATCTGTTTCTGCCGGTCATTCCCGAAGTGCTCAAGGCGAAGGTGACCGTGTTCGTCGAGCTGGCGCGACAGAAGAGGCTCATCCAACGCCAGGCCGAAAACTTGGCGTTGCACAATCAGGAGCAGACCCGGCAACTGGAGATGATTCAGAAACTGAACGAGGACCTGCAGGAAGCGAACCGGGAGCTCGAAGCCTTTTCCTACACCGTGTCTCATGATCTGCGCGCGCCGCTGCGCGCTCTGAAAGGTTACACCGATATCCTGCTGGAGGATTATGGTCCGAAGCTGGAGGCGACGGCGAAGGAATATCTTTCCAACCTCGAGCGCGCTGTGGTTCGCATGGACGCGCTGACCCGCGACCTGCTGAGCTATAGCCGCATCGTCCGCCAGCAGATTGAGCTCGAGCCCGTCTGCGTGGATGCGGTGTGCCGGGAAGTGACGGCAATGAATCCGGCTCTTCAGCCGCCGAACACCGAGATGGTCGTTCCGCCCGATCTGCTGCCGGTGCGCGCACACCCGACCTTGCTCGGCCAATGCCTGGCCAACCTGCTCGACAACGCCGCCAAATTCGTCGCGCCAGGAGTGACGCCGCGCATTCACATTCGCACCGAGCCGCGCGGCGACCGTGTGCGGATTTGGGTCGAGGACAACGGCGTCGGAATCGAGCCCGCGCACCATCAGAAGATTTTCGGAATTTTCGAACGCGTCGGCAATCTCAAGACCAACCAAGGCACGGGAATCGGCCTGGCGATTGTCGCCCGCGCCGCGCAGCGGATGGGCGGCATTTGCGGCGTCGAGTCCTCCGTCGGTAACGGGAGCCGCTTCTGGATCGAGCTTGCCGGCGTGTGAAACCGAAGCCTATGGAAGCGGAACGCGAACTGACGATCCTGCTCGTGGAAGATTCGCCGGACGACGCCTTCTTCTTCCGGCGCGCCCTGGACAAAACCGGTTTGAAAGTGGCCCTCCACGTGGCCGGAGACGGCGAAGACGCGATCGATTATCTGACAAATCGGGGCCGCTTTAACGACGCGACGCGATACGTCCTGCCCGATGTGGTGTTTATCGACTTGAAGATGCCTCAAATGAACGGCTTCGAGTTGTTCGAGTGGATTCGCGCGCAATTTGCCGAGACGCCGTTCCGGGCCTTGGCGCTGACCTCGTCGGATGAGCCGCAAGACCGCAAGCGCGCGCTCGACTTGGGCGCGCATGGCTACTTCCTCAAACCGATTTCGCCGGACCAGATACGCGCCGCCGTCGCGGGAATTCCATCGAGCCGCGTGCCGACGCCATCGCCCTGATGCAATCCCAGGCGCAACCCAACGAACGAAACCACAGATGAACACAGATAAACACGGAGCAGCCCAGCCGCAACGAAAAGCGATTTCGCAGTTTTCATGTAATTCGTGAAATTCGTGGCCAGGCTAGTAGTGTGATGGTATTATTTCTCCCATGCAAACTACCATAGATTCTGCCGGACGCCTTGTCATTCCGAAAGAAATCCGCCGGGAGGCGAAACTGGTGGCCGGGACGGTGCTCCAGATTCGCTGGCGGAACGGGCGCATTGAGATTGAGCCCGCGCCCGTACCGGTGAAGCTTGTGCGCAAAGGGAAACTTCTGGTCGCGGTCCCCCGAAGTGAGGCCCAGCCCCTCACCTCGGGAACCGTTGAGGCAACCAGGAAGAAACTGCGCGAGGAAAGACTTCCCTCAAGTTGATCTCTCATGCCAGGCTTTTTGCCGGATACAAGCTGCATGGTAGCTGCGGTTTGCGGCTGGCACGAGCACCACGAAGCAGCACATAAAGAGATTGAGCGCCGCCTCGGGCTGGGCGAGCCAATGATCATGGCGGCCCCTGCCCTGGTTGAAACATACGCGGTGCTGACCCGTCTGCCACCTCCACACCGGCTCTCGGCTGCGGATGCCTATGCACTCCTGAGCACAAACTTTATGAGCTCGGTCCGAATCATTGCGCTCGACCCGAAATCCTACCGCAACCTCCTCCGTCGGCTTTCCGAAAGTCATATGGGAGGGGGAAAGACCTACGACGCAGTTATCGCAGAGTGCGCGCGGAAGGCTCAGGCCAATGCGCTTTTGACCTTCAACGAGAGTGATTTCCACGCTGTCGTGGAGCAGGGGCTGGAGATCGTGACCCCTGGAAAAAGGAGCGGGTAGGCAAGACAGTCGCGTTAAACGAGCCGTCAGTCTCAGGGGAAAGAACGGATTTCGCAAAGGTGGCCGCGAATTTCACGAATTCCACCAATTTTTTTGAATTGTTTTCATTCTCGGGGAGTTTCTCATGTAAAGTGCAGGCGATTCGCCGATGAAGACCGCAAGAATTCGACAGCTGGCCCTCCTTGTGATGGGTCTCTTCTTGTGTACGCTGGTCCTGGCTCAGGAAAATGCCGCCAGCAGGCACCAATCATTTCTCAATTACCTCAAGGAAACCGCAGCCGGGATCTCCTCCCATTCTCTGACCCGGATTCAAAGCCTGGAAGCTTGGGAGGAGCAACGACTCGTGTTGCGTCGCCAGTTGCTTTACATGCTGGGGTTAGACCCTCTGCCGAAACGCACGCCGCTCAACGCGCAAGTCACGGGGAAAATCAATCGGCCTGCTTACCACATAGAAAAGATTGTCTTCCAAAGCCTGCCGGGGCTCTATGTGACAGGGAGCTTTTACGTTCCCAACAGGTCTTCCGATCCTCTGCCCACGATTCTCTACCTCTGCGGTCATTCACCCCATCCGTTAGGGGCAAAGTCAGATTACCAGGATCGGGCAATCTGGTTTGCTTCGAACGGTTATGCTTGCCTGGTTCTGGACACCCTCGAATTCGGCGAAGTCCCGGGCCTCCATCATGGCATCCACGACCTGAACATGTGGCATTGGTTGTCTTTGGGATACACGCCGGCAGGGACTGAAGTATGGAATGCCATACGCGCCCTGGATTACTTGGAAACTCGTCCAGAAGTCGACAGGCGCAAGATTGGAATGACGGGCATTTCCGGAGGCGGGGCGATAACCTGGTACACGGCAGCAGTAGATGAACGCGTCACGGCGGCGGCCCCGGTCTGCTCCACTTACACCTTTGGATCACAGGCCGCCCATTGGGTCGCAGCGGGACAATGCGATTGCATTTACTTCCACAACACCTATCTGGAAGATTTTCCCATCGTGGGCGCGTTGATAGCACCGCGTCCACTGATCATGCTGAGCGGCCGCAAGGACCCGGATTTTCCGCCCGACGGCTATCATGAGGTGTTTCGGAACGTGAAGAGAGTTTACGACCTTTACGCGAAACCTCATGGAGATTCGGATCGGGTCAAGGAAGTCGACGCCGACGTCGGGCACAGCGATGTTCCGCTCTTTCTTAAAGAAGCGCGTCAGTGGATGAGGCGTTGGCTGAAGAATGAGAGCGCTTCCCCGGAAGTGGAACCAGCGGGCAAAGAGACTCCCGAAGATCTGGCTTGCCTGTCCAAACTGCCTCCAGACGCCGTTAACTACGAGATCCATAACCTATTCATCCCTGTAGCAACCCTCAACAACTGGACTTCCGTGGCAGCGTGGAATAACCGTCGCCAGGAATTATTGCAAGAGCTCAAAGAAAAAGTTTTTCGGTGGTTTCCTCGCACGAAAACGCCCTTCGAGACCAAGGTGAGCCGGAACCAAGGTGGATGGGCAGCCCGTTACGCCGATTACAAGGAGGTTGAGTTCAGCAGCGAACCGGGGGTGAGGGTTCGGGCTCAAGTGTTGAGACCGAAGAGTCGCTCAAACGACGCTCCCCTTCTGGTCTATGTGAAGCGTGCCGGCGATTCCATCTATTTCCTCGATCTGGACGAACTGCTGCCGCTGCTGGGCCGCTATACCGTCCTGATCCTCAACCCCCGTTTGACCGAACATCCCGTGAGTGCCTTTGAGTACGCGGAAATTGAACGGACTGCCTCCTGGATTGGCAGGACCATAGCCTCCATGCAGGTCTGGGATGTTTTGCGCGCCATCGAGTGGGTAACGAGCGAAGAAAAAATCTCTCCCCCCCTCATTTCCATTTATGGCAAAGGAGAGATGGGCATTCTCGCTCTTTACGCCGGGCTCTTCGACGAGCGGGTCAAGCAGGTGATTCTCAACGATCCGCCTGCATCTCACTGGCAGAAGCCGGCGCTCCTCAATATCCTGCGGGTCTCTGATATTCCCGAGGTCGCGGGCGCCTTTGCCCCGCGGCGTATAGTTTGTCTGACCAATCTTCCCGGATCTTTCGACTATACTCGCAAAATCTACGGACTGTACGGGCGTCCCGCCAATCTCGCCCGCGCGCGTAGTTTGCCTGAAGCCCTTGAAGTCTGGAAATATTAACGGGTGCAATTAGAAGAAGTGCGAGTCAAGCAGCGCGGCCGGAGAGGCTGTGAAAAATTGTATTTCAAACCGATGACATCCAAATCGCAGTGATCGTATTCGTGGAATTCGTAATACAGTTCCAAAAAATTCTTCTTTTTTCGGCAAAAATTCTTGGCGACCCTTTGCGCTCTTCGCGTCTTCGCGGTTAAATTCGGGCTCAGTTTCACCGCGAAGGCGCTAAGTGCGCGAAGGGACCGCGAAGGTTTTATCGGTTGCGGTCGGGCTGCGCCGTGGAATTCGTGGCGAGAAAAAGGGGCCACGAATTCCACGAATTTCTCCGACGCCGCCGAGTGGCGGTCTCCGCGTGGTTCAATTTGGCGATACGGGCGGCGGGCACCGG
>QHZE01000428.1 GCA_003225335.1 Acidobacteriota bacterium
TATCTCCGTATCCCTAGATGAAGAAGATCTAAACTTGGTTCCGACAATGCACTCGCCGCATCGAATCTCACGATCAGCCGCTCTCGACAAGTCTCCCTGGACCGCGATCGCCTTGCCGCCCTTGCTGGTGATCTCCGCAACAACGCGGTCTGCCCCCACACGGCTGGAGGCGTAGTTTACTACGACTGCCGCTAGTGCTGGAACACACTCTGAAGAATACCGGCCGGAAAGCGATCACGACCAGCGTGTACGATCACAACTTTTTCATGCCGGACGACCAGCCCACTGGTCCGGACTTCGTGGTGAAATTCCCTTTCGACCTACGCGCGACGGCTGACTTGAAGGGTCTGGGAGATCCGTGGCAGGATGCTTATAGAAGGATAACGGGACACCGCGGATGTCCCCGAAGCGCCTTCAAGAAGCCGACGAGCTGGCGACTGTGGATGGCGCCCCACGAAAGCGGCACACGCGCTACTTAAACTCGACCCTCAGGACAGAGCGGGCCACTTCGCTGTCTACTTCCAGAACCCGTGGGTCAGAGCCCCCGGGAATCAGCCGCGCCAACGGTTCCGACCGGCCTTCCTCGAGTACGCTGATCGCCGCAATCGTCCGCGCAAACTGTATCTTCATCGGTTCCGTGACTAACACTCGCACCACTTTGGCTCCCTTCAGATCCGCTTGTTCGTCGCTGACCACCCATGCCCGCCCGCGCTCCACCCGGCAAAAGAAAAAGCCGTCAATGCTCACTTCTCCGGCCGCTTCCACCAAACCAATGCCCGTTCCCCTGTCGAGCACGAATGCGTAAGGCTCTACGCCCAGGCTAACCACTCTCTTCCCTTCCGTCCGCAGCCTAACCGTCCCCGGCCCACCTGTTCGCATCAGCCCGTAGAGCGTCCCTTGATGCGTGCGCCTCACCAACAGATCCATGCCCTCGCTCGGCGTGACCGAAACGTGCGGCACCTGTGGAGACCTTTGCCAGCCGTTGTCAGCTCCGATGAAGACTGTTCAAACAGTCTTCCTGCCAGATGCCAAACACCGCTTTCCGCTGCCACAGTTTCTTGACCGTCTGGGTAACCTCCTCAAGACCATCTCGATCCCCCTTGAACGCCGTGGGCACCACTACGTACACCTTCTCCGGCCGCACCGCCCGGCCCAGGCCTCTCCCCACCAGGCCTAGCCGGCCCAGGGCAATCGCCGCTGCTGCCGGGAATGGTGTGCCGTGATAGATCGATCCGTACGTGAAACCGCTTGGGGCAGGATGGAGCCCGACCGCGCGGGAGGACCAGTGCTTCACGAGATCCCTAACGGGGAGGAACCACCGTGGGTCGGTGGGAGTCAGGTCGAGGATTTCCCGAAGCGGCGTCGCTGAGAAATCCAGCTCCTGGGAAAGCCACCTGATACCCCACTCGTACGACATTGCCGCGCCTGCTCCCGCCGCCAAGGCGTAATGCGCACCACCGTCGTAGAACTTTTCGTTGTTCCACGATCTCGTTCCGAACTCCTCGAGCACCAGGGAACGCTCGGAACACGCGGAATCGACATACGAGAGGGTCAGGCCTATGGATTCCGGCGAGGCGTAATGGTGCCAACTCTCAAGCTCGCCATCCCGATTAGCCAGATAGTCATCCCCTCCGCCCGACATGGAGAACATGTACCCGGGCATCACCGGTTGCTTGCCGCCAACCTGGCGGATGATGTTGGTCATTTCCTTGGCCCATCGGCGGAAAAGCAGTGTGTCGCGGAGGATGCCGTTCTGACGGGGTATACCCTCCCATTGGGTCACTTCTTTGTCCATCTGCGTCGAATCAGGGTCTCTTAGGTAAGTCTCGTTCGAGAGGTTGTAGATGATGTTGCCCGCGCCGCGCCACCGCGTGGCGAGCACCTGAATGTACTCCCTCTGGAGTGGCAGGTTGCGGAGCGAGATCCCGTAGATGTTGAAGTCCCGCATGCCCCTAAAATCAAAGAGCACCTGCTCACCATTCGGACGCTGAAAGCCAATCGTGCGGACCCACTGCGTGAACACACAGACGTCCAGCACTATCCCGTTTTGCCACGCCAGGAAGACAGCAGCGTCCATGGCTCGCAGTGTCCGCTCGTCGAGCACCGGGTCGATCCAGATCCTCACAATGCGGTATCCTGACCGCCGCATAGCGGCAAAGTCTGAGGCTACGGCCAGTGGGCGGAAGTCGCTCCACAGCCAGTCCCACCAGGAACTCGACGGGTAATAGTTCGTGCCCACCCAAAAGTTATCCCGGCCGTCGATGCGAATGTTCGGCCCATTCAGACTCACGATGGGTGGAGTTTGAATTAGCCCATTCAAGACAACAAACCCAAGCTCCCTTCGGTCAACCAACCTTGGATGACCCTCAACGGCCAATTCTTCTGCATGCGCCGGATCTTGCCAAACCTCAACGCGAATTGCCCATAAACCCTGCCGACCTCCCAGTCGAAAACCGCTGATCGCTTCCGATGGGCTTCCGTCATCAGGGACTCGACGATGCTTCGCGAACATTTGAAATTCCCGCTGATCCGGTGCTTTTATTGCGAACCGGATTTCCACGGCAACGGCCCGAGCGCGCTGATTTGTCACCCGCGCACGAATCTGCACGCGCTCCCCAACCCGGTAGGAAGCATAGTCAGTCTCAACTCGAGTGAGCTGAACGCCAGCCTGAAATCGCGTCCCTATCCGTTCCAACAAATCGAGCCAGCCCTTTGGGTCCAAAGCTTCCATGGGTCGATCGAACAGAAAAAAGAAACATTCGCTTCCCCCAAACCGGTGATTAACCGTCGAGGGCGCGAAATAATGCATCAGCGCGGCTGGATAACCCACAACCTGGCCGAACCGGTCGCGAGACTCGAGGAGCGGAAGCAGCTCGGCTCGCGGCTCGTCATCGATATTGTGATACGGCATTTCCTTGTTTGGCTTAATGAAAGCCGAATATGACACGGATTGGCGAAAGGCGAGGGAACTCAAATCGAGGGGACTTCGCTTAGCGCTTGTAGGCACCAGAGGCGAACTCGCAGGCCTGAATATCCCGACCCACAACTCTTCCGGAATTGCGGCTCCGTTGCCGATCCAAACCAGGCTGTCCCCGCGGGCCACAGCTTGCAAAATCACAGAAGGATTGAGGTCGCTTTCGCGCTGAACTCGAAAAAGGGAGGGCAATCCTCCCTGGAGAGCTTCCAGCAATGAGTCCTCAATCACCAGGCAGATTGAGCGGGATGTTGACGGACCTAGATCCTGTGAGGCCAGCGAAATCTTGGTTGCTCCGCTGGTCGTTCCGAGTCCTCCGGTCCCAAGGGAGAGATTGACTCCTGCCGTCGATAAAGCAAATAGAACACGCACGGAGAAAATGATTCGCCTCTTCATTAACTGTGGCCTAAGGTGAAACAAGATTGTCCTCCAGCTATCGCTGGAAACTGACACCGAAACGGCAGCCTGTGTCTATCTCACGCATATTCGAACGGCTATCTCATTTGTTCGAAGGCTTCTCGAGCGGCGCGTAGACACTGCTCGATATCGCCTTGAGCATGTGCAGCCGAAACGTACCAGAGGCCGCGTCCGATCAGGCGAACGCCATGTTCGCGCATGATGTCACAAAACCTGACATATTTTTGCTGATCATAGGAGAGTGTTCCCCGGTAGTCGCTGACGCACTTGGCCGATGTAAATCCGAAGTGAAAGACGGGGCCGATGCCCTGAATGAGAACCTCATGGCCGATCGTCTCCGCCGCGTCTTTCAATCCAGACCTTAGGTCCTCCCCGAGCTGGAATAGGCGCGGATACAGAGTCACCGAATTACCGTTCAATTCGTCTATCGTTGCCAGAGCCGCGGCCACCGAAGCGTTATGAGCGTTCATCGTTCCGGCATGGATGCACCGGCCGTTTGCGAACAGCTCCATGATCTCTCTTCGTCCGACGACGGCACTTATGGGAAAGCCATTGGCCATGGCTTTTCCGAAGAGCGCCAAGTCCGGAACGACGTTGAAGTAAGACTGAGCCCCTCCGATAGCAAGACGAAAGCCCGTTATGATCTCATCGAAGATGAGTAAGATTCCGTATTCTGTGCAAGCCTCTCGCAATTGCTCGAGGAATCCCGGCTCCGGAGGAACACACCCGTTGTTGCACATGACGGGCTCCGTGATTATTGCAGCAGTTTCGGAGGCATGCTTACGGAGCGCATCGCACAGAAGGTCGAGACAGTTCCATGGAAGAACGATGACGTCGTCCTTGGCCTCAGGAGGAATCCCTTCGGTCCACGGAACAGGACAAGGGCTTCCGGGAGGACCAGCCTCCAGCCTGGAGGGACTAATGCTGAATGCGACGTTGTCGAACCATCCATGGTAGTGACCCTCGAACTTAATGAATCTTTGCTTGCCCGTGTACGCACGAGCAAGCCGCAAGGCTGCTTGAACAGCTTCTGAGCCGGTCAGGCTAAATCGAACCAGCTCAGCACAAGGGATGACGCGGGTGAGAGTTTCGGCCAGCTCAAGCTCAGCAACATGTTGCGCTGCGTAGAGCTGCCCCTGAGCAATAGCGCTCCGCACGGCCTGCAAAACGGCGGGATGGGAGTGGCCCAGAATCATCGGACCTTGGCTCAAGGTGAAGTCAAGGTACTCGTTTCCATCCACATCCCAAATGCGTGCGCCTTCTGCTTTCTCGTAAAAGAGAGGGTGCGGGCGCTCGGAAAGGCGAAATTGACTTGAAACACCTCCGGCAAGTGAGAGTTTCGCCCGCTGATAAAGCTCGTGGGACTTGGTGTAGCTTTTCATCATTGGTTCCAAATTGTGCGATTCGCCTTGCGCAGCCTTTTCCTGAAGAAATGCAGTGACATGGTGCGCAACGGCTGCTTCATGGCTCCGTTAGTCCACTCCGGTCAACATTTTCTTCGACATTCGACCTCGCCTCTAAAAGATAGGCAGGTTGGGTATCCAGGAGGGGCGATAGGGATCCAAGAACTCAATCACCGAGCCTTTCTCCAGATAATAACGGTGGTATTTCTCCACTTTGCCCTCGTCGAGCGTAACTCCCAGTCCTGGTCCGTCCGGCAGCCGGAAGCAGCCGTCGTGGTACCGGAAGGGCTCTGTGATGATGTCATCCACTTGGTCGTGATAATGAGAATCGGCTGCATGGACCATGTACGGCATTGCTGCGGCGAGATGAAGCATCGCCGCCGTCGAGACGCCCAGCTCGCGGTCACTATGCATCCCGAGGCCTAATTGGAAAGTCTCGCACACAGCCCCCAGCCGCAGATTGTTCAAGAATCCACCCCAGTAGTGGACGTCAGCGAGGATGATGTCGATGGCACGCAGACGCACGGCAGACGGAATCTGGTCAAAAGAGATGACACACATATTCGTGGCGAGGGGCAGTGGTACATCCCGCCGTACCAAGCTCATTCCCTCCAAATTCCACGTAGGGTCTTCGCCATACTCCAAGTCATATTCGGCCATGCGAGGAAGAAGACGCACCGAGGTTTCAACCGACCAGGCGGCATTCGGATCGAAGCGCAAGAGACAGGGTTCCGGGAATCTTTCGCGGAGAAGTTTGATGGTACGTAATTCCTCCTGCGGAGGCAGGACACCTCCCTTCAGCTTGACAACCTTGAAGCCGTGCCGCTCGACCAGCGCCTCGCAACGGTCTAAAATGGCTTCGGCACTGTCTTCTCCTCCGATGCCATTTTCATTTTTATAGCGATAAAAGAGGTAGGCAGCGAAAGGAATTTCGGTACGTGTAGCACCGCCTAACAGACTGGCAACCGGCCGCCCCCACATCTTGCCGGCGACATCCCAGCACGCCATCTCGATCCCTGCAACCACGTAGAGGGGAATATTCGACTCATAGCTGACCCGGAAGGACTGCAACTTGTTGACGACCAGTCTTGCCTCGGTCGGGTCCATGCCTATCAAGAACGGCTTCGCAAACTCAACCGCGCGACCGGTCGGTTCGCCGCCATAAGTCTCTCCGATTCCTTCCAGGCCTTCGTCCGTTTTTAATCGAATGAGCGTGCGAGTAGTACCGATCTCGACTCCCATGCTCCAGCGCAACGGAGCCTCCATAGGTACCGTTACAGGCGTTGCAGTGATGTCTCGGATTTTCACTGATCTTTCCCCCGGTCTTGTACCGTCAGTTTGTCCCTGCCGAAATAAACAGCTCTCGAAATCCATGACAGCCGGAATTGTCCAACGCGCAATGACGCCTCTTGATCCTTTTCTTCAGGAAAAAGTCCTTTGCAGTTGAGATGGGGTCGCCTGGCGCAAGTAAGTTGGTAGTCTCGTGCACGCGCGCAACAGGATCCAACGGATCTCCGCCTTTGTCAAGTACGTTTCTGTGGTGAAACTTCCTTTCCCATAATGAAATGCTTTCAGAAAGACATTCGTTTTGAGAGCGTGATATGGTAGATTCGCCATTTGGGGCAGTTGCAGGAGTCATTCGATGAGTTCAAACAAATACTGGGTTCCGATGGTTGCGAAAGCCATCGGGCTGATCGAGGCCATCAGCGCGACCGATCGTGAGCTGACATTGCATGAGATCAGCCGAGGGGAAGACATATCCAAGACGTCGGCATTCAGAATCTTGTTCACACTCGATAAGCTGGGCTACATCCGCAGAAACCAAGCCAGTGGCCGATATTCGGTGGGTTTCAAGATGTTGGACACATTGAGCAAAGTCACCCCAGCGACGCAGTTGACGCGAATTGGCCGGCCCTATCTTGAAAAACTTCGCGATGATCTCGACGAAACGGTTAACTTGGCCGTTCCCTGGAGTGGCGAGATCGTGTATACAGCCATTCTGGAAAGCAGACACCCCTTCCGCATAGTTGCGACTGTGGGTTCAACTGTCCCTCTCCATTCGACTGCATTAGGAAAGTGTTTCGCCGCCTTTTGGCCCGATGGTGACGCGCAGGAGATAATCAAGCGTATCGGGCTGAAGAGATTTACACCCTACACGATTACAAACCGCAAGAAATTTCTGCAAGCAATAAAAAAGGTGCAGTCGCGGGGCTACGCGCTGGATGAGGAGGAAACCGAACTTGCCGCTTCCTGCGCGGCTGTTCCGACTCTCGACGAGAAAAATCGCGCCATCGGAGCGATCAGTGTCTCGGGCCCGACGCCTCGTATTCGCGCCAAGCAATCGCAAATTATCGATGCCCTTAAGAAAGCCGCTGCTCTGATTTCAGAAGAACTCGGACACAAACCCCAGCGGCGACCTGCGCAGTGGAGAATCTCGAACTCGGGCTAGCCGAATGGGGTGGCACGGAGGCACCTGTTGGCCCCCGCTCAACACCGGGTCATGCGAACTTCCTCGAAGGTATCGATGTCCACGCGGCAGTCTCAAGGCGACGGAGCTACCTCGCCATGAAGGCCGGTATTGACTCTGCGGTGATTCGAGGAGCTTGAGTTCGCAACCAATCGTCATGTGATCGCGAGGGTGACAATCTCCCATGGTTCAATTTCGAAGTGCACTGAGTTGCCGGACACGGATATCGTCTTCTGTCGCGGACTTCCGTTGAAGTCCACTTCCTTCGCGGAGGTAATGCCGATGGGAAGATCGAGCACAACGCTCCCCTTTAAACCTGCCGATTCGTACACACGCACGATGTTTCTTCCTCGCTCAAGGTAAAAAGCTGAATACTGCACAGTGCGGGGAGAGAGAGCCAGAAAACTTTTCTCTTCAGGCAGTGTTCGCTCGTGGGGAAGCCGTGGGTTGTCGGCGAACGCGGTGAGAATGGGATGTCGAGCTTCGAGCGCCCTGCGCGCAACATTCGCCGCCTTCCAGTCCCCCGGATGGAAAAGCAACTGATAATCAAAGTAGTGGAGACCCAGGCCTTCTCGCGCCTTCGTAACAAAGCGCTCCCAAGTGGTGGTATCAGGCGGATTCACCATGAGCAAGAAATGACCGAGAGTGTTGTCCTCGGGGAAGAGTTGATAGCCTTTCTCACCGGTGGTCCCGATGAATGTCGCGCCCTTCTCGCCATCACTGTAACTGACCCAGTGAGCGCCGTAAAAGACGTTGTTCCGCAACCTTTCCTCACCCTTATAGGAGATTTTGGAGACGTCACGTTCCTCCACGCAAAAATGCGTGTCGGCGACGAACTTGCCGAGGCCCGGCAGGCCCAGGGTGGCCATGAAGTGGCCACTGCCCCCCGTACTTTTGATGCGCGCTTCGAAGGCCATCCGGCGGCCGTGCGGATAAAGATGCGCGTTGAGGAGGACCTGATGTGGGCCCAACGCACCCTCGAAAGTGAAACTGCTGCGCAACGGCCCCCGCACCACGCTTTGGAACCTGGCATCGGTCCAACGATAAGTCTTGGCCACCGGTCCGTAGTGATAGGTATGAGGTTTTTCTTCAATCTCGTTGAAGATGATACTACCCGGCAAGCTGTAACGCGCTCCGCTCTGTTTCTCGACCAGCGATTCGACTCCGCGACCCGAGAATTCCAGTGTGGCAAATTCCGTCTCGAGCGTCGTCGCCGATATGCTCACATCGGGCATGTTGACGCGACCCGGGGCAGGTTCAAAATACAAGGTCGTGTACCCCATCGCCGGCACCCGTGCCAGCACCAACAGGTTGGCTTCACGGAACGTGGTCGGTGGCGTGGTCACTTCGTACCAGTTGATGTCTATTGGCTGATGTGGAATCACGTTTCCTCGGCCATCACGCACGAGCAGGTTGGTAGCGGTCACATCCTGTAGTTCCGCCCACACCGGAACAACCTCGGTGCGCTCCCAGGGAAGATCATTAAAGAGCACAACGCAGGACCGGTCGTCCTTGCGCTCTATCCGCCCCGCAATTCTTTGGGTGGCGTCGTCGCGCAGGTCTTTGCTGGCTAAGAGCGTGCTCTTTACCCGGTCCAATTGCGCCGCGTAGTCGGCGGAGAAGAGCCACATCTGCGCATGCGAGTAGGTTCGGAGAAGATCACGCCATAGGCCTTCATATCTGGTTTCGGGATAGCTCTCTCCCAGGCCCGCCGCCAAACTCCAGAAGCATTCTCCGCTCACCAGAGCCTGGTCGGCTTGCGTCCGCCAGAAACGCAGACCTTCGTTCCCGTTCAGGCCGTACCAATGGGTCCACATGGTGGGATCTAAGATGCCCCGGTGGCGAGGCAGTGCCACCCGTTCCTTTTCGAGTTCATGGAAAGCATCGATGGGAGTCCCGAACCTCAGAGAGATCTCTTCGCGCTTGTTCCACTCGCGAATGAACTCCGCCACAGGAAGGAGAGGTTCCTGGCTGATGTTAAGCCAGGAGCGCAGGGGACGGCTGTCATCGCAGCCGAACGGCAACCCAAAGACCCTTCCCCCGCGCGGTTCGAGGCGAAAGCTGATCTCCTTTTCATACAGGGTCCTCACCGCCTTTTCCCAGTTCACGGCAAAGTCATTGGGCAAGCTGTCGGCGCGCATGAACCCGCAGACGAATCCACGGGACGTGAGGAGTTCGGTGCCGTCCGGCCCGACCCAAAAGAAGTCGCGTGGGACGCCTTCGGCGGTGAGGGCCCGATCGGGCCGATTAATGTGATAGTAACGGTAGCCTGCCTTGGTCAAGATCTGGGGCATTTGAGAAGGACCCGGCGTGACGTCATTGTGAGTCATCACCTCCAGATTGACCCCCGGCGCAAACCGTTGGAACAACTTTCGCCCGATCACCAGATTCCGAATGTAGCTCTCGGTTTCCATCCAGGACGGGTGCTGGTTGCAGAAAGCGCCGCAAACGGCAATCTTGCCCTGTTGCATCGCCAGGCGCATTTCCGGCACCCGCTCGGGCCGCCGGTGCAGAAAGGCGTCAAATTGCTCGTTCCACGTCTCAATGTAGAACCGGAACTCCGGCGTGGTTCTCAAAACGTCCAGAGCTTCCGACAACACGATGCTGTGGCGGTGGATCATCCACTGGCGGCTGTTGACCCAGGCCCAATCGGTGTGCGAGTAGGGGATAATGAATAGCTTCATACCGGCCAGCCGTTCCCGGATTTTTTGGTAACCGATTTTTTCCTCCGCTGCGAATGATGTGCCAGGCGAAACAAAGAGTCCTCCTAGCGCGCCCATCAGACCAAGAAATTCCCTTCTTTTCATCTTTGGTTTTTCCCTTCTGCCATTAAGGCGGTGGTGTGCCCCTGACCGAAGGCCCACAACACCATGGATGATACGGGGTACATTTATGGAGGGGCCTCGCACTAATTTCCCTGGCATACAATCCGTGCGGATGATTGTGGAGTGAAGCGTTGCCAGATGCGGCCGCTGCGGCGGACAGCATCCGAATGCAGGGCTTTACCAGTGGAACTCGAGCGCGAGCCGGATCTCGCGAGAAGCAAAAGCGTTAGGAATTTAGACTCGCGAGCGCGACTCCCAAGTTCGTGTGGTTAAACGCGTTGAAGAACCCGGCCCGAAAATCGATCCCGAGGAGTTCCCTGATGTTCAAGTCCTTCAAGAGTCCCAGGCAACCCTCCCCAGCCAGCAAATTCCAGAACTCTAAGGACTCATTCAACTCTGAGGTACCTACCACAGCAACTTCAATGCAAACTGGATCTCGCGCGCAGGGAACGAGGAGAAGATCTGTCCAAAGAGGGGCCCTGCGCTTACAGTGGATACGGGATTGCCAAAATTCGTAAAGTTGAAAAAATTGAAGAATTCCGAACGAAACTGAAAATTCAGTTTCTCCCTGAGTCTGAAGCTCTTCATGAGAGCAAAATCCACGTTATTAAAGGACGGTCCTTGGAACGCATTCCGGGAAGAATCTCCAAGCGTGCCGAAGGTCGGAATAGCGAAAGCAGCAGGGTTGAACCAAGCCCCCCTGGTTTGGGTGAAGCCCGATGGCGCTGCCGGAGCGACAATCTGCGCATGTTGCGCGGCGATTCTTGATCCAACGTTTGCGCTATCCACTCCGGAAAATACCGTGAACGGAAGTCCGCTTCGGATGGTGACAATCCCAGAAGTTTGCCACCCTCCGATAAATTGGTCGACAATGCCTGAAACTCCTGAAGCGAACCTTCTTCCGCGACCAAATGGAAATTGACATACGAAAGAGGTCACGTTCATATGCCGTAGGTCGTAATCGGATGAGCCGTAGGACAGGGACCGGTTGTAGGTATACTCGATGGGGACGGCGTTGGCGTCCGAATTTATGTCGAGAGACTTCGACCAGGTATAAGAGTTCAGGAAAGTCAAACCGTGGGAAAAAGATTTTTCAAGCTTAACCTGGAGCGCATGATAATTAGCTGTTGCCATAGTTTGATTGTAAACAAAGCTTCCCGTGTTATGGAGTGGGCGCCGCGAGGCGATGGACCCCGGTCCAACCGTCGCTATATTTTCCTCAGTGGAGGTTGGCAGTTTTCTGGAGCCACTCCCTAAATACGCCACGGTTAACTTCATCATGCCCGGAAGGAGCTCTTCCACCCCGAAGTTCCACTCCATCGCGTAAGGGTCTCTCCTGTTCAGATCCAGGCTCCAATTCGGCGTAGGCACTGCTGCAGAAGGCCCGAGAAACGGGTTGTTCAAACTGATTGGGGGATTTTCAGGACCTAGAGTCAACAGGTTCTGGCCACTCACGGTCCTTCCCGCGCTGTAGGGGTAATTAGGTTCAAGGACACGGACGCTGTTCTGGTTTATGTTGGTGTTATAATCATAATAAACGCCAAATCCACCGCGAATGACCGTCTTCTTCGCTAAACTATAGGCGAAGCCAAATCGCGGGGCGAAGTTATTTCTGTCCGGATCAATGAGGCTGGGCCGGGGAGCGTTGGGACCCGCTCCAGTAATGGGATTCTGCGCAGCCCAAATGAAAGCAAACGCAAAATCGGTTGCATCAGGCTGGGTGAGTGCCTTTCCGAAGTCGAAATCCGAAATTCGGTTTCCATCCGCAAGCACAGGCATGGCGTATACATATTGCAACCCTAAATCTAATGTCAACCTGGGCGTCAGTTTCCAGATGTCGCCCCAGTAGGCAATGGAGATATTCGTGTGTAGACCTAACTTCGGAAAAATGTTTTGGCTGCTGTCGGAAGGATAACCAAGCAAGAAGCTACCGAGGGAAGAACCCGTCGATGTATCTCCCGGTAGATTCGTGGTAAAAGGGGAATAGTTCAAACCAGCGCGGCCTTGCAACGGAGTAAAGTGCCGGAAACGCATGTAGCGGAAACCAAAGCCCATGTCGTGTTTCCCGGAGATTTTCTTGAAGTCTGCGTTGAGTTGATAAGAAGTATCGGGGTTGGCCAGCTCATAATCAAAGAAGCCTGCACCCGTAATATTCGATCCGGTAAAAGCCTGCCCCGCAGGCAAAAACCCTATTGTCGTATCTAATCCCAGGTTAGACGGCAGAGCCGAAGCAAAGGCCTGTCCGGGCGTAAGGTTACGGAATGGAATGGTGGCCCGGTTGTAGCCAAAGAGGAAATTCCCAAGGAAACTGGGGCTGAAAATGTGGGTTTCGTGAACGGCTATGTTCACTCCCGAGTTCAGCCGCTGAAGTGGGATCAATGGAAGAGCGCCGGGATCCAGCTCCTCGGCGCGATACTGTGAAATTCGACCGAAAACCGCGTCCTTGCCTGAAAAAGAATGGTCGATTCTAGTTCCCCACTGCCAGCTGTCCTGTCTGGTTCGCTGAGGCAACACAAAATTAGGAAGCGTGCTTCGGTTGGGCATTGGGTACAAAAACTTGAAATAAGCGGTGGCAATAGGACTAATTTTTGTGGCAGGAATAATATTGTTTGGGAAAGGATCTCGAATATAGCCCTGGGGGCAGGAGCTGTTAGCTACGGTGGTAAGCGGATCATAGATCTGACCGCTCCGAACTTGCCGTCCCAGACAATCCGCACCGATCACGGGCCCCAGCAGTTCAGAAAAGTCGCCATTTCTTTCGGCTGCGTCCGGAACATTGGCTGAAGTTACATTGCTAACGCGAACCTTGAAGCCCTCATAGTAGCCGGCAAAGTAAGTGCGCGATTTCCTGCCGTCATATAGAGCCGGTATCATGACGGGCCCGCCCACGAAAAAACCATACTGGTTTTGCTTGCGGGGAAGCTTCTCAGCGCCAAAGAAATTGTTAAAGAAGCCGTTGGCATCCAGTTTGTCATTACGTAGAAATTCCCACGCCGATCCGTGGAATTCATTAGATCCGGCCCGCGTAACCAAATTGACCGTCGCACCTGCGGCGAAGGAAGCCTCAGCCGCCGTCTGATGAGATTCAACGTTGAACTCTTCAAGGGCATCGGGAGGAGGGCTCTGAGCGTAATTATTGGTAAACCGCATATTATTGTCGATGCCGTCCAACGTGAAATCGTTCATCTGAGCCCGCATTCCATTTACAGCCGGGCTGATGCCTCCGGTCACAGTAAAGAGGTTTTGCTGACCTGTTTGTACGGGCGAAGCGCCCGGTGTGAGTAGCGTCAACTGCGTGAAATTCCGGCCGTTCAGCGGCAAGTCAACAATTTGTTGATGTTCGACCACATGGCCTATCGTCGCCGTTGTTGTGTCGAGGGCCAGGGGGTCCGCTCTGACTTCCACAGATTCGGTTACTCCACCAAGCGACAACTGGACATCTGCGGTGCGCGATTCGTTGACCCGAAGCACGAGATTGGAAACTACATAACTCTTGAACCCTTCCTTCCGCACCTGCAACGAGTAACTCCCAGGAGGAATGCTCTCGATCGTATATTCGCCCGTGCTCCCACTCGTCGTGGTTCGCGTCACGCCTGTGCCGAGGTTGGTCAAAGTCACCTCAGCCTGGGGAACACTACTGCCAGAAGGGTCAGTAATGGTGCCCGTGATTCGGCCGGAGACCGTTTGGCCAACAAGTTGCGGCACCAGAACAAAGGCGGCCGCCCACAACACCAGCGCATTGAACAGTCCTAGTCTCTCGCCAGTCATCATGGTTCTCCTGATGGAAACCAGCCGATTATCAATAGGCGCCACGGGCACGTCAAGCAGATTTTTCAGGCGTAGAATTCTCATTTCTCTATTGAACCAACGGTCTTTCTTCAGGCCCTATAGAATGAAATGCGGGACTGGGCCGGCCGGGACTTGCAATACATTTATGCCGGCCGTAAGATCGCTTGAGGGGCACTAATGGGCAACTCACAAGATCGTCAGCGATGGTTAATCCGGTTCTTGGTTGCGGTCACTATGATTGCAATGCAGGGCGGTCCCTGGTCGAGGGCGGAAACTCCGATGGTCGTTGATGCCGCGAGTGGCCTTCGCTTGCTGGTCGCGGAAGAGAATACTCTGCCAACACTGAAAATCCTGCTACCGGGCGAGCCGATCTCGAGCAGCGGGATTGAGGTGGTGTTTCCTGAGCATGTTACTGTGCGCGAGCACGGGAAGAGCGAGGCACAACACCTGTATCTCTGGCGGCCGGGCCAGCGCGGTGATCGCCCTGCCTGGCTTAGAGTCAGCCAATCCCTGCAATACGAAATAGACCTGAAGAATGGCGTCCATATGTTGGCGCGGGCTAAGCTCGAAGGCGACGGAGTACGGTACTATTACAACTTCGTTAACTACTCTCAAGTTGACTATGATTTTCTACAGGCCATCTGGGATCCCAGGCTCTACCAGTCGATCTTTCGCGACGTGCGTCTCGAAAGAACGTACGTTCACCGCAAGGAGGGCGTCGATCTGCTGGCCTCCGATATGCCTGCCCGCCTGACGATGCCCCTGAATGAATGGCTGCCTTGCCGGTACCTGGACTCCTACACATGGCCCGTACCTCCTGCCGGCAAACGAGTCGTCAAACACGGAGACATCACTTACTATTATGCGTCTCGCCCAGTTGACGACCCGTTCGTTGCGACTGTTTCGCAGGACGGGAAGTGGATTGCTGCCACGTTTACCCATGAAACTGGAAATGTCTGGACCAATCCGGAACTCACCTGCCAGCATGCGGATCCTGAGACGTCACTGAAGGCAAGGGGAACCGCCAGCTTGGAGGGAAAGACCTTCGTCTTCATGGGTACGCTCGAGCAGTTCCTGGAGAAGATCAGGAAAGAGTGAAAACGCCGGGCTGATTAGGTTCGTTCACGGACAGGATAACAGGATGGAAAGGCCCTACGTAAACCCCCTCTCGGATAGCGCAGGTGGAAGTCGAGAGCCAGCCAACGAAATTTCCGGTCCAGAGTCCGTCCATTTTGGACAGACGCGGAGACTTTGTTGGGAACTTTGAGAAAGGCGACGGCTCCCCCTCCCGGTCGAAAAACATTGTGGGAGTCCGACTCTTTAGCCAACTCGTCGTGAAGCGTTCCCCCGCCCGGGCAATTGCCATGAACATCAGAAGCATTCTCAGCATTCATGGGGTGTTTTTAGCGATGAAATGCTACGCTTTCGCGGTGGGCGTAGGCTCAATTCGGTTGGTCTTACCGGTCAACCCACCCCCCTTGGCAGTCAAAGCCGCCCAATTATTCACCGATCGGGTCACGCAGCAATGTGAAGCCAGAGTCATTACTTCTGGCGATGCTCCCATAAGGATTTATTTTGAAATCAAGCCCAGGATCGGGCGCGAAGGTTTTCGGATTTCTGTGCTTTCAAATGGCAATGTGCACATCGTGGGTAACGACGAGAGAGGTCTGCTGTACGGGGTTGGAAAGCTCCTACGGACTGCTTACTGTGACGATAAGGGTTTCCACGTAGGCTCCTGGCAGGGAGTTTTGGTCCCGGAGAAACCCGTTCGTGGAATCTACTTTGCAACGCATTTTCACAATTATTATCACGACGCTCCCATTGAGAATGTCGTTACCTATGTTGAGGACTTAAGCCTATGGGGGGTGAACACGTTGGGAGTCTGGTTTGACATGCACCACTTTGAGGGATTCGAAGACCCCCAAGCACAACAGATGCTAAAACGCCTGCGGGCCTTTTTGCGGGCAGCCAAGAGCGTGGGAATGAGACCGAGTTTGGTCGTGGTCGCCAATGAAGCCTACAACAACAGCCCTCAGGAGTTGCGGGCTGTAGGACCGGGCCGAGGAGGATTTTACAACGTCGAGCTTTGTCCCCATAAGGCGGGAGCAAAGGATTTGCTACTCAAACAATTCTCAGAGGTTTTTCGAACCTTTGCTGACGTGGGGGTGGAGTACATCGTGATCTGGCCCTACGATCAGGGCTCATGCGGATGCGCACAGTGTGCCCCTTGGGGAAGTAACGGGTTCCTCTTTATCGCCGATCCCCTCTCGCAGTTGGCCCGGCACTATTTTCCCAAGGTTCAGATTGTACTCTCCACCTGGTATTTCGATAACCGGGAATGGATAGGACTCTCGAAAGCTTTCCGCCGAAAGCCGGCGTGGGCAGACTGTATTCTGACGGAACCAGGCTCGCACGCAGACGATTTTCCGCTTCACCACGAGATTCCGGGCAATCTACCCTTGATCGGCTTCCCAGAAATCAGCATGGCGGGAATGTATCCCTGGGGTGGGTTTGGGGCAAATCCCCAACCAGCTCGCTTCCAGAAAGAGTGGGATCGCGTCAAGGATCGATCCGAAGGGGGATTCCCCTATTCAGAAGGAATCTACGAGGATCTCAACAAAGTAATACTCTCGCAGTTTTATTGGGATGCCAAAAAGGACGCACTGTCCACGGTCAAAGAATACGTCTCATTTTATCTTTCCCCCGTTGTCGCAGAGGAAACTGTAAAGCTCGTTGAAATCCTTGAGCGGAACCATCATTACCGCTGGTGGCCGGAAGCGCCAGGTGATTACAACTTCCCGGGGACCGATCGCTGGTGGAATCCCGCAAAGGGAGCCAAACCGCAAGAAGATCCCGGTGCCGAAGCGGCTTTCGAACTCGCGAAAGATATTGACGCCAAACTTCCGCGTCACGCCCGACAGTCCTGGAGGTGGCGGATTTTGTATCTTCGCGCTCTCCTGGACAAAGAACTCAAACGCAGTACAGGCCACCCCACAGAACGAGCTGAAGAAGCTTTTCGAGAGTTGATTGACATCTATCATGCGAGCCAGGCCGATACGCCCGTCAAGCCCCCATTTTAGTAAGGGCCCAGGCCTTCGATACTTTGAGGGTCTGCTCCCGCTCGGCACCCATTTCAAGTGTCGCAGGTTCTTGAAATTCCGTTGTGGCCTCTAACTCTAACGGAAGCTGTGAAACGGCTGACCCAAAGCATCAGCGGTACGTTCGCACCTAAGCCAAGACAGCCGGGATGGATTCCGTAAGGCGGAGAAACATGACCAAAGACGAAGAACGCGACCACCGCAAAGCCCGCGGCCACTCCAGCAAGTACTCCTTCCGCGGTCACTTTTCGATAGTAGAAGGCTGCAAGTGTAGCCGGAAACCACTGCACGTTGAATCCATAGGCCGTCAAGATGATGAATACAATCGTGGCGGGCTGAAGAAGCGCCACGATGTACGCCACCCCGATCACAAAGAAGATTAGGACTTGAATTGCCCGCCGGAGCCTCGCGTCGGGCCACATGAGACGTGGTTGAAGAAGGTCGCTGCCCAGGGTCGCCGCGGCAGCCAGGGCGCAGGCCGCCGCCGTGACCATGCTGGCTGAAAGCGCACCGGCACAGAAAAATGCCACGAGCCAGAAGGGCGCGATCCGCATGACCATTTCCACCATCACTGTGTCCGGTTTGATCGATGGCACCACCAGTACGCCCGCAAATCCTACCAGCATAAACAGGAAGATCAGAACGTTATAGAGCGGGAGAAAAATAGCTTGACGCCGGATAACACGCGCGCTTTCCGCGCCGTAGAAGTTAGCGAAGAGGTGTGGCCACATGTAAAACGCGCCCAGGCTGACGAGCAGAGAGGTCGACCAGAAGGTGTATGTCACGTAATGCTCGGGGCCGGGCAACATCAGGTGGGCGGGAGAGTACTGGCTGAGCTGCGTGAACAGGGCGTTGATCCCTCCGTAGAAATGGCGGACAACGCGGAAGACCACATAGACTCCCACGGCGGCCATGAAAATCCCTTTCAGGACCGCAACCCAACCGATGCCGCGCAGCCCTCCAACGTAAACGTAAATGCCCATCACACTGAATGCGAGCAACGCGCCCAGCCAATAAGGAATGCGGCCTCGCGTCGTCACGCTGAGGATGTAACCACCTCCCATCATTTGCACGGCCAAGTAAGCAATCAGGCCGACCATCGCGAGTACGGCCGCGCAACTCCGCAGAGCTTCAGACTGATAGATGCTCCCGAAAAACTGCGCTTGGGTGATTAAACCCCGCGCTTGGCCGGCTTCCCAGATCTTTGGGCCCAGCCAGAAGGCCATCAACGGGATAAAAGTCCCTACGGGCAGCAGCATGCCGACCCCGTGTTCGTAGGCCCAGCCAGGCTGTCCGAGAAACGCTACCGAACTGTAGATCTCACCCACGCTGACAAAGAATACCAGAAGGAAACCAAGCTTCCGTCCGGCCACTACGTGATCGACCGTCGTGTGGATTCGCCCCTTGCCGGCGCGGATCCCAAGATAGAGGCTCAGCAGCAGGAAACCAATCACGAAGACGGGGACGATAAGCCAGTGGTTCACCGTAGCCTAATCCAGAGTGCGGAAGGCAATGAGGAGAAAGAGGAAAACAAGGAAATTCAGAGCCACCATGTAGAACACGAAGAACGGGAATCCCAGGACAAAGGGGCGAATGCGGTTGACCAGTTCGAGGGTGGGCCAGATCGCCGCCAGGACCAGCAGGCCGCCGACCGCAAACAGGAGGCGCGCGCGCTTGTTCTTCATCACTTCTCGCTTGGTAGTCGCTTTCACACTAACTCAGTTACGCCCCGAGACCTCTGTCTGGGGCACAGGTCAATCTCACTTCTTCGCCCCGAGAATGACTCCGGGCCAAGCGCATTGGTTATTACAGGGCGCAGGAGGCCTAAGGGCTCGCGCAAGAATAATTTGGCATTTTGCTGCGGCTCCCACGCCCGATTGAATCATAACTGGCAAACCGCAATAGTTTGCTGCGTGTGGGAGCCGCAGCCCTACGGGGCGCATCCCGAGCTTGCTCGGGATCCTCGACGATGTCACCACATCGCCTGCGTCGCGGCGCCTTGCATCTGCCTGCCCGGCGCTCGCGCCAAAATGCCAACTTATTCTTGCGCGAACCCTAAGCTCCTCCGGGAGTGAAAAAAACAGATTGGTTTGATGCGTTCCATTCAAAATCATCGAGCGGCCAGATAGGACGATTGATGGTCTTAAAAGGTATCTTCTTGAGATCGCCCCGGCACACCCCTGGCATATCAAGGTGGAACACCCTACGAAGCATCGACGCATAACCGGGGCGAAACAGGCTGGGCGATTTCACGGCCACGATGTCTTGTTCGGCTGGCTCCACGTTCTGGCTGCGGTAAAGCTCGGGATCCACAGCAATGACGGCCCGCGACCCCACAACGACTTTCAGGCGGCCCACTTCGAGGACCGCCGTTGGGCCCATATCAACTTTCTTGCCGGTGAACACCGGGCCTTTTAGAGTGAAAACGCCGTCACTAAGGTGGCGCACATGTGCTTGAACGTAAACAGGCGGGCCAAAACGCGTGTCCTTCTTAGCTCCCAGCCTCCCCCGAAATTCCCCGCCCACGCCGATTTCGTGCGCTTGTCGAGCGGCCTCCGAATCAACCATGTAAAGACAAGCTGAAAGTTTCTCGCGATGCGGAAACAGAACAGCAAGCAATCCAGGATGGTCTCCCGGGGCGCCCCCGGTCATGCCGTCATAGGCTTCTGAAACAATTACGGGACGCCAGCCCTCCCGGAGAACTCCGTCAACCAAATCCTCAGGTTCAACCCACACCATATCGAATTCAGCACGTCGGTCCCAGAGCATTTGCGCGATCACCTGCATTTTTGGAGGCACTGCGGGGTCAGCGGCAGGTGTGACAACCAGCAAACTGCTGGCCACGCCATCGACGTCGAGCCACGGTTGTACGCAAAAGAAAGAAGAACCAAGCGTGCTGCTGGGCGGGAATTGGCGGTCGAGTTGATCGAGGATATCCCTGATCGGTGGGCGGTCGGTTGTCGCACTCTGGGCGGGAGAAAGCAGGGGGATGGGCAGCCAATAAATTGAGGGATGAACGTCCTCAACCAGAATCTGGTGCAGCATCCGAGCCGCTTTCTTTCCGGTTTCAGCCATATCCACATGGGGATAAGTTCGGTAGCCCACAAGGCCCTGAATTTCGGTCAGAAGGGAGGGCCGCACGTTTGCGTGCAAGTCTAAGGTTAGGACGACAGGGATTTCCGGACCGAGCTTCGCTCGGACTCGCCTCACCAGCTCAGCGTCCGCCGAAAGATGTGTCCCGGTCAACCACGCACCGTGCAGGGCAAGGAGCAGGCCGTCGAATTTGCTGGGCGCCACGCGTTCGAGAACAAGATTCGCTAGCGAGTCGAACGCGGCATCGTCCATAGGCCCGCCGGCAATGGCCCACGCAGAAATGACAGGGACGCTCTCCAGATTCAAGCAGTCCAGTTCCTCGAGGAAGCCACCTAGTTCGGTATTCGTTCCCCGGTTCGTCCTCACAATCGCCTCGCCCATCTCGATGGAGAAATCATCCAGCGTAGAGTAAGCGGGAGCCAGGGTATTGGACTCCTGCATCAGGCAGGCGACGCCGACTCTCATCGGTCAACTCCCGAGGACATTTCTGAAACGGCGATTTCGAATTCGAAATATTATTCCATCCGGCTCCAGGCCGCAATTTTTTTTGAGTCACGTCATCGCGTTCGCGTGTGCCGTAGACTGAATCTCGGGTGGGGTGAATGGGGCGTTGTATTGTAAATGGTGCGATCTGAGTGGGTCAAACCCACCTGCAACCTCTCCTTCGTAGAATTGCTCGTGCTTCCTGGCATCCGGATCATAGCGAAACAGCCGTGAAGTTGAACAATCACAGCTCTTTTGGAGTGCGGCGACTTGTCGCCGCTATGGCCCCGCCGTCAAAAGGAAAGCGGCGACAAGTCGCCGCACTCCATAGCGCACTCGTCATTTGTCCGTCTTTTGCGCGCATCCTGACTCGCACTTTTAATCGCACCCCCATTTTGGCGCTTTGACTTCTTTAAGGAAAACCCTTGATGACCGTGTAGGGAAGACCGCCGTCACGCTGTGCTTGCGGGCTAATTATTGACTACGTTCTCCCAGGCGAGCCAGAGCATCGCGCGCGACCTGCAATTGTGGGTCTGCTTCAAGCGCCTTCCGAAAGGCATCCGCTGCTTGCTTCTTCGTTCCGGTTTGACTGAAAAGCAGACCCAAGTTAAAGTGCGCCCACGCGAAGGCGGGATTCAAACGAATTGCCTCAGAAAGTTCCGCTTGCGCTGCCCTGAAGTTACTCTGGTCCAGATAAAGCCGGCCCAACGCGTTACGGGCCTCAGCGCTATTCGGGTCAGCCTCAACCGCTGCCCGAAGGTGCCGAACAGCCTGTTCAATTTGTCCTTCGCGGGCTGCCTGCCATCCCAGGTTGTAATGGGCCGCAAAAGCATGGGGGGCAACTTTAAGCAACTGGGCGAACTCTGT
The DNA here is from genome assembly GCA_003225335.1 of Acidobacteriota bacterium. GTDB lineage: Bacteria > Acidobacteriota > UBA6911 > UBA6911 > UBA6911 > Gp18-AA60. The sequence goes on from QHZE01000428.1 coordinate 21,417, forward strand.
GCGTGCACGCTCGTAGTCTCGTTTTTCGATATAGATCAGCCCGAGGAGTTCTCGGGCGGGGATTGCGACCTGATCCATCGCCGATCCAGAACTGGATGCGATTTTGAGGACGACCTCCAACTCCCGGGTAGCCTCGTCCAGCTTCTTCAAATGAAAATAGCTAGCCGCAAGATTGAAGTGAGCCAGCACGCGTAATGGATCTTTCTTCAGCGCTTGGCGGAAACTCACGATGGCCTTTTCGTGCTGACCCGACTTTTGCTGGGTCATGCCCAGGAAGTTCCAAACGTCCGGTAAGTCCGGAGCCTTCGCCAGCACGCTCTCCAACAATGCCGCGGCTTCCACCATGCTGCCGGACAGAGCCAAAGAGACTCCCCGCCGGTACCTTGCGTAGTCTGCGATCCTGTCCTTGGGGTCGACACCCGAGTTCGAAGGGGTAGTGCGGACGCTGGAAGCGGCCAAATATCCGAGGGAGGCCAGGCGCTCGACAAGTTCCGGGTCGATCACCTTGGGCACAGGCTGGCGTGAGTCAGAAAAGCGGGCTCGTAAAGATTGCAGCCGGTCTCGGAAACTCACCGCAAGCGCCCTATGTTTTGTGTAAAGGTTGCTCAGTTCGTTGGGGTCGCTGCTCAGGTCGTAAAATTCCGGTTTCGGGGCATCGACGTACTTGTAACGGCCAACCCGCAGGCTGCGCAGCGGACTGCACCCGAAATGGTTGCGCGCGTATACACTTTCACTGTAACTCTCCCGTTGGCTTTCCGGCCTCTTGGTCCCTAACATGTCCAGGAGGCTTCTGCCTTGAAACTGCCCGGGCTTGGGTATATTCAAGAATTGGAGAAGCGTGGGTGCGATGTCGAGCAAACTTGCCGACTCATCCACCCGCTCGGGATAAGACCCTGCTCCGGTGGGCCAACGGATAATCAACGGCACGTGAAGTGTGCTCTGATAGATGAAGTACCCGTGAGTGCTCTCCCCATGGTCTCCCAGACCTTCACCATGGTCCGACAAGAACACGATCAAAGACTTATCCCACAAACCTTTCTGAGCAAGGAACGCTGAAAACTTTCCGAGGACATCGTCCACATAGCTGAGCGCGACATCGTAACTGCGTCCCGGAAAGCGCGCACGGAATGCCGGCGGCACTTGGTAAGGGGTGTGCAAGTCAAAAAGGTGTAGGAAGAGGAAGAAGGGCCGGCCGGAGTTTTTATCAAGCCATTGCATCGCAGCATGCGTCACTTCCTCAGCTGGGCGCTTAAGGTCCGTTGCCTCCGCACCTTGCCTGCGATCCAAGTCGAAAGGGCTGTCATAGAAATCAAACCCGCGATCCAGGCCGAAGCGCTTGTCAAGAATGAAGCCGCCGACAAAAGCTGCGGTCCGGTATCCCCGTGACTGCAACATCATTGGGAGCGTGATCAAGTTTGGACCCACCATTTCGCTGTTATCCTCGCTTCCATTGAAAAAAGGGTGGGTCGAACTCAGGAAAGAAACATGCGAAGGCAGGGTCAGAGGGACTTGAGAATTGATCTGTCCGAAGAGCGTTCCTCCTTTCGGCAGAGCGTCAATGTGCGATGTGCGCAGCTCTTTATATCCGTAGCAACTGAGACGTTCAGCTCGGAGAGTGTCCACTGAGATCAGTATTATCGGACGCCCCGGCTGGTCCTCACCGGCATAACCCTCAGCCAGCACCAGCGAAGGAAGCGCTGCGAACACAAGGCAGGTAAGTAGCCTGACGCGAATCAAGCCGGTCACAGCAGTATGGTGAGATCCTTTCCCGGGGCGACGACGATGTCATCGGAAAACGCCAGTGTACGTCCCGCGCGATCGTCCTTGCTTTGCACACGAACAACTTCTCCGCCGAGCTTTGCCGATGCGGTTCCTGCACCGCCGGCCCTGACTGCAACGGACCGCACCGGCAGACGTCCTTCGACAACCGAGAGAACCAGGTTCGGCCTGCCCTGCCCCGCCGTCTGCCCGGGGTGTCGCCGCTTGCGCGGCGCTGGCGATTGGAGCGGCGCCTGCGGCCGCTACTGCGCGGAGAAAACCACGGCGTTTCATACCAGAACGATTGTCTCTCGGCAACACGGCCTCCTGGTCTGTACTCCTGAATACCGGTAATGTTCTCGGTGAAGTGGTGGACGGTTTCGAATTATATGTGTCCGGCGCTGTTAGAATCAAGCATCGCGGGCCATTTTCAATAGAACGACCGCCCTGTTATCGACAGATGGCGGGCTCGAGGATTTCGTCTTCCGGACTGGATTCTCTGCAAATTCATTCTTGACAGCATTTCGGACTGCTCCTATATTCCGGCCTGCTCCTATTAGTTTAGTGCTAAGTACACACGGCCATAAATACGGCAACCCATTCCGCCCCGCCTATGGGTCGAAACTCTTCCACCCCGAAGGGGTGCGAGGAAATTAGCCAGGGGTGAGCGCTTTTTGCGAACCCCTGGAGACGGCACCACAACAACAACCCCGCCCTGGAGGGGCGGAAGGACTGGAGTTCTTGTTCAAATCTTGAGTGAACAAGTCCGGCTGCCGCTGCCGGGGCGCGTTGGTCAGGTAGGCTCTGTTTTTCCAGGGGTTCGCAAAAAGCGCTCACCCCTGGCTAAGCTCCCTACGCCCCCCTGGGGCGGAATACGTTGCCGTATTTATGAAAACCAGTGCTAAGTGTATCGCGCGTCCCAGAATCCCTGTATCTGATGGTCTCCGTTGTCCTCGGTGCCATGAACAGGAGGGTCGCTGTGTATGAGAAAGCCATCTCCGGTCTGAGATGGATATTGCGTCATGGAACAGCAGGAGGGATTGTGGCCCGACGTACGGCGAATTTCCAATTACCTGCTGAACCGCACTAGGGTTGAAACCCCAACGTCAGGGCGAGTATCTGCGCGAACGGCGATGAGCCTTCGCCGTATGGCGATCTGCTCGCCGATCCTGCAAGAGATCACGAACTCGTCGTCAATCTGCGTGCCGTCGGCAATCCAGAGACCCTGGACGCCATCGTACGCGAGAGGCTCGCTCGCATTGACGGCACCGTTCGAGTGCAACATGCGCGTGCGTTTCGACCCGCACCTCCCCGTCCTGAACACCGGTTCGAGACGGTCGTGTCCTGAGTCCTAAGATGGCTCCAAAATACTCGATAGTCCTGCTGATTGGCGCTGCGATTCCGGTCGCCGTCGACGCGCAATTGCTCACGCCTCCGACTGGTCTGGACATCGCCGGGTGAGGGTAGCTTCGGAAAGGGATATCGCTCATCATGCTTCCGGGATTGTTAGTCACATTGCTTGCGGGAATTCTGGGCGGAAGCGTGTTGCTGCCTCTGAAGTTCATGACGCGCTGGCCATTCCAGAACAGTTGGGCGGTTTACTCCTTCTGGGCCTACTTTGCCATGCCCTGGGTTGTGGCCTTCGCGACCGTCCCAAACCTGCTGTCGGTCTATACCCAGGTTTCCATGTCGACGATGGTAATCTGTGCCCTGTGCGGAATGGGATGGGGGATCGCGGTTGTGCTGTTTGGCATTTCAGTCCACTTAGTGGGGTTGTCGCTCGCTTCCGCCATCATCTATGGAGCATCCGTGGCCATTGGATCTCTGGCGCCATTGATTCTGTCCTATGCGGACAAGCTGGCCACCACGCAGGGGAAGATCATCATTGTGGCCAATGCGATTATGGTGACAGGGATCGTACTCTGTGCGCTGGCGGGAAAGAAAAGGGACGAGGCCAAAGGAGCTCCTGAGGCCAGTGAATCAGAGAAGGGCATGTCTCAGGCTCCAGCCCGTTTCGCCAAAGGGCTTAGCGCGGCCGTGGCTGCGGCCATTCTGTCGTCGCTCTTCAATATTGCTCTGGCCTACGGCGGAGAGTTCAATCGGTTGGCCGAGGCCAATGGGGCCAATCCGATCAATGCGGCCAACGCCCAATGGGCTTTCACGGTGACCTTCGGCTTTCTGCCGAACCTGCTTGTCTCCCTGGTACGATTGAGCCAAGAAAACCTTTGGCCGGTCTATCGGCAGGAAACCGCACTCTCGCACTGGTTGTGGCCGCCTTTGATGGGGCTCATGTGGATTGGCGGCACGGCGATCTACGGTTCCGGTGCAAGTCTGCTCGGCCCTCTGGGACCTGTCATTGGCTGGCCCGTCTACATGTCGACGATGATTATTCTGGGAAACTTCTGGGGTTGGATTATGAAGGAATGGTCCAGGGCGCCTTCGGTTGCTTTGAGGCTGTTGATGTCGGGAATCGCGGTCCAAGTGCTGGCGATCTCCATGCTCAGTTTTGCAAATCGGTAGGAATAAGCAGGAGTTCATTGACCACACGCCGGCAGTGCGGCGGCCTTGGGTTCGCGTGAATGGAAAGGGAACGGAGGCGAGATTATGAGTGCTTTGCTCAAGGACAAAGTAGCCGTGGTGACTGGTGCGGCTCAGGGGATTGGAGAATTCATCGCTCGGGCTTTTTGCCACGAGGGTGCGTCTGTCTTCATGGGCGACAGAGATGCCTGCCGGCTTCAGGCCACAGCTCAAGAACTCATGGATCAAGGTTACGTCGTCGACTCTCAATCGTTTGACGTCACCGATCGTCAACACGTGAAAGAGGCGATGGCTGCGGCCAAAGAGCGTTTCGGCAGGATCGACGTATTAGTGAACAACGCGGGCGCCTATCCGCGCCGGCATTTCCTGGAAATGTCCGACCGCGATTGGGACCAGATGGTGGATATCAATCTCAACGGAACCTTTAACTGTACTCGGGCCGTGGCTCCCATCCTGGTGGAACAGAAGCAAGGAGCCATCATCAACATTGGCTCTGTCACCTTCTTTCTTGGCATGGCCAACCTGACCCACTATGTGGCAGCCAAAGGCGGAGTGGTCGGATTTACGCGCTCTCTGGCCCGCGATCTCGGCAGCCACAACATTCGAGTGAACTGTATTTCACCCGGCGCCGTGGCCACCGAAAGTGAGAAGAACTTCGGAACACCGGAAGAGATCGCGGCTGCGGTATTGCCGCTGCAAAGCCTCAAGCGCCGCATCGTTCCCGCAGATATCGCCCGGGTAGCCGTTTTCCTGGCGTCTGACCTGGCAGCTGGGATGACCGGGCAAACCTTGAATGTCGACGGTGGGTGGGTGATGTACTGATCCAGGAGAGAAGACTCGTGAAAAACAATTTGAATCTTTGTCGAGAGCAACCCCTGCCGTACGTCGGCTCGATCGAACAGTTGGCGCCGGTCCGCCGGGTGGCCTTCCGGGAAGGCAAAGCCAAGTCAGTAGAAGCGGTTCAAGTGGAACGGGATCCGGAATGGCTTTCAGTCTCCTGGCGGACATGGTGCTGGATCTGGCGTCTTTGACCTTCAATGGGCGTTCGCTGTGCTGGCGTTGCGTTTGGACATCTTGCCGGACAAACCGTCGGTTGGTGTAGCTCTACTTCAATTCCAATGACTTTTTGGAGAATCTGATCGCCGATCAAACAGGTTCGGCGAGTCTCTTCACATAAGGAGGCGCCACTCATGAAGGGTTTTTTCGCACTCTTAAGAGTCAGTGTCCCCGTCTGGATTGTTGGTTTGATCTTTATTCCGTCGCCCCCTTTGACTGGTCAAGACAAACCAATCCCGCCTCTCGTCGGGATGTACGTCCATCAACACTGGCCGTACAACCATCCTTATGCCGCCCGCACCTGGACGTTGGAGGATTGGAAGGGCTACGCAGATGGATTGAAGAAGCTGGGCTATAACTCGGTCTTGATTTGGCCGGTGCTGGAGACGATGCCCGAGCCCTTGACCCCCAGTGACCGTGCCTCCCTGGAAAAGACCGGCAAGGTCATCGACCTGCTTCACCAGCAGTTTCAGATGCGGGTCTATATCGCCCTCTGCCCAAATATTGTGGCGGACAACACGGTGGCCCGTCAGGCAACCTTTGAGAAACGTCATTTCTTCTATAGCGATCTCCGCGTCAATCCCGGAGATCCAGCCGCCTTGAAGAAAATGATCGACTGGCGGGAAAAGTTGTTCAAATACCTGGCCAAGGCCGACGGTGTGGCCATCATTGACAGCGACCCAGGCGGCTATGTGGGCTCAACCAACGCCGAGTTCGTGAATCTGCTGCACGAGCACCGCCAGATGTTCGACCGCCTGCGCCCTGGCATCGAGTTGATTTACTGGATGCACGTGGGTTGGGAGGCCTATTGCCGATGGTATGAAACGGGCAAGTTCGCCATGGGGACGGACGCCGAGCATGAAGATGCGCTCGCGAAGCTGGAAAAGATCAACCCCGAACCCTGGGGACTGGCCGGCGGACAGCGCCATCCCTTCAAGACTCCCAAGCTCGCCTCACGTGTGATCGCTTTTAACTACGGAAGAATTGAGGGAGAGCCCTCCTTTCCTCTCACCAATTTTGGAGGCAACAACGCCTACGAAGGCGGCAGGAACGCGATGGCACGCGGGGTCATGGGCAACGCACAGACCCACTGCGTTCAGCTGCCCAATACGTTTGCTTTTGCGCGCGGAGCCACTGGGAAGTCTCTCACGGATGCGGATTATACGGAATTTGCCAATGGTTTGATCACGGGATACGGTGCGGAGATCGTACAGGCCTGGAAGGTTCTGGCTGGGAAAGACTCGGCCGCCATGAGAAAAGTTGCTGCCGCGTTGGAAGGGCTTGCGAAAGGACAATTGAAAATCGGTCAGTACCGAGGGTTGCTGTTTGGAAGCCCCAGCCGCTTTCTCTCGGATCTCGTCATGATGTTACGAATGAAAGCGGGTTACGAAGAGTTCCTGGTGGCGGTTGAAACGGGACGTAATGTGCGCCAGTCCCTGAACCAGTTTGTGTCTTTCTCAGAAGTTTGGCAAAAGCAGCACGGCTACGAGAATCACTGGGGATTTCCCAAGATGCATGAAGCGCTGCGCAAGCTCAATTCTCCAGCCATCAATCGGGTCCTGGACTTCCAGGACACTGGGGGGGTCTGGTTCGAAAAGAATGAGGGAGCGACTCCCTTCGAGCGCATTCGGAATGGATATAAGAACGTGGAGACGTTCACTCCCAGCCTTTTGGCCGCTATGAAGCAGACGGTTCAAATGATTCCGGAAAGGGCTGCTCGCCGATGAAGCGGTTTCTGCGGGTCTCTTGATGCGAGGAAGCAACGCTCATGAAGGGCATCTTTAGGCGGTTACCGTTCAATGGTCCCGTCAGGGTGGTTGCTTCAATCATCATCTTATGGTTTTCGCAGATTGAACGAGCAGGTGCCTGATTCTCAAGCTCTGCGAGCCTGATATTAGCCTAATATACATTCTCC
>QHZE01000774.1:0-1827 GCA_003225335.1 Acidobacteriota bacterium
CGACTGCTGGCGCACTCGATTTCATGCGGACCCGCAGATTGCCGGAAAGCAGATTGTTCTGAATCGTCGTCCGGTTACCGTGATTGGCGTGCTGCCGCAATCGTTGGGGCCTTATTACCAAGATGAGATTTTTGCCCCTTTGGTTCTGGACTCTTACGCAAGCCAAGGAAACGTTAGAGCGGGAAAAATGAGGGTTCAAATCATCGCGCGCTTGAAGCCTGGAGTGACGCTGGGGCAAGCGCGTTCGGAAGCGGAAGTCATTGCTGGGCAGTTTAAAAATCCAGGCGCCCCTGCCGATCAGGCTGATCGGTTCGTGGTTGAAGACTTTGCAGAAACGCTCCGGCATCTTGGACCGACCATGCAAAACGCCCGGAGCGGGTTGTGGATGACGGCGGTGGCGGCGGGAGTTGTACTGCTAATCGCGTGCGCAAACGTCGCGAGTTTGCTTCTGGCGCGGGGCGTAAAGCGCCACAGGGAAGTCGCAGTGCGCGCGGCACTGGGCTGCTCTCGCGGGCGGATGATTCGCCAACTTCTGACTGAGAGCACGCTGCTGTTCCTTTGCGGCGGCGGTGTCGCGGTAATCGTGACGCGATGGAGTGAGGAGATCGTTACAAAAGTGGCGTCCGGTATGGTTCCGGGCGCCTATCTGCACGTGGATACGCGCGTTTTTATGGTGAGTTTGGGAGTTGCGCTTTTGAGCGCGCTAGTCTTCGGGATGATTCCGGCGTTGCAGGCAACTCGCGTGAATCCAAATGAAAGTTTGAAAGATGCAGCTCCCAACGCGGCGGGCGGGGCGCATCCACGGCGGATGCGAGAAGTCTTGATTGGAGCCCAGGTTGCGCTCGGCGTGGTGCTGCTGGTGGGCTTCGGGTTGCTGCTGCGCAGTTTTATGTACGTGGAATCCTCACCGATAGGGTATGACCCACGCAACGTTTTGACGGCCACGATCCGTTTGCCCGCCACGCGTTACACCGCCCCGTCCGATCGGGCCCGCTTGATGCGCGAGGCAGTGGAGCGAGTGCGCTTGATCCCAGGTGTGGTATCAGAGGGGATTACAGACTCTCTGCCGATGGACGGAGCGGACAGTACGAGACTCAGCATTAGAACGCCTTCATCAAAACCTGCGGCTGCCAATGAGAAAATCTACTTTGTTTCCGTGAGTCCCGAATATTTCTCAACTTTGAAAATCCCGATGCTTTCTGGGCGCGCTTTCCGAGAAACGGATAGTCGAGAGGCTGGCCCGGTTGCGATTGTTAATCAAACTTTTGCGAAGCAGTATTTCCCGGGAATGAGCCCCATTGGCTCTCATATTGCATTTGCAGATTCGCCCGCTACCTGGAAAGCGATTGTGGGCATCGTTTCCGATTTCCGGCAGCGCAATCCCGAGGAGGATTTGAGGCCTATGGTGTATCTCCCGGTAGCGCAAACGCTGCCGGGACGATGGAGCATAGCCATACGTGTTCGGGCAGCGAGCGACATTGGCAACGTTGCAGCAGCTTTCAGCAAGCAGCTTCGGCCGGTGGATCCGCAGCTTTACTGGGAAATGGGAAGCATGCAGCGGCAGATCCACGATTCCGAGTCGCTTACGCTGCGCCGCCCGATTATCGCGCTGTTGGCTTCTTTCGGTGGACTGGCCATGGTATTAGTGGTCGTGGGCGTCTTTGGGGTGACATCGTATTCCGTGGCCGAGCGCACGCGAGAGATCGGCATTCGTGTCGCGCTGGGGGCGGCCCGGCAAGAAATCGCGGGATTAGTCTTCTATGAATCTCTGAGGATTGCGTTCGTGGGCCTGGCCGTGGGTACGTTCTGCGCATTTGTGATGACGCG
>QHZE01000774.1:1940-2995 GCA_003225335.1 Acidobacteriota bacterium
GGGAGGCGTGAGTGTGGCTAAACCCGTTCTCGGCGAAGTGAAGCCGGCCCTCTATAGCGTCACGTATCTGGGGCTGTGGTACCTGGGTGACGCCCTGACCCTGGAGCAGCTGCTGGAGCGCGCAAAACGCTTCGGATACCAGGGGATCGAGATCGAAGCGAAGCGGCCGCACGGCTTCCCGCTGGACTGGCCGGCGAAGCGCTGCGAGGAGTTCCGCAAGCGGGTCGTCGACACGGGTCTGGCCATAAGCGGTGTCGCGGCCATGAACGACTTCAGCAGCCCGATAGCCGAACACCGGGAGGCGCAACTGGCAAACGTGAGGGACGCCATCCGGATGACCGCCGATCTCGGTGCGCGCGTCTTGCGCGTTTTTCTTGCCTGGCCCGGAGCGCACCGCACACCGGAGGGTGGAGGCCGCTACGACATTGCTCAGAAGATATGGGACGCCACGCACGAGGGCATACCGGAAACTCAGATCTGGTCCTGGTGCCGCGAATGCCTAGTCGAAGCTGCGCGTATGGCAGGGGACCACGGCGTGACCCTGGCGCTTCAGAACCACAAGCCGGTCATCAAGACCTATCACGACGTGCTGCGCATGGTCCGCGAGGTTGGCTCGCCGCACTTGAAGGTCTGCCTCGATGCGCCGATCATGGAGAACAAGGAGGCAGAGTATCTCCGCAAGGCGGTGTCGGATGTCGGCGGCCTTCAGATCCAATCCCATTTTGGCGGCGAGTACGAACGGAAAACCCCCGGGGGGCCGATTCTTCGGCCGATCGTGCAGAGCCAATGGGGCGCCCCCTACGCGCGCAAGGGTTACTTCCAGGACAACTTCTATCTCCCCTTCATACAAGCGCTGCTCGAGACGGGCTACAAGGGCTACATCGGATACGAGCTGTGCCACACGCTGCCGGTCGTCAATGGCAAGACCGTGGGAATCGACTTTGTCGACAGCAACGCGCGCCTCGCCCTGGAGTTCATTCGCGAAACGATTGCCGAGGCGAAACGGCGCCTCGTCTCCTGAGGCGTCCCCCCTCCGGTTTCGGGCAGCGGGGTGG
>QHZE01000775.1 GCA_003225335.1 Acidobacteriota bacterium
GATTTGAAGTTCGCGCTGGATGAAATCGTCGTCGCGTTCCAGAAAGCGCGTCCCGACACCAAAGTGCAGGTGAGCTACGGTTCATCGGGCAACTTCTTCTCGCAGTTGTCGCAGCGCGCGCCGTTTGACATTTTCTTTTCGGCGGACGTCGCCTACCCAACGAAGCTCATCGAAGCGGGACTCGGCGTGGCGGACAGCAAGTTCAGCTACGGCGTCGGCAGGATCGTCGTGTGGGTCCCGGCCGACTCGCCTGTTGACCCGGCCAAACTCGGAGTCGAATCGCTCAAGCAGCCATCCATTCGCAAGATTGCCATCGCCAACCCTGAGCACGCGCCCTACGGCAAAGCGGCCGTCGCGGCCATGCGGAAACTCGGCATATATCACGCGGTGAAGGAGAAACTGGTTTACGGCGAGAACATCGCGCAGACAGCGCAATTCGTGGAAAGCGGGGCGGCAGATATCGCCATCCTCGCGTTGAGCCTGGCCGTGGCGCCGGCCATGAAAGGCAAAGGCCGCTACTGGGAAGTCCCGCTCGATGCGTATCCACGACTGGAGCAGGGAGGGGTGGTTTTGCCTTGGGCCAAAAACCGCAAAGCCGCACAGGACTTGCGCGCCTTCGTGTTGAGCGATGCGGGTAAAACCATTTTGCGCCGCTACGGGTTCTTCATGCCCGACGAATGAATCACCCGCATGGACTGGAACGCCATCACGCTCTCGCTCAAACTAGCCGCGCTCACCACGCTGGTTCTGTTCGTTGCCGGTCTGCCGGTGGCCTACTGGCTGGCCACTTCACACCGCCGCTGGAAATTTCTCATCGAAGCCGTAGTGGCGCTGCCGCTGGTGTTGCCGCCGACCGTGCTCGGATTCTACATCCTGCTCGCGCTCGGACCGCGCAGTCCCATCGGACAGTTTTACGAGACTCTCACGGGACATCGTCTGCCCTTCTCCTTTCAAGGACTGCTCGTCGCCTCGGTGCTCTACAGCCTGCCGTTTACCGTCCAACCCTTCACGGCGGCGTTCGCGGCCGTGGACCCCAAGCTCGTCGAAGCCTCGTGGTGTCTCGGCGAATCGCGCGCGGCCACCTTCTTCCGCGTCATACTCCCGCTCTCATGGCCCGGTGTGCTGACCGGCATGATTCTCAGCTTCGCGCACACCATCGGCGAGTTCGGCGTGGTGCTCATGGTCGGCGGCAATCTGCCCGGCGTCACGCGCACCGTCTCAATTTCCATCTATGACGCCATGCAGAGTCTCGACTACGCGGCGGCGGGCAAGACTTCGCTCTTGCTGCTTGTCATGTCGTTCCTCGTCCTCGCCATCACCTACACGCTACAACGCAATATCTGGGTGGTATGGCCGAAGAAATCGTAGCCCGATTCAGCAAGCGGTTTCGCGGCGGCCCGGTTATCAGCGTGGAAAACCTCCGCGTCACCCTTGGCCGCCCGTCCATCACCGTGCTGTTCGGCCCATCGGGTTCAGGCAAAACCACGGTTCTCCGGTGCCTGGCTGGACTCGAACGCCCCGACTCCGGCGTTATTCAAGGCGGCGATGAACTCTGGTTCGACCAGGCAAAATCCATTTTCCTGCCGCCGCAAGAGCGGAACATCGGCTACCTCTCCCAAGACTACGCGCTCTTTCCTCACCTGAGCGTTGAGCGCAACATCGGTTACGGACTGGGCGGTTCTCCGTCAGCGGAGCGGACCTCGCGTGTTTGCGAAGTGATGCGCCTGCTCGACCTGGGCGGATTAGAGAAGCGGCTGCCTCGCCAGCTTTCGGGCGGACAGCAACAGCGCGTGGCGCTGGCCAGAGCCGTCGTGCGCCGCCCACGCCTGCTGCTGCTCGACGAGCCGCTCTCGGCCCTCGATTCCCCCACGCGCCTCCACCTGCGCGGCGAACTGCGCCGGCTGCTCCTTCAACTCGGCGTTCCCACCATGTTGATCACCCACGACCGCGTCGAAGCGCTCGCCTTGGGCGACGACCTCGTGGTCATCGACAACGGAGCCATCGTGCAGAGCGGCGCGGTCCAGGAAGTGTTCAACCGCCCGGCGAATCTCGCGGTCGCGGGCATCGTAGCCGTTGAAACTGTGCAACCGGGCCGCATCCTCGATTCCGCGGACGGCCTGCTCATCGTGGCTGTCGGCGAAACGAAGTTGGCCGCGCTCGCGCAAGACCTTCCGGCCGGCGCCCTTGATGTGTTCGTCTGCATCCACGCCGAGAACGTCATCCTGCTGAAAGGAGCCGACAGTCCGAGCAGCCCGCGCAATCACCTTCCCGCGACCGTTCGCTCCGTGACCAGCGAAGGCCCAATGATGCGGATTGGCCTCGACTGTGGTTTCCGGCTATCCGCCTTGCTCACCAGGCAAGCATGTGAAGAGTTGGCGCTCCAACCGGGCGACCGCGTAGTGGCGCTGGTCAAGGCGCCGAACGTCCACCTGATTCCACGCTGATCTTTATTCACCACGGAGACACGGAGTACACGGAGGTGCACGGAGAACCCGTTGAATTGCGGATTTCGGTTTGTCCTGATAGAGAAGCCGTTCATTAATTCCAAATCCGAAATCCGCAAGCGGCAATCCGCAATCAAAGGGCCCTCTGTGTCTCCGTGGTGAAACAGGACGTTTTGCCGCTGCAGAGTCACTGTCGGGGTCGCAGGGCTTTGAACGCTTTTGAAGGAATACTCCCGTTTTTCTGCAAAAGTTAGGTAGCTGAGCTTGGCTAGCTAGTTTCTGGTGCGAAACTAGCCCCGCAGGGGCGACTCAGGAAAGCCCAGGG
>QHZE01000029.1 GCA_003225335.1 Acidobacteriota bacterium
CCGCATGGAGCAGACCAAGAACGAAGGACAAGTCGCGCTTGAGATGGGCAACTCGCCGCAGGTGGCGAAGGATCATTATTTCGAGATTGTCGATGAACGCGCGTCGCGCGACTACTGGAATATCAAGCCCTTGCCACGCGACGATCGGAAGATTGTTGCCATCGCATAGGCCGCGCTGACAGGGTCACAGGGACACCCCAAACGATCCTGCTTCCTAAATCCCGAATGATTCGTCACAATTCGCGCCGTGCAGCCTTTTAGTCGCTTTTTTCCCCTGGGAAGGGCAGAAATAGATTGCAAGATGCAGTCTAATTATAATTAGACCCATGCGCACTCGACTGGGACACTTACCCCACTCAAGACTGCGGCTTCCAAGAGGCCGGGCTACGGACCGCCTCGACGACCTGCCGGATTGCGCCAATCACGAGTTGGGGCTGTTCCATCTGGATGGCATGGCCACTGTTCGTCTCGCTGACGTGCTTTGCTCTTAGAAGTTTCGTGAGGCGATCCTGAGCGGCTCGCCACGCTGGCCATGCCTCCGACCCTCCGGCGCCAAAGTCAAATCGCTTGTCCGAGGTGAGCACGACAACGGGTATCACGCGTACACTGGGGGTGCTATGGAGCAAAGCGAGGCTGCGCTCGTGGTCCGGCGCTTCCAGGCCACTGGAGTCGATCAGCTTCTTCGTGGCTTTGATATACGTCGCCCACTGAGCAGGCGTCAGCGAGCTCTTCAGAAACTCTGAGGCCGGGTCGACCAGCACCAGACCGGACACATCATCGGGGTACGTGCTCGCGAAGAGCCTGGCAATCAAACCGCCCCAAGAGTGTCCGACAAGAACGTAGGGCGCCGGTTCCCTAGCTGCCATCAACAGGGCATGCAGATCTGCGACTCCCTGTTGTGCCGTGGTCGGCTGTCGTACCGGGGTGGAATCGGTCCGTGTGTCATCGAGCCGAGTGGTTCCGGGACGGTCGTAGGCACACACCCGGGTCAACCTGCCAACCTGTGGGAACACGGCCGACTCACTTGGCTTCTTAGCCCCGGCAGGGTTGGTGGGATCAATCAGATCGGTCCAGTCATCATGGGCGCCTCGGGTGCCCGATATGAGCACCACAGTCGGAGAACCTGTGCCGTGGCATTCTAGATATATCTTACGGCCGCCACCGATGTCGACCAGCCCCGCGCAGTCCCCGCTTCCCACAGCATGGGCGGCCATCGGGCGGAGCGCGGTAACGAGAGTAACAAGGAGCAAGAAGACCCGAGTGCCGAGGGTCATGGTGCTGCCGATGCCTACGTGGAAGGGACTGTTGTTACCGAGCCCCAAGGATGGTGACCTACTCCGGTCGAAGGACCTATTCGCGCCGGAATTCATAGGCCTGACCGTCCACGGTGGAAAGCCGCGGCAAATTGAGCTTACCGCCCTTGTCCATTTGAAACTGTGCAAATCCCTTCGTCATATAATCACCAGATACCCGGCGTCATCGCTTGCGCGCCCCACCGCGGTGCCCAGAGCGTTTCTACTTCCTTCTTTGGAAATTCGTCGTTGGCCATGCGCATCGCCCACTGAAACTAAAATCCTGCGCTCCAAAGTCGAGCTAGCATTTCGTCTCTCGTTTCCTGTCATTCCGAGCGAAGCCGAGGAATGGAGCAGTTGGGAAAACCGCGACATCTATGGGAAGACAGAATTGAGCGAACAGGCAGTGAGCGAATCAAATCTTTCGACTCTTGTTTTCCTTTGCCAGAAGACAGCGCGTTCTTTTCAAGCCGTTTTGCATTGTGCGTTTCACACCGGATTGTATTCTCGCCTTTCATGAAGCCTTTTACTGTCGCTTCCTCTGTCGCGTCACGAGTTCCGCCGCAAAGTGCAGCGGAGATATTCAGGCCTAAAGTCTACTACCGTGTTTTGGTGGTCTTCCTTTCGTTCCTGACAATCGTCGCGCTCACCACCGTCAACCTCCCGGACATCGCGACAGCAGCGGAACCGTCCAAGACCGAGGCGGCGATGGAGGATCGCGTCAAGGCGGTGATCCCGGAGATCGAGGCCTACACGGCCAGCGGGATGAAGGCCTTCGACGTGCCCGGCCTCGCCATGGGCATCGTGGCGGGCGACAAGCTCGTCTACGCCAGGGGCTTCGGCGTGCGCAGCAAGGCCGGGGGCGCGCCCGTCGACACGCGCACGATCTTCCAGATCGGCTCGACCACCAAGGCATTTCTCGCCGCAACCGAGGCCATCATGGTCGATCGCGGCAAGTTGCGGTGGGACGACCGCGTGGTCGATCTCGATCCGGCGTTTCAGTTGAAAGATCCTTGGGTGACACGCGAGTTTCGCGTCTTCGACCTGCTTGCTCAGCGCTCCAGCCTTCCAACCTTCGTCAACGATATGCTCGCCATGTACAACTTCGACGATGCGGCGCTGATCCGTTCGCTGCGCAATGTCGAACCGGTGTCGAGTTTCCGCACGACCTTCGCCTACACCAACATCACGCATCTTTTGGCGAGCCACATCGTGGCCAAAGCCGCAGGCGCTCCAGATTGGAATGCGGTCCTTCAGAAGGAACTGCTCGATCCTCTGGGCATGAAGGATTCGACCTACACGGTCGAAGGCATCCAAGCGGCGCCCGACCATGCCAACGGCTCCCGCTGGACACCGCAAGGCTCGATCGAGGTGCCTTTCACACCGATTTTTCCCTATCACCTGGGCGGGGCGGGCGACATCAACACCAACGTCGAGGATATGGCGCGCTGGATCCGGTTGCAGCTTGGCAACGGCGCCTTCGAGGGACACCGCATTGTCTCGCCGGAAAACCTCGCCTATACGCGCAGACCAATGGTGGCGGCCAGCGACCAGGCGTCCTACGCCATGGGTTGGTACGTCTACGCAACGCCGAACGGCAACATCCTTTGGCACGATGGAGACGCGCTGAGCTTTGGCTCCTTTGTCGGCTTGGTTCCTGACAGAAATGTCGGTATCGTCATCCTCACCAACACGACGGACAATCTCTTTCAAATTGCGCTCGGGATGTGGATCCTGGACCGGATTCTCGGCAATCCAAAAGTCGACCACGTGGCGAAGAACCGAGAGCTAGCGAAGGCCGGTTTCGAGACCAAGGCCAAGCGATTTGCCAAACCTTCCAATCCGCGACCGTTCCCGCCGCTCGCACCGCTCACCGGCAGGTTCGTCAATCCGAGCTTCGGCCACGCCGAAATCACACCGCAAGGCGACGCGCTAGTCATGGACATTCAAGCGACGCGCGCCCAGCTCAAGCTCGAGCCTTGGGACGGAAGCGTCTTCACAGCGACGCTGATGCCGACCGGTCCGTTTGGACCGATCGTGGACCTGGACTTCATGACCAGGGGATTTGCTCAGTTTCAAATGGACAAAGACGGTAAACTCAATTTGCTGCGGCTTTCCACTGAGGACGGCCAGGCTTATGAATTCACGCGCGAATAGGGGCTTCGACCGGAGCAGGTCACAATCGTTGTTCGTTTGGTATAACAACTCCTTCCACCTACCCACCAGCAACACCGTGTCACGCGGAGCTGGCGTCTTTTTGCTCCTTGTTAGTTTTGTGAATCCGTTCCAGCCGGTAATCGCTTACGCTGCGGGAAACAAGAACTCGGGCGAACTGATTGACATCGGTGATGGGCGCAAGATGTTCCTCGAGTGCCGCGGATCGGGCAGCCCGAAGCGCTGGCTCCAAATGATGCGCTTGTCATCCACGAGGGCGATCGCGACCGCGGAGGCGCCCTGATTGATGAGCTCTTGGGCAGCGGTCTGCCCTTCCTGAATCGCAGCATCGTAGGTAGGCTGCGACGAGTTCGAACCGCAGGAGGCAACAAGGAATGTCGTCAAGGAGGCAAGGAAGAATGTCGTCACGCTGGCAGCGGCTGTGACACGACGCAGAATCTCACTCACCTTCGCCCTCGCCTCGTAGATTGGGGAGACACGTGCCATCGCGCGATGGATTAGAACTTGTGGAATGGGTGTTTTCGTATTCGGGGAGTTTGGGAGAAATCTCGCCTGCTTGTCGAGACCATTCGCCGCAAGCGCAGATCGCCCGAGCAATCGCGAGGAGCGCTCATTGCGCTTCGAGACGCCCCACAATACTGGTAACGAGCAGCGCGGTGTTCTGGGCAGCGCTCTTCTCGAAGAGGAGTACGTTCTCCGGTGCCTTAGCGCCCGCGCTATCACTGAGGCTGCGCAGGATCAGGCACGGCACGCGTCGCTGCCAGCAGATCTGCGCCACCGCTGCGCCTTCCATCTCGGTCGCGTCGGCTTTGAACTCTTTGCGCAGTGCGTCCTTCTTGGCGGACGAGGCCACAAACGCATCTCCTGTCACGATCACCCCCGTGACGACCCGCGGGGTCCTCTCGCCTGAGGTCGTCTTCACGGGCGCGAGCTTGAGGTCCAATGCAGCCTTTTCAGCCACGGCCAGCAGGCCCGCGTCGGCTGGAAAGAAGAGGGGGTTCGGCTTGCCGGTGAACGGGTCCACCGTCCGGCCGACGCGAAACCCTTCCGGGGTCCACTCTCCGTAATCATGGTACGCAGTCTTGGCGCCGATCACGACATCGCCTGGGTGGAGCTCTGGGTTGAGGCCTCCAGCGATCCCGGTGAAGAGGACGTGGGTCGGCTGGAACTGCTCGACAAGTACAGTAGCCGCCATGGCTGCATTCACTTTCCCCATTCCCGAGTGGGTCAGCACAACCCTTCTGTCTTTCAAGCTCCCGGTCGTGAACCGGATCCCCTGGACGGTCATTTCCGTCTTGTCGGTGAGTTCCTGGCCCAGCGTCTCGATTTCCAGGGTCATTGCACTTAGGATGCCTATGATACGCGTGGTGGGAGCTGGCCGAGGGGTATTACCCACCTGGGCGACGCTTGCCGCCGAGAGTAATAGGAGGAGGAAGGAGAAAACGCAAAGCGATCTGAGCATCGGTCTCATAGTTGCTTCTTATTTCCTGGCGCCCGTGAACGACAATTTCCGCCTAGCGCTAATCGCCCTGCCAAAGCCTTCCTCGCCCAAGGAGCGCTGATCGTCGCCACATGAGCAACATTCATTCATCAAGCAAGAACTTGCGCGTTTCTCGAACGACCAACGCTTCGTCTACTATAAACACGTAGTGGTTAGTGTCATGCAATTCGATGATTCGCGAGTTCTTCACGCCTGAGCGGAAACGCTGGATTGCGCTTTCTATCCACTTCGCGAGCGACTCTATGTTGCGATTGAATTCCTCTTGTTTGGCAGGGTCCAGATACCAGCAGGAGGGCAAACGGTATTGAGGAAGAGTAAGAAGTAAGAAAGGTGTAAAGGCCAATCGCAGAGTCGGAAAGTGATCGAAATTGAGGTAAGCTATC
The DNA here is from genome assembly GCA_003225335.1 of Acidobacteriota bacterium. Lineage (GTDB taxonomy): Bacteria > Acidobacteriota > UBA6911 > UBA6911 > UBA6911 > Gp18-AA60. The sequence continues at coordinate 5,352 of QHZE01000029.1, forward strand.
ACGATGAGTACCCGCGAACCCCTCGTCCGCAACATCTCGGACACCGCGCTCCTTGCGGCCATTTACCGCGCTCGCGAAACGGAACGGCCCGATGCCGTTTTCCGCGATCCGTTTGCGTGGCGCCTCGCGGGCGAGCGCGGCGACCAGATCGCGAAATCCATGCCTTTCAGCGAGCGCGCGACGTGGGCCTGGATCACACGCACTTATGCATACGACGAATTCATTAAGCAGCAGGTCAGGGAGGGCGTCGATATGGTCGTCAACCTGGCTGCCGGCCTCGACGCGCGTCCCTATCGAATGAATTTGCCAGCATCGCTTCATTGGATCGAAGTCGACCTGCCGGGAATCCTCGATTACAAAGAGGAGATTCTTCGTGGCGAGAAGCCGGCCTGCATTCTCGATCGCGCGCGCCTCGATTTGTCCGATATCGCTGCGCGCCGCCAGCTTTTCGCCGCCCTCAGTGGTACCGCGAAGAACGTCCTCATCATCACGGAAGGATTGCTGATTTACTTCTCGCGCGACGAGGTCGCGTCTCTAGCGCAGGACCTCGCGGCCGTACGCCCCTTCCATCACTGGATCATCGATATTGTGTCGCCTGGCTTGCTGAAGATGCTTCAGAAGGGCATGGGCGAGCAAATCAGGAAAGGCAAGGCGGAGTTCAAGTTTGCGCCGGAGGAGGGTCCCAGGTTCTTCACGGAGAATGGATGGGACGTGGTTGACGTTCGCTCAACGTTAAAGACTGCCGCGCGACTGAAGCGCCTCACTCTTTGGATGCGCCTTCTCTCTTTCTTGCCCGATTCGCAGGGCAAGCAAGGCTCCCGCCCGTGGTCCGGCATCTGCCTGCTCCGCAATCGATCCGCTGCGCAGACCAGCGCCTAGTGACGCGGCTCGCGTAGAACTTCTGCGCCGAGCAACGATTCTTCTGCCAATTCTCGATTCGCCTGAAACACCATTGCGACCGCTTCCTTGAGATTCTCACGCGCTCCGAACATTGCATCTAGCCGGAGCAACGCAGGAGTGAGCGGCTAGTTAATGCGCGCATAGGCACTTCATTGATCGAGCAAGAACTTGCGCATTTCTCTAACGACCAACGCTTCGTCTACTATGAACACGTAGTGGTTGGTGTTATGCAGCTCGATGACTCGCGAGTTCTTCACGCCTGAGCGGAACCGCTGGATTGCGGATTTTCTGGCCCACGAATCATACGAAAAACGCTAACGCAAATTCGAATCCGCAGCCATCGGCGCTGCCGCGTTTTTCATGCGCGCTGCGCGGTGGCGACTTTCAGTTTCACGAACAGAATTGCTGAACGGTCAGCCCCGCTGAGCGGATGAGGCTTCGCAGCGTTCCTTTGGCCACTTCTTTATGATCGGGAATTGAAAGTGTCACGTTCTGTCCAGCTTTGACCATA
>QHZE01000030.1 GCA_003225335.1 Acidobacteriota bacterium
AGGACGGCTTTCCTGAGCGCGTCGCCCCACACTACGCCGTCACCCCACATCACGCCGTCACCCCAAAGCACCGCGTCTCCCCACACCACGCCGTTGCCCCAAAGCACCGCGTCCCCCCAAAGCACCGCGTCCCCTTGGATCATGCTCCAGGGCCGCAAAGATTCTGGATTCGCAATCCAGGGCGACCCCGCCCTAACCAAATTGGACGTCTGGGAGATGGCATAAGCCAGGCGGACGGCCCCTTCTGCGTTCACGTAGCCGTTGCCCTGGTCCAGGATGTGCGGCTTTGCCATGCGCTCCGCCGTGTAGGCCAGAATGGCTTTCACGGCATTGGGAGTCAGAGAGGGGTTGGCCTCCAGCATCAGGGCCACCGTGCCCGAAACTACAGGTGCGGCCATGCTGGTTCCGCTCAGGACGAAGTAATCAACTCCCGGCCTGTTGTCTCTCTTCTGGACCCTGTTGTCAGGGTATGTTTTGTAAAGAGCCGAGTGGTCCTCGGCCTTGGCAATGACCTTGTTGCCCGGCGCCACGACATCGGGTTTGATCACCCCGTCAATCGGCGTCGGCCCGCGAGAGCTGTAGCTGGCCACCGTGTCATCGCCGCGGAAGGCGGTGCCGTGAGTATCCACGGCCCCTACCGTAATGACCGCGGGATCGTTGGCGGGACTCATGATGCCACCGTAAACGGGGCTTCCATCGTCTGCTTTGCCGGAGTTCCCGGCAGCCACGACGACGACCATCCCGCTCCTGACGCATTTTTCCACCATCTGGCAGAGCGGGTCCGTCTTGTACGACTCGTAGACGGGGTGCCCCAGCGAGAGGTTGATGACCCGAATCTTGTACTTGACCTGGTTATTTAAACACCAGGAGAGAGCAGCCATCACATCACTGGTCAGACCCGCTCCGGTCTGGTCCAGCACCTTCAGATTGATAATTTTGGCCGACGGGGCTATGCCCTTGTAGACTGCGGTATAGTCCTTCGAGTGTGACCCATTGCCGGCAATGATACCGCCAACATGGGTGCCGTGGCCGTACTGGTCCTTCGTGTCTCCGGCGACGAATCTTACTGACTTTATCAGCGCGTCATGGATGTCTCCTTCATCGGCCATGCCGGAATCCAATACCGCGACCCCGACACCATCGCCGGTGACTCCTGGCTGCCCGATTGCGCCGGCCCATGCCAGGTCCGCTCCGATAGCGCGCGCCGTGATGTTCAGGCTGCCCTGGACCTTGTGGTCGAGAGAGATTCGCGCGACACGAGGGTCGCTCGCCAGGTATCGCAGCGCGTTCGGAGAGGCCCATGCCGACACTACAGGAATCTTAGTGAAGGCCATGTCCGGGACCGCGCCGGCGTCGGAGACGGTCTGAGCCCTCCCCAATGCCGCTGCATCCGATCCTCCTTCGCCGAGACCCGGTGCTGGGCTGCCTGTTTCCTCTTCCACGAACTGGATCAGGACCCGAATTGGTTCGGAGTTCGACGCAACCATCGCCACGGCGGGTTCCATCTTGTGGACCGCGCCTTGGGCGGACGTTGCCTCCGCACTCCCTGAACTCGCGGTCTGACTGTACAGGCAGACCGTAACAACAAGCATCGCGGCAGCAGCCAGTAGCGTTCTAATGGAGGCTAGCCTTTTGCGATTGCCGGTTTTATCTTTGATTCCGATCACTGCATTATCTCCTATGAGGTCTTTCGAATAGTGCTCGATTCCCAGTTGCGCCACAGAGCCGTGATGCATTACGGCACCTGCGGATAGTACGAACTGTCGGTGCCTGTAAGAAGCCCACGAACGACTCCATTCTCGGCTCGTCCCAAGATCGCCTCAGTGCTGTCGCTTACGGAACGTGGGTCCAAGAAAGTCGCATACCATTTAGGGTAGGTTCCCTTGAGAATCGCGGAAGGACCTATCCTGCAATTCCAAACGATGCTGTCCCCCCAGAGGATCGCGTCGCCGCCCGAGAGAGTGCCGTCACCCGAGAGAGTGCCGTCGCCCCAGAGAATGGCGCTGCCCATGGCAGGCTGTTTGTAGATCATGAGCGAATCATTCCAGGTGCTGCTGAGTCCGTCACCCCAGAGAATCGCGTCACCCCAGAGAATCGCGTCACCCCAGAGAATCGCGTCGCCACAGAGAATCGCGTCGCCCCAGAGAATCGCGTCGCCCCAGAGAATGGCGTCTCCCCAGAGGATCGCGTCGCCCCACAGGATGGCTTCTCCCCCGATAGTGCTGCTGGATTGGACCACCGCGGAATCGGCGATTACCGGTGCGCCTGCCGCCACGGAGCCAAAGGCATGCGAGAAGGTGTAGGCCATGCGAACCGCCCCCTCCGCATTGAGATAGCCATTCCCTTGCTCGAGAATCCCGGGAACCCGCATCCGCTCGGCCGTGTAGGCCAGTATGGCCTTCACCGCGTTGGGAGTCAGAGAAGGGTTCGCTTCCAGCATCAGCGCGACCGTGCCGCTGACTACAGGAGCGGCCACGCTGGTCCCGCTCAACATCAAATAGGAATCCTTTACCGCCTTGTTGCTCGACTTTACGACGTCTTCCGGATAGTTCTTGTACAGCAACGTAGTGCTGTCCGTGTCCGAAACGACTTTATTCCCCGGAGCGACAAGGTCCGGTTTGATCAAGCCGTCGATCGCTGTAGGCCCGCGCGAACTGTAGCTGGCGATGTCATCATCGGACCGAACGGCGGTTTGATGGGTATTCACGGCTCCGACGGTGATCGCCGCAGGATCATTGCCCGGACTGAGGATTCCGCCGTAGATCTTGTTGCCGTTTTCGTCCTTGCCGTAATTCCCCGCCGCCGCAACCACCACAATACCCGCGCGCGTGCAGGACTCGACCATACGGCACAGGGGGTCGGTCTTGTAGGATTCGTAAACAGGGTGCCCCAGCGACAGGTTGATCACCCGAATGTTGTACTGGCTCTTGTTTTGAATGCACCAATCGAGAGCGCTCAGCACGTCGCTGGTCCATCCCGATCCCCACCTGTCGAGGACCTTCAAGCTGACGATCTTGGCCAGCGGCGCTATCCCTTTGTATTGACCGCTGAAACCGGTGCCCGGTTTGGAGGCCTTTCCGCTTCCGGCGATGACGCCTGCGACGTGAGTGCCGTGACCGTACTTGTCTACATGTTCGCCCGAAGAGATGTACACTCGGGCCAGGACCGTGGATTGGAGGTCCGTCGTACCGTTAACATCCGAATCGATCACGGCGACCGTCACGCCGTTGCCGGTGAAGGCGGGTCTGGTCCCGTTGGCCAGCCAAATCTGGTCTGCGCCGACCGCCTTCGCCGTCGTGCTGAGGGTGGAACCAACCCGATAGTCCAGGGAAACCCGCTCGACTCGAGAGTCTTCGGCGAGCCGCTTCAATGCAAATCGATCCGCGACTACAGTGGCCGCCGGAAGGCTTCCGTAGATCTTTTCGGGCACCGCACCCGCGGAGTAGATCGCTTGAAGGCGCGCGCCCGCGGGTCTGGCTTGCTCTTCTGTTCCCTCGCCGCCGCCCGGCGCATTGTTCACTCCGCCGGCAACGCCTTCACTCTCCGAGAACTGCACGATCACTCTAAAGGGTTCGGAGCTCCGCGATCGATTCAGCGCCGACGCCAGGGAAGGCTCCAGTCTGTCGAGCGCAGGCTCGAGCTCGAGAGACCGCAAGGGGCGATTCTGGCTGAATAGCGAGACGCAGAGCGCGAGCAGAACTGTCAACGTAAGGACCGTCCGGCGATGTGCCGGGATGCTGTATTTTGAGATTTTAAAATTACGCTTCACTTGTTTCCCCTCTAATCGAATTGGACCAGCCGATACCGGCCTTGCGTTCTTTCAAGCCTCCTCAGGAGGCTAGGTTTTCAAAAGAGGGGGCGCTCTAGGAAACCAATGTCTTATGTGGCATGTTCAGGATAGAGGTCTCCCTGTGAAAAACCTATAGTCATACCCGCCAAAAGAACTAGGCGGAATTGACTATGCCAAACGCTGCGAGGCATAGGAGGTTTGAATGATGCTCATAGCACCCTCGGGCCATAAGATTGCGGATTGGGGATTGCGGATTGCGGATTGAAGACAGCATCTGGCCCGCGGACGGCAAGGTTTCTCGGTCAAATGACAAGTGACAAGTGAGCAATGACAAATTCCCCGGTCGGTTATGTCGGTGCAGTCCCAGTCTATTTGTCATTGGTCATTTGTCATTGATCATTTTTGCTTGCGAGGACACGCTCGGAGTTCAGGCTTTAGCCTGCCTGGGCGCAGTGCAGCCTGAAGGCTGAGATCCAAACTCCGCGATCGAAAAGGATCAACCAGAAGCGCAATGCAGACAGTGATCCCTCGCGGCCGCACGAAAACGGGATAACTCTCAAGTGCATGATTTCATAAATACGGCAACGTATTTTTTCCACATAAGCCGGGGAAGGATGCTGTGAACTTAGCCGGGGGTGAGCGAAAGCGGCCTCCCGGAACACGGCAATAAACAAATGCGCCCCGTCAGGACGCGGGGGAATCCAGCAACCCCTGCCGGGGTGCGTATCCTTGTTCCTCTTCCACTATGCCAAACGCCGCGAGGCATAGGAGGTTTGAATGACGCTCATAGCACCATCGGGCTATGAGATTGGGGATTGCGGATTGCGGATTTGAAGACAGCATGTGGCCCGCGGACGGCAAGCTTTCCCGGTCAAATGACAAATGAAGACTGCCTGTCATTTTTCATTGGTCATTGGTCATTTCGCTGATCAGTTCCTCGGGTGCAATTTCCTATTTTTCATTATTTTTCATTTGCCAAATCTTCCTCTGCGCTCTCGGCGGTCATGAGGAAAAAATGCGGCGCCCCGCACACGCGGGGCAAACGGTGCTGTTGACGCAAGAGGAGTTATCCGGGCTCACGTGCCCCGCAGCGCTGGCCGCTACGATTCTTTCTCACGTCCGGCGACTGCGCGGTGAATTTGTTTGGTTGCAGCTATGCAGCGCCAGGTAATTGTGGGTGAGTTTTTCTCCGTGGCTCCGTGGCTCTGTGGCCAATGACGCCATACTGCCAGAGAGATTCAGATAAATACTTCAGGCGGGTACGGCAACCATGCCGTTCTCATAAGCAAAGACGAGGAGCTCCAGTCGGTCGCAAACTTCGAGCTTGTTGAAGACTGAGGTCAGGTGGTGGCGCACAGTGCTTTCGCTGATCGACAGGCGCTCCGCAATTTGCTTATTCTTCAGTCCTTTGCCGACGAGGGAGATCACTTCGCGCTCGCGCGCGGTCAGTCTTGCAGTTTTGTCCTCGGTAGGTTCCTGTTTCTTAGACTCGGCAGGGCGTCGCATCTCCGCGAGGAGGCTCGCAGTCATGAAACGATCCAGCCAAAATTCTCCCTCATAAACCTTCTCGATGGCCTTTATCATGAGCTCCGTGGAGGCTTCTTTGTTCAGCACTCCCATCGCGCCCAACCGGACTGCGCGCCGGTGTTCTTCCTCGTCGTGCAGTGCCGTCAGTACAAGGATGCGTGATTCTTCGCTTGCGGCCAGTAGCCCCGGGATGAGATCCGTACCGGTTTCCTTCCCCAGGACCAGGTCCAGAAGAATGACGTCAGGATGCTCCCGAGAGGCCGCCGCGAGGGCATCGCTCCCTTTGCCTGCCTCGCCCACGACCTTCATTCTGGGATGGCTTTCGATGAGCATGCGCAGCCCTGAGCGCACAACCTTATGGTCGTCCACCATCAACACATGGATCGTTGGTTTGGGAGTGTCAGAGTGGGTCATACGTTAACTTCGTTCATAATGGGACCTGAACTATGACGGAGGAACCGCCGTTCAGTCCTGGCTCCACTTTCGACCGTCCCCCCAACGCCTTCGCGCGTTCGGTGATCGATCGAGGCAGAAAGGGCTCTGTCTGACAGCCATTTCCCAAGTCTTCGATGCGAAGCTCCAGCTCCCCATTCGGGCAAGCGAGGCCCACCCTGGCGTTGGTGGATTGGGTATGGCGCCGGATGTTGCTGAGCCCTTCCCTTATGAGCAGGAAGGCCTCTGCTGCCATGCGGCTGCTTATTGAAAAATCGTTCTCAACATCGACTTGTATGGATATGCCGGTCGCGTCGCCGAATCGCTTGGCGAACTGCCGCACGGCAGAAGGCAAGTCGGTCCGATGGTCGGGGCGATTCTTCAATGCGGAGACGAAGCGGCGCAGATCGGAGAGTCCCCGTTCGCTCATCTCGATCAAGAGGTTGATATCCTCGCTCCCAAGGTCCCCGGCATCGGCCTTACGCCGGAGCGTATCCAACCCGATGCGAATCCCGATATAGGGCTGGATGACCCCGTCGTGCAGGTCACGGGCAATCTTCCTACGATCTTCGGCTGCCGCCTCCAGGATCAACCTGTCCACGAGCCGAGCGTTGTCGACAACCGGCATGACCTGTTCGATCACCTGCAGGATAAAATACATGTCCGAGTCCTCGAATTTCTGACGTCTCCCCGGCGTCAGAAAAAGACGGCCCAGGCTCATGCCGCGATAAACCACCGGCACAGATATAAAGGAGTCCGCGTCCAACGCAGCTGCAATCTTCTCGCTCGGGCCTCGACCCTCCGTCGAACCCCTTCCTTCCGTCATGCTGTATTCCCGATAGTAGGCGTGGCCGACCCCCCGCTTCGCGGCCGGAGAGCGATAGATGGCGGCGCTGCCGGGCGGCACGTCGAGTAATTGCGAGGCAAGGTCTTGCGGAATCCGCTTGGGTCCCGTCGTCATCGCTGCCTTCCCGCGGTCAGAGCGGCGCAAGGTCACCTCGCCGGATTCCGTCTCTTTCAGAACCAGCAGACAAGTTTCGGCATCGTAAAACGCGCGAAGCCGTTCCATCATGGAGTCGAAGATGTGTTCGGCGCCCAGACGCGGATTGGATATCTTGGCCGCTTCTGCCAGGAACTCGAGCCTCCGCTTCAGCCTGATCTCAAAACTACCCCAGCGCGCGAGCGTGTAGCCGAGGACGAGCAGGGTGGCTCCACAAACAGGAATCTGCAGCCGGACACCCGCACCAGCCGGACTGCCCGCCATCTCGAAGGCCGCACAAAGAATCGCCGAAGCCACACTTACGAGGAGCGCCGTCCGGAATCCAGTTCGAATTCATGAATCGTCTCTGCCGCCGGGAAACGGTGTAGACGATGGCGCTATACCCCGTGTACAAAAGAACCGGAAGGCAGCCCAGCGCGCCGGACTGATTTTTGACGACAGCCACAACCAGCAGTGTCGCGCTCACCATCAGCCTCGTCGCCGCAATCATCCGCGTAGGCGTCATCCGGGTATCGATGGACCGAATTTTGGCAACACGAGATCTCGACTGATTCGGCAAAATCTTATCTTCCTCGAATGGGGGAAAGCCCCAGGGTCTTGGCAAAGTCAGCAAATTCTTGAAAATGACAAATTCCCGGGCAAGCCGCGCCCAGGCTAGTTGTCATTTCTCATCGGTCATTTGTCATTGATCATTTCGAGGTCGGGCCGGGTCTGGAAGCCTTGGAACTCCGCTCTCTGAGCGTCAGTGCCCAAGACCCTCCCTGCAACGACGACTTTGCCGTTGCCCTGGGAGGAGCCTCTCAAACTCACGTTTCTCCCTACACGAAGGCATGCCGGTGCCAACTCGGCCGTCTTAGAGTTGCATCCGGCCGCACCTTTTGCACACCTCACCAGTGACTTTTCAGGGGACTGCCTTTCTTATCGGCCAAACACCGGTCAGGAATATGAAGCTAAAGTTCTACACGCGGCGACCGGCATGGAGTTCAGCCTTCAGGCTGCACCGACCCCGAAAGCACGCTCAAGCCTGAACTCCGAACAAAAGCCCATCCCGGCATGGAGTTCAGCCTTCAGGCTGCACTGACCCCGAAAGCACGCTCAAGCCTGAACTCCGAACAAAAAGCCGAAAATCTCTTGCTAGCTGGAAAGAATTTTCGTCTGCGTATAAATTGAGCAATATGAAACCACGGCTGAACACCGATGAACACAGATCTGTGTTCATCGGTGTTCATCGGTGGTTTCATTCACACTTCAGCGCGATTTTTGGAGGGCTTGCAGTGTGCGCAGCCGCCTTCCTCTGTTTCCTTCAACCCGATCCAGCGGCATCGAGTTACCCGGCCGATGGAGCGGTTACTTTTACCGATATAGCGAAATCGGCCGGAGTCTCGTTCGTCCACGATAACGCGGCAACGCCGGAGAAGTACCTCATTGAGACGATGGGCTCGGGATGCGGATGGATCGATTATGACAATGATGGATGGCCGGACATTTTCCTGGTCAATGGCGCCGCCACAAAAATCTACACTCCCAAGCAACCCCTGCGCAGCGCGCTCTACCGCAATAACGGAAACGGAACCTTCTCTGATGTAACCGAAAAGGCGCAAGTGGGGGCCCCGGGTCTTTTCGGCATGGGGGTAGCCGCAGGCGATTATGACAACGACGGCGCTCCGGACTTGTATGTTTCAGGGTACGGACGTTCCATCCTCTTTCACAATAACGGCGACGGCACGTTCACTGATGTAACAGACCGAGCCGGCGTTTCCAACATGGGGAAATGGGCATCCAGTGCAGCCTGGTTTGATTATGACAAGGACGGCAATCTCGACCTGGTAATCGCCAATTATGTGGACTGGTCGCCGGAAAACAATATCCGCTGTGGGAGGCCCGAAGATCGCGCCTACTGCCATCCTGATGTTTACCGGGGACAAACCCCGACGCTGTACCATAACAAGGGGGATGGCACCTTTTCTGACGTGAGCAAAGCCTCCGGCATGGCTGCCCAACCGGGGAACGGCCTTGGGGTTGTCACCCTGGATTTCGACCAGGACGGGTGGCAGGACGTTTTCATCGCGAATGATTCCATGCCCAACTTTCTGTTTCAGAACAAGCGCGACGGGACCTTTCGGGAGATTGCTTTACGAGCGGGCGTGGCTGTTTGCGAAGCCGGAAGGAGCGAAGCGGGAATGGGAACCGACGCGGCCGACACCCGGGGAACTGGATGGATGGACATCCTCGTGACCCATCTCGACTACGAGCACGCGCGTCTCTATCGCAATCTGCGAAACGGATCTTTCGAAGATTCGACGTTTGCCGCAAAGCTGGGTTACGCCACCTGGAACTACAGCGGCTTTGGAACGCGATTCATCGACTACGATAACGATGGGAGCCGGGATATCGTTATTGCCAACGGTCACATCCTCGACAATATCCGCCTCTATCACGCCGGCACCGCGTATGCGGAGCCCAAGCTCGTATTCAAAAACGACGGCCGAGGCGTCTTCGAGAACGTGAGTGGAAGGCTGGGGCCGAATATCGAGGCGCCGCGCGTCAGCCGGGGCCTGGCGGCGGCTGATTTTGACAACGATGGCGACCTGGACCTCTTGGTCAGCAACAATGGGCAGGCGCCACAGTTGCTGCGCAACGATGGCGGAAACCGGAATCACTGGCTCGAGATTCATCTTTCCGGCGTCCGCTCAAACCGGGATGGCGTGGGCGCGCGCGTCAAGGTCGTTGCCGGCGGCCTGGTGTCCTACGATGAGGTAAAAGGGGGCATGAGCTACCAGTCGGCTCAGGACCTGCGCCTGCATTTCGGGCTGGGAGCGCGCGCCAGAGTCGATTCTATCGAGGTTCGCTGGCCCAGCGGGATTGTGGACCGGATTGCCGATATCGCGAGCGACCGTACGATCGCGGTGAAAGAGGGGGCGGGGATAGTCGATCGGCCGTCCCCTCGAAAGTGAGAGCATGCTCCAGTTTTTTTAAACCGCCGGCGAACACCG
>QHZE01000031.1 GCA_003225335.1 Acidobacteriota bacterium
GCGGGCTTCGCTTCGTTCCGGCAGACGCCGAAGGACATTTTTCCCGAAATCGACATCCCGGTCATCAGCGTTATCTGGACTTACAATGGTCTGAGCGTCGAGGAATTTGAAAGGCAGATCACGGTTTATTCAGAGTTCGCCCTCTCGGCAAACGTCAACGACGTGGAACGCATCGAATCGCAAACTTTAAATGGGGTTGGGATCATCAAACTGTATTTCCATCCGGGCGCGAAAGTGGAACGTGGCCTTGCTCAGGCGACAGCAACCAGTCAGGCGATTCTGCGGCGTATGCCACCTGGGGTGCAGCCGCCCACCATTCTGCGATACGCAGCTGACTCGGTGCCGATCATCCAGATGAGTTTGAGCAGTGATACGCTCAGCGAAGCTGAAGTCTATACCTATGGCATTTTCCGCATCCGCCAACAATTGGCAACCATTAACGGTCTCACATTGCCTGCGCCGTTCGGTGGCAAGGTGCGCCAGGTGATGGTTGATCTGAATCCCGCGAAGTTGCAGGCCAAGGGGCTCTCGGCTCGTGATGTGAACAATGCCATCAACGCGCAAAATCTGACGCTCCCCAGCGGCACGGCGAAGATCGGCGACACGGAATACCGGGTGAAGATGAACAATTCACCCGACGTGCTGGACGCGTTAAACAACGTTCCCATCAAGGTGGAGAACGGCGTGGTCACTTACGTTCGCGATGTCGCACACGTGCATGACGGCTTTGAAGTGCAGCCGAGCATTGCGCGCGCGGACGGCAAGCGCGCCGTGTTGCTGCAGATTCTAAAGAATGGCCACAGCTCGACGCTCGATATTATCAAAGCCGTGAAAGCCAAAGTCCCGGAAATGCAGGCCGCCGCGCCGCCGGGTCTGAAAATAGATTTGCTCGCCGACCAATCGCTTTTCGTCGAAGCCGCATTGGATGGCGTGGTGCACGAAGGGCTGATCGCGGCGGCGTTGACAGCAGCCTTCATCCTGCTCTTCCTCGGCAGTTGGCGGAGCACGTTAATCGTGGCGATTTCGATCCCGCTCAGCGTGCTGGCTTCACTCAGCTTGCTCAGCGCGATGGGGCACACGCTCAATGTCATGACACTCGGTGGTCTGGCGTTGGCGATCGGCATTCTGGTGGACGAGGCAACCATCACGATCGAAAACATTCATCGCCATCTCGAACTGGGCAGCAGGCTTCGCGATGCGATTCTCGAAGGCTCGCGCGAAATCGCCCTGCCCGCGCTGGTATCGGCGCTGGCGATCAGCATCGTGTTCGTCCCGGTCATCTTCCTGGTTGGTCCCGCCAGGTTTCTCTTCACGCCCATGGCGCTGGCCGTGGTGTTTGCGATTCTTTCCAGCTACGCGCTGAGCCGCACGCTCGTGCCGGTGCTGGTGAAGTTCATTCTCCGGAATGAAACTCATCACCGCGCTGCCGCCAATCACGGGCCGAACTGGTTCAACCGCTTCCAGGGGAAATTCGCGCGGGGCTTTGAAGCGTTGCGCGCCCGATACGTGAACGTCCTGCGTTGGGCGTTGGTGAATCGTCCCACCGTGTTTATCGTTTTTGCGCTCATCGTTGGCAGCTCATTCCTGGCGTTGCCGTGGGTGGGCCGCGATTTCTTCCCCACGGTCGATGCGGGACAATTGCGCCTGCACGTGCGCGCAACGACCGGCACCCGCATCGAAACGACCGAACAGATCTTTAGCGCGGTGGAGGACGAAATCCGTCGCACCATTCCTTCGGGCGAGATCAAACTCATCCTCGATAACTTCGGCGTCGTCTCCGACAAATTCAGCCTCGCGTTCGGCGACAATGCCACCATCGGCTCGCACGATGGCGAAATCCTGGTGCAGTTGCATCGCGACCGCCGCAAATCCACGCCGGAATACATGGACGATTTGCGTCGCAATTTGCGCGCCAGGTTTCCCGAGCTCACGTTTTACTTCCAGCCTGCTGATATCGTGTCGCAGATTCTGAACTTCGGACTGCCGGCGCCGATCGATGTCAAGGTCTCGGGCTACAAGCGCGACGCCAACTACGCCGTGGCGAAGGAGATTCGCGAGCGGGTTGCGCGCATCCCTGGTGCAACGGACGTGTTCGTCCATCAATCGTTCGACGCGCCAACACTGAATCTCGCCGTGAACCGCACCTTGCTCGCGAAGGAGGGTTTGAACCAGCGCGACATCGCGCAGGACGTGTTGGTGAACCTGAGCAGCAGCACGCAGGTGACACCAAACTTCTGGGTCGATCCAGCCTACGGCGTTCAGTTTTTTGTCGCGGTGCAGACGCCGCCACACCTGATTGATTCGGTGAATGCATTGATGAACATGCCGGTGTCCGCGCGCGTGGCGGGCTCGGATGCGACTCAAAGCCAATTGCTCGCGAATCTCGCCGGCATTTCTCGCGGCTATTCGCCCAGTGTGGTGAACCACTACAATATCCAGCCCGTCTTCGACATCTTCGCGAACGTCTCCGGTCGCGACCTCGGTGGCGTGGCCGGTGAAGTGGACAGGATCATTGCCAGTGCGAAAAAGAAACTCACGCCGGGCAACAACATTATCGTGCGCGGCCAGGTGGACAGTATGAACACCGCGTTCAGGCGCATGGGTCTGGGGCTCATTCTCAGCGCGCTGCTGGTTTATTTCCTCATGGTGGTGAATTTCCAGAGCTGGACCGATCCGTTCATCATCCTCATGGCGTTGCCCGGCGCGTTCACCGGCATCGTGTGGGGGCTGTTCCTCACGCAAACCACCTTCAACGTTCCCAGCTTGATGGGCGCGATCATGACCATCGGTGTCGCGACGGCGAACAGCATCCTCATGGTGACGTTCGCAAACGACCGGCTTCGCTCCGGCATCAACTCGCTCGAAGCTGCGCTGCAAGCCGGGGCGACCCGGTTGCGGCCGGTGTTGATGACCGCTGGCGCGATGATCATCGGCATGTTCCCGATGGCGCTAGGGCTCGGCGAAGGCGGCGAACAAAACGCTCCGCTTGGTCGCGCGGTCATCGGCGGTTTGATGGTTGCTACGCTGGCCACATTGCTGTTCGTGCCCGTCGTGTTCAGTTTGCTGCGGGCAAAAGGCGCGGCCCGCAACGAAGAAGAAGAATTGGAGGCGACCGAAGTTGCTCATGTACGCGCAGCCGTCCCGAAATGAGATCTTGAATCGCAAACCTGAAAACCTGCTTCCCCTATGAATACTGAAAATCGATATACTGAAACCGAACCCGCAAATCACCCTCACCCCAACCCTCTCCCGAACACGGAAGAGGGAGAAGATGCAGGGGCCTCATCCCCGAATATGCTGGCACAATCTCAACCGAAAGCCTCGCGACGGAGTCGTTACGCCGTCATCGCTGGTGTGGCGCTCGTCATTGTCGCCGGACTGGCGCTCGGCGTTATTCCGCGATTGCGCGCCCAAAGCAAGTTGGTGGCGGCAACTCAAGAAGTCACGCTCCGCACCGTGACCGTTACCAATGCCACACGCCTCGCTTCGAGCGTGCAACTCGCGTTGCCCGGTGACGTGCGCGCGTTTGAAGAAACCAAAATCTACGCGCGGGCTGATGGCTATCTGCTCAAGTGGAACAGCGACATCGGCGCGAAAGTGGAGGCCGGTCAGGTCCTCGCGGAGATTGATACGCCCGAGCTGGATCAGGAGTTGAACCAATCTCGCGCCGCGCTCGCGCAAGCGCAGGCAAATCTTGTTCTCGCGCGGAGCAGCGCCGAGCGTTGGCAGCGGTTGCTCAAGGACCGCGCAGTCAGCCAGCAGGAAGTGGACGAGAAAACCAGCGCCCTTGCCGCTCGCGAAGCGGATGTAAAAGCCGCCGAAGCTGCCGTCGCGCGATTGGAAAAGCTGTCGAGCTTCAAGGAAGTCCGCGCGCCATTCGCCGGAACGATCACGCGTCGGCACGTGGATACCGGTGCATTGATCCGCGCCGGCGGCAATGCCAGCGCCCTTTTTGACCTCGCCCAGACCGACACATTGCGCGTCCAGGTCAATGTGCCGCAAGCGTATCTGCGCGACATCGCCATCGGCTCGACGGTGGCGATTGCCGTGGCGGAATATCCCGGCCGCGCATTCCCTGGCAAAGTGTTGCGCACCAGCGGCGCGTTTGATGCCACCACGCGCACCATGCTGACTGAGATCGAAGTGCCAAATCGCAATGGAGAATTGTTTCCCGGCATCCACGTGGATGTTCAGTTGACACTTGCGCAGGCCAACCCACCGATCGTTGTGCCGGCCAGGGCGGTCATCATCCGCGGCGAAGGCTTGCAAGTGGCGGAAGTGGACGACGCCAACGCCATCCGATTGCAAAAGGTTCAAGCCGGTCGTGACCTCGGCAGAACTGTTGAGATTGTTTCGGGTCTCAGCGACGGCGCGCGCATTGTCACGAATCCGACCGACACGCTGGTGGAGGGCATGCTCGTGCGCATCGCCGGCACGCAAACCGCGTCAGCCAAGGCGAACCAAATCGCCAAGCGCTGAGCTGTCGAAAGCACTCAAGCCCATCTCGATCACATGAAACAGCAAAGCAAACGCAAGCAACCGGAACTCGGTGATCCTGCGCTCAAGGCGGGAGTCGCGACCATCCTGAGGCGCAAGCTAGAGCACCCCGATGAAGACCGCATACGGCAACGCGCCTATGAAATTCATAAGACTCGAGGCGGTGGCCCAGGTCATGAACTGGACGACTGGCTTCAAGCGGAGCGTGAATTGCTGGCCGAACAGGAGCACCCCATTGGCCCCGGGGAACGGCCGGCAGCAGCCGGCGACGGAGGCAACCCCCGCCCTTCGAGGGAGACTGGGGCGCCGGACCATGAACGCTGCCTCGTACAATAGGGCAGAGCACCTCGCATTCACTCATTGCCACGGACAATATTCTAAAAAAGGAGCGACAGGACAGCCCCTCAACAACTGTTACCGAGCCAAAATTGTAGCAGATGGCGAACAAGGGATAATTTCAGTTCGGCACCTTTCAACTTGTATTGAAAAAACGTAAGGAAAAACATTATGGGTAAACTTGACGGAAGAATTGCACTCGTTACGGGTGGCAACAGCGGCATTGGCCTCGCCACAGCGAAACAATTTGTGAATGAAGGCGCGTACGTCTTCATCACGGGACGCCGTGAAACGGAGTTGGCTGCGGCAGTGAAGGGGATTGGAAAGAACGCGACTGGCGTCCCGGGAGATGTCTCGAACCTGGCCGATCTGGATCGCCTGTTCGCACAAATCAAACGGGAGAAGGGAAGGCTCGATATTGTTTTTGCCAATGCCGGGGTCGCGAAGTTCGCCCCTTTCGGTACGATTACTGAAGAGTTCTATCACTCGATCTTCGACATCAACGTGAAAGGCCTGCTTTTCACGGTTCAGAAGGCCCTTCCGCTCCTGCCCGATGGCGCCTCCATCATCCTGAACGCCTCCATCGTGGCCAGCAAAGGATTGCCGACGAATAGTGTTTATGCGGCCACTAAAGCCGCGGTGCGTTCGTTCGCGCGGACATGGACAACCGACTTAAAGGAGCGCCGCATTCGCGTGAACGCGGTGAGCCCCGGCTCGACCGACACGCCCGGACTTAGTCAATTGCTCGCTTCCACAGATTCGGGCCAGCAACGCTTGAAGATGATTTCCAACACAGTTCCGCTCGGGAGGCTCGGCACACCTGATGAGATCGCGAAGGCTGTTGTGTTTCTCGCGTCGGACGATGCCAGTTACATCACGGGAACCGAATTATTTGTGGACGGCGGTTTTGCGCAAGTGTAAGAGGTGCTGCCTCGCGAAACCGCAAAACTCCTGGTGTCCAAACGCACAACTTGATTTGGCGGAGGTGAGGTTTTTGATTTCACCTGAGCTGCTACTAACTTACGAAAGGCATTATGTTCAAATTCAGCGGCAAACGACCGGCAAACCTCGGCGCGAAGAACGGCAAGCTAGCGCCGGTTGTCAACAAGCCCAACAATGTCAGCAGCCAGGCCGACGTCAATGACCGCGCGCATTACGTGGCCCCGCTCAAGTTCACCGGTGATGCGGCGGCGGCGTTTCAAAAACTGCTCAAGCTGGTGCAGGCGCAGCCGCGCGCCAGCGTGGTCACGCAGGACAGCCAATACCTGCACGCCGAGTTCAGCACACCT
>QHZE01000032.1 GCA_003225335.1 Acidobacteriota bacterium
AATCCATCGTTCCAACGTTTCGGGGTCCAGGTTGTCCTTCTCGGCGACCGTCTGCGCGGCAGAACCAGGCTGCTTCTTCACTTCCCAAGCCGCTATCATGTACCGTGAGGTCTTGGCTGCCAGAACTTCTCCGAGCAGGTCGCTCTCCTTGTGGATGAATTCGTCGAGAGCCGCTTCTTGGTCCCTGATTCCCTTTTGATGCTTCTCGTAATCGGCTACGGCTTTTCCGGGAACCAGCGGATACTCGCGATACTCCGAACTCGCAAAAACGCCGGCCAGCGCGTAATAGTCCGCCTGGGAGATTGGATCGTACTTATGATTGTGGCAGCGCGCGCAAGCTGCGGTCAGACCGAGGAAGCCGCGCGTCAGGGCGTCAACGCGGTCCTGGCGCTCGTCAGCCCTGGCCAGGGGCGGCTCGACGATGTCGTAGTACCAAGGACCGAGGCCGAAGAAACCGGTCGCTGCCAGAAACGAGTCTTTCTGTTTGCCGCTCTCGCCGGTCAACAAATCGCCAGCAATCTGCGCTTTGACGAACAAGTTGTACGGCAGGTCGTCGTTGAAGGCTTGGATGACCCAGTCGCGGTAACGGAAAGCATTCGGATAGGATTCTACGGAAAGGCCGCGCACATCATCTTCACCGTAACGCGCCACGTCCAACCAATAGCGGCCCCAACGCTCTCCGTAATGCGGGGAGGCCAGCAAGCCGTCCACAACCCTGGCAAAGGCATCGGGGGAGGTGTCCTTCAGGAAGGCTTCGGCTTCCTCGGGGGTCGGAGGCAGACCAATCAAGTCAAAATAAGCGCGCCGGATCAGAGTTCGCTTATCCGCCGGAGGGGCCGGCTTCAGCCCCTTATCCTCCAGCCTAGCCAGGATGAAATGGTCGATGGGGGATTTCGGCCAAGCCTTGTTTCTGACTTCCGGCAGCGAGGGTTTGTGAGATGGCTGGAACGACCAAAACGACCTTTGCTCGGGGGTCACGACAAATTCTTTCGTCTTGGGTCCCGTCTTGCTCCTTTAGCTTTTCGCCTCCCATTGGCATTCGCAAACGAGCATGCGTCCAGCTCACCACTTGGATCAATAGACTCTGGTCCGGATTCCCAGGAACAATGGCAGGGCCGGAATTTCCGCCCTTGAGCAGCCGCTCTCTCGAATCGAGTTGAAGGCCGCCGCTCTTCAGGTCGGTGTGGCAGGCAAAACATCTGTTCACCAGGACGGGACGAATGCGGTTCTCGAAAAAATCTTGCGGATCGACGGCCGCGCTTATGGGCCGGGCGAAGGAAAAGGACGGCAACAGAGTGACTAGGATGACGGCGTGGATAAACCTGCCGCTCACGGCCTCCACTTCCTGAACCCTCAAAACAAGGACGGCGAGATTATAAGATAACCACACAGCGAGAACAACCCGCTTTTCGAACCTAGAAACGCGCCCCATTTCGCCCCTGGGGACAGAAGGACCTCGAACTTCCCCAGACAAACTCCGTGGCTGCATCCTCGAATCCGATCTGCCCCCTAATTTTTTGTCTTAAGTCGTTGCATTATTTATGCATATGTCAATAGTTCCCTGAGAGCAAACTCTCCCTCACGGGAGCAGGCTTCGAGGCTGGCGTCGTGCTTGGCCGCGACGCCTGCTTGGGCGTCCTGGACGCGGGCTCGTCAGGCGCCGGCTTTGGATTGCTACCTACCTAGCGACACAAAATTCCAAACCCCTTGCTTGTTCTTGATGAGCTCAACACTGGGCCGCTTCAAGCCCAGGGAGTCGATTTGCACGGACTTTGTCAGCAACGGCAGGAGTTTGACTGAGACATCCAACTGCTGGGCTTG
The DNA here is from genome assembly GCA_003225335.1 of Acidobacteriota bacterium. Taxonomy (GTDB): domain Bacteria; phylum Acidobacteriota; class UBA6911; order UBA6911; family UBA6911; genus Gp18-AA60. The sequence continues at coordinate 1,822 of QHZE01000032.1, forward strand.
CACGAATGGCTTCTGTGTACTGAAACGCGGGTCGTCGCTGATGGAAATGTTTAGCACTCTGAGTCGAGGCGGAAAAACGCTCAAGTGCATGTCACCCAGAGTCACTTTGCGGCCAAGTCGATTCTCAAGTTCCGACTGGATAGTGGCACGATAGCGATTTACGTCGAAGGTGGCAGCGAAAACCAGTGCAGCCACAATGATAATTGAACGTGTCCTTTCGGCAAGCCTGCGTGACTTGACCTGACCGAAGTTGCTAACGTCGGTCTTTCGCCCAGCGGGGGCTAGGAGGACTGACGATGGCCAAAGAGTCGCTCGATATTCCAAACAACATGCGGAAGGTTCATCGGCGTTTCGAACGGTGGCGGAGCGCGCACACCGGACGCTTGCCGATTCCGAGGCGCCTGTGGGCTGCGGCGGTAGAACTGGCTCGGGGGCACGGGATTTTTCAGACCGCCAAGGCTTTGCGTTTGGAGTATGGGAAGCTGAAGCGCTTGGTGGACTCGGCGAGTCCGGCGACAAAGGGTCGGGTGGCGAAGGCTATGGCAGGGGGGCCGCGCCGGGCACGATCGACTGCACCGCCGGAGTTTGTGGAGTTCATGGAGTTCATGACGTCGCAGGCGACCGGTCTGTCGGAGTGCCTGATCGAGTTGGAAGGGCGGCGCGGCAAGATGCGCATTCAGTGGAAAGGGACGACGGCGCCGGACCTGAGTGGGCTGAGCCGGGCCTTGTGGGAGTCCCGGTGATTCAGATCGCACCGCAGATGCGGATTCTGGTGGCGACCGAGGCCGTCGACGGAAGAAAGGGGATCGACTCGTTGGCCCGGCTGTGCCAGGAGAAGCTCCGGGAGGATCCCTTCTCGGGATGCTTGTTCGTGTTCCGCAGCCGGCGCGGAACGTCGATTCGCATCCTCACTTACGACGGTCAAGGGTTCTGGCTGGCGCAGAAGCGGCTGTCGAAGGGGCGGTTTGTGTGGTGGCCGAGCGGGACGGAACCGACCCGAAGGCTGCAGGCCCATCAAGCGCAGTTGCTGCTGGCGGCGGGCAACCCGGAGGCAGCAGCGGCGCCGGTGTGGCGGCGCGTGAGCGCGTAAAAAAAATCACGTTGGCACTTGCGTTCCAAATGAGGCTTTGGCATACTGCGGCGTATGCCAACGGAGTGGAGATACCGGGGCCGAGCCGTTAGTGCCGAGGACATCGCCTTTATCCGGCGGTTGATCGCCGCACATCCCGGCGCCAGCCGGCGGGCGCTGTCGGCGAAACTGTGCGAGGCCTGGGGATGGAAGCAGGCCAACGGCGCGCCGCGGGATATGGTCTGCCGTGGCTTGCTGTTGATGCTGGACCGCGCCGGCGAGATCGATTTACCACCGGTTCGATTCACTCCCCCCAATCCGTTGGTCGAGCGCCAGCGGCCCGCACCGGTACTGATCGACACCACGCCCATTCGTGGGTCGTTGAGCGAACTTCGGCCCGTGGGCTTTCGGCCGGTGCGGCGCACTTCGGACGAGCCGTTGTTCAACAGCCTGATCGAGCAGCATCATTACCTGGGCTACGAGCAACCGGTGGGCGAGCACCTCAAGTATATCGTCTCGACGGCGGGACGCCCGATGGCGTGCCTGGCTTGGTCTTCGGCGCCGCGGCACCTGGGCAGCCGGGACCGCTTCATCGGCTGGAGCGCCGAAGCCCGGCGACGCAACATCCGCTTCCTCGCCTACAACACCCGCTTTCTGATTCTGCCCTGGGTTCAGGTCGAGCACTTGGCCTCCCACATCCTGGGTCGCATGGCGAAGCGGTTGTCAGAGGATTGGGAGCGGTCCTACGGACACCCGATTTACTTCCTGGAGACTTTCGTGGATCCCGAACGGTTCCGCGGCACGTGCTACCGGGCGGCGAACTGGGTGGTGTTAGGGCGCACCACGGGCCGGGGGAAGGACGATCAGACGAATCGGCCGAACCGACCGATTAAAGAAGTGCTGGGCTATCCGCTCACGCCGCGCTTTCGCCAGTGGCTGGCGGAGGTCGAGTAGATGAAGCCGGCGAAGGGGCAGATCGAAGTGAACCTGGAAGAGTTGGCAGCGTTGCTGGAGCGGGCGCGCCAGGAGCCCCTGGACGAAGAGGGGTATCAGAAGCTCCAAGGCGTCCTGGAGGCGTTCCGTTATCTGACCGACTTGATCGGGGACAAGGACACGACGATCAGCCGGCTGCGCGCGCTCTTGGCGAAATCGAGCACGGAGAAGACGCGCGAGGTTCTGGAGCAGGCAGGGATCAAGGTCCCTCCGCCAAGCAGTCCACCTCCGAGCGCGAACGGGAATGAGAAGCCGAAACCTGGGCACGGCCGGAACGGCGCCGAGGCCTATCGGGGCGCGCGGAGGATCAAAATCGCGCACGCTTCGTTGAAGCCCGGTGACCACTGTCCGGAATGTTTGAAAGGGAAAGTTTACGTGCGGCAAGAGTCTGCTCTTCGGATTCGGGTGGTGGGCCAGGCGCCACTGGCGGCCACCGTCTATGAATTGGAGAGTTTGCGCTGCAACCTGTGCGGCGAGGTTTATGAGGCGGAAGCGCCGGAGGGCGTGGGGGAGAAGAAGTACGACGAAAGTGCGGCGGCGATGATCGGGCTGCTGAAGTACGGCAGTGGCGTGCCGTTCTATCGGCTGGCGGGGCTGGAGGCGAGTGTGGGGATTCCGCTGCCCGCCTCGACGCAGTGGGAGATCGTCGCGGAAACGGCGGAACTGATCCGACCCGCTTTCGAGGAGCTAATCCGCCAAGCGGCGCAAGGGGAAGTGCTCTACAACGACGATACGGCGATGAAAATTCTGGCGCTGGCCCGGGCCAGTCCGCACTCCGCCGGGGTGGAAGAAGAATCGTCGAGCTTGCGGGAGCGCACCGGGCTATTCACTTCCGGGATTGTGTCCACACGGCAGGGGCAGCGTATCGCGCTGTTTTTTACCGGGCGGAAGCACGCGGGGGAGAACCTCGCCCGAGTGCTGGCGCAGCGGGCGGCGGAGTCAGCTCCGCCCATTCAAATGTGTGATGCGTTGTCGCGCAATCTGCCCAAGTTGCCGCGGAAACTGGAAATCATCGTGGGCTACTGCCTGGCCCACGGCCGACGCCGGTTCGTGAACGTCGTTCCCAGTTTCCCCGAACCGTGCCGTTATGTGCTGGAGACGCTGGGCGACGTGTATGGCTACGATGCTCAGGCCGAAGAGCAGGGTCTGTCGCCGGAAGAGCGGCTGCACTTTCACCAGGAACATAGCGAGCCGGTGATGAAGCAACTTCACGCTTGGCTCCGTGCCCAGTTCGAGGAAAAGAAAGTGGAGCCCAACTCGGGTCTGGGCGAGGCGATGGGCTACCTGCTCAAGCACTGGGAGCGGCTTACGCTCTTCCTCCGTCAGGCCGGAGCCCCGCTGGACAACAATCTCTGCGAAAGGGCGCTAAAGAAGGCGATTCGGCATCGGAAAAACTCCCTATTTTATAAGACCGAGAACGGCGCCGAGGTGGGCGATCTGTTCATGAGCCTGATCCACACTTGCGAATTGAACGGCGCCAATCCTTTCGACTACCTCACCGAATTGCAGAAACACGCTGACGAGATGGCCAAGCATCCGGCGGCCTGGATGCCGTGGAATTACGGCCAGACCCTTGCCCAGTCTGGCGCCGGAGTAGATTCTGGGTAGCCATCCCCTCTTGAAGTACAATGCCTGCCTCTGGCCGAAAACCATAGTCTTCGGCCATAACGGAGAGGCACTTGAAAAAGGCCGGAAAACGGGCATCGGACAAAGCGAGATCACAAAGGGTTTTTGGCCACCCCTCGGGACGGACCAAAACCCAGTTTCGGGTAGGCCTGTATGCCCGCGTTTCCACCCACGACCAGCAGACCATTCCCTTGCAGACTCGAGCCCTTCGAGAATATGCCACCCGGCGGGGTTGGACGATCGCTTTGCAAGTGAAGGAAATCGGCTCGGGTGCTATCCGGCGGGAGCGACGGGAGACGTTGCTGGAGGCGGCGCGCCGCCGGGACATCGACGTGGTGCTGGTATGGCGGCTGGATCGCTGGGGAAGATCGGTCACCGACCTGCTCGCTACCCTCCAGGAACTGGAGCATCTGGGAGTCGGTTTCGTGTCGCTGACCGAAGCGCTAGACCTGACGACGCCCGCCGGCCGAGCGATGGCGGGACTGCTGGCTGTTTTTGCGGAGTTCGAGCGCGAGATTCTCCGGGAACGGGTACGGGCTGGCCTGGCGCAGGCCCGCCAGAACGGCCAACGCCTGGGCCGGCCGGTAACGGCAGCACTCCATGCCGACCAGGTACGGAAGCTTTACCGTGCGGGTCTCAGCAAAGCCGAGATTGCCCGCCGCTTGGAAATTGGACGCACTTCGGTGCGCCGCATCCTGGGAGAAAGGATTCGACCATGAGTGGTCCCTCCATAGAATCCCATAAGATCTGGATCGAACAATGTGCAGCGACGGAACCCATCCGTGAGCGATTCGGATTGGAGAGCGCCTTGGACTACCTGATCGGAGAGAAAGTCTTCAGCTTCGCGACGGCCGCAGAGCGCGATCCCGATTTCGCCGCCGAGCTGCCGGCATTCATCGCTGAAATCCGGCGGCTCTTTACGGCCGACGAAATTCATACCTACCTGGAACGTCTGGAGCGCACCAAGTTCCTGGCGCCCAGAGAGCCGGACGGGGAGATAGATGATCTGGAGGAGGAAGCCGAGGAAGAGCCATGGCCGGACAATCCCGTGTTAGGGGCAGAAGAATTACTCCGTTTCTCCCGTGTCCGACAGCTCCTCCAGCCATAGCACTGAGGATGGGATCCATGGCCAAATCCAAAAGGGACCCCGTGCGAGAGGCCCGAATCCAGGACGAAGCCATCGTGGATGCCTATGGACCGGAGGAGCAGGCCATGGGCTGGTATTACTACCTGAAGGACAAAATCCGATTCCCGTTCCAGGCCAAGTGTATCGCCGTCAAGGCGGTTTCGCCCTTCCTCAAAGGAGAAAAGGTCGAAGTCCGAGGTATGGCTCCCGAAGAAGCCTGCGCCAGCGACATGCTCGTGCTCATCAAATGGCAAGGCCGGACCCTGGCGGTCCCACCCTGTCTCAACTGCAAGCCATCAAGGGGAACAAAGCAACCAATGAAGCCATCGCGGATTGGCATTACTGGGTAGCCAAGGCTACCTGTTCTGAGCTCACATCGGCCCACACCAGCCCTCATGGGGGCTTCACTAGGGTTGGGCTCCATCGTTAGACTCAAACAGCCACATGGTCAGACGTCAGTCGAAATCACAACCCACCTGGGCAGACGTTAAGGCAAAGCTGGCGAATTTTGATCATACCGGATTGGTGAATCTGCTCCGCGATCTCTACGCTGCGCACAGAGATAATCAGACGTTCCTTCACGCCCGTTTTGGCCTGGGCGAGGACGTCCTAAAACCCTACAAGCATACGATAGATCGGTGGCTTTGGCCGGACGTCCTTCGCAACCAGGACACGTCTGTCGCCAACGCTAAACGGGCCATTGCCAATTACAGGAAGGCCGTTGGTGAACCTGCCGGACTCGCAGAGTTGATGGTTTTCTATTGCGAGCAGGCCGCCGGATTTTGTAGCGACATCGGCAACGAAGATGAGAACTACTTCGCCGCATTGGTGAGTATATTCGAGCAGGCTCTCGCCGTTGCGAACACGTTGCCCCCCAGCGTTCGCGACGCCCTAGTCGCCAGGCTGGATCGGGTACACCGGATCGGCCAAAAGTTCGGCTATGGCGTTGGTGACGATATGGATTTCATCCTTGCGAAGTATACGAAGCGCAGGAGCTGACCAGCCATGCGTCGCTCTCACCCTGATCCTACCTTTTGATATCGCGATTTACGCAGCCCTGCCGAA
>QHZE01000033.1 GCA_003225335.1 Acidobacteriota bacterium
CAACGGATCGAGCGACTCCAAGAGCTTCACGATCGAGGCGGCTTGTGCGACGAACGTCTCGATTAGCTCAGACTTCAACGGCACCCCGATCGCCGCAGGAAACCGCATCTGGTTCAACAGCGTGCTCAAACCCTCTGGATTGGGCTCAAAGCCGGTCACGATCCGGTTCCTGAATCAATCAATAACCAGCGCGAAGTTCAACATCAGCTTGCCCGATGCCGAAATCATTTTCGATCCGGCCGCGGCAACGGCGACGACGATTTTCGACGGCACCAAATGGGTGACGCGGGTGCCCTCCTCCGGGCTGTCCGGAAACACGTTTCTGTCGGGTTTCGGCTACCAGGTACCTGGCAACCTCCCCGGCGGAATCAACCCCGTTACTTGGAAGGGAACATTTGTCACTGACACACCGGGAGTCACGATCCAATGGAAGTGGGCGGCAGCGGTTTACACGAGCTTCAGCCCCGATCCCAATGGGCTCGGCGTAAAGCCCGTGGATGACAGCCGGGCGAGCTCATACCAGAACTCAGACCACGCCGGAACACCGGAGAACTTCAAGGCCTACGTCACCGGAGGGACTCGTGGCGGCGGCGGATCCAACTACACAGGTTCTCTTAGTAGCACAGGATCCGTCCAATCCTGCACGGGCACACCGTAAGGATTCGCGAGCGGGTACTCGAGGAAGGGTTGCCGCGTCGGCTTCGGTGTACAGGCGTCAGCGGGCGCCGCGCCGGATCCGGACGCGGCGCTTCCTTGTCTTGGAGTGACTGGTCCTCGAATGTCGTCAGTCCAATGGGTGGACACAAGGCTCACAACTCGGTCAAGTTTTGTTTCGTGGCACGGGCGTCCTGCCCGTGTCCGGAGTTTCTAAATTTCTTGTGCCGCTGCGGCACACCCAAAGCTCTGATTCTCCGCTCCGGAAGAGCGCGAGGAACTTAGCCAGGGGTGAGCGTTTTTTGCGAACCCCTGGAACCTGTGCCTAGACCAACCCGCCGCCCCGGCAAGGGGCGGGCGGACTACCAAAGATAGCGCTCGTCAAATGGAATCCTGGAAGCGCGCGCTCCCAGGAATGTCCTCCCCGTCTCTGCGGTGAAATCCGTCTTGGTTGCGGCTATGCCGCGCCAGGAATTCGTGGCCAGGTTTTTCGGTTCCGTGGCAGGAGAAATCAACCGCACCAGTTCCGCCCGAGAGTAACAAGGCGCGAAAAAATCCAGGCTTCGTAAGCGCGGCCCTGCGTGGCAGCCTGCGAGCACTTGCTATTATTCGCCGGCCGGGCGACCATATGGGGTCAGCCCGACGCCCCGGGCACGGAGGGCTTTTTTTGCACAGCTTCCAAGGAGGTTTGCCCTTGCCTGGTTAGTTGAGTTTTTTCTCGCCATAGGAGGTCTCTATGAAACGAGGCGGGCTTCCGGTTCTGGCCTTAATCTCGCTGCTTTCGACTAACGTGGCCGCGGCGCAGTCCAAGAACACGTCCGAGATCAGGGGAACGATCACCGACCCTTCCGGGGCCGTCGTTCCCGGCGCGAAGATCACCGTCACCAGCACCGGTACCGGCGCGGTGAAAGAGACCCTCGCCAACGACCGCGGCGAGTACCGCGTGGTCCTGTTGCCGCCGGGCACCTACGACGTTAGAGCGGAAAACACGGGCTTCGTCACGCAGACCAGGAAAGGCATTGCGGTTACAGTGGGCCAGACCACGGTCATTGACGTGCAGCTTGCCGTCGGCGCAACGACGGAACTGGTGGAGGTAAGCGGGGAAGCGCCTCTGGTTGAGACCGAGCGCTCGCAGCAGGCCAACACCATCGACGAGCTGGCGGTGCGCAATCTGCCCATCAACCGCCGCGATTATCTTACGTTTGCTCTGCTGGCGCCGGGCATCGCCGACTCGAAGGCCCTGGCCGACGCCAACAGCTTTCGCGTGAAGCAGACGCCCGACAGCGGCATTTCTTTTTACGGCAGCAACGGCCGCGGCAACAGCGTCACCGTCGACGGCGGCGAAGCGAATGACGCCGGCGGCGGCGTGCGGCCCACCGTCAGCCAGGAAGCGGTGCAGGAGTTCCAGATCAACCGGACCAACTACTCCGCCGAGTACGGCGGCGCGCGGGGCGGCGTCATCAACATCGTCACGAAGTCCGGCACCAACAGCCTGCGAGGCTCGCTGTTCGGTTTCTTCCGGCACCAGGCCCTCGACGCCACAGATCCCTTCGCGCTAGTCCTGAACCCCGCTTCCAACACTGTCGGCCGCGTCAAACCCGGCTCCACACGCCAGCAGTTCGGCGGCACTCTGGGCGGTCCCATCTCGGAGGATCGGACGTTTTTCTTCCTTGCTTACGAGCAACTGAGACGGCGCGAGTCGGCCGCGGTGCCATTGCTTACCGACCTCTCGATCTTCAGGCCCACGCCCCAGCAGGAAGCAGTCCTGAACAGTCTCCCGGCGGCGCAGGCGGCGCCGCTCAGGGCCGCACTCACGAGCCCCCCGGAAACCGTTTCACTGTTTCAGAACAACAGCGGCGTCTTCCCCTTCCAGACCGACGACTACAAGGGCCTGCTTCGAATCGATCACCGGCTGAACGATTCCAACCAGTTCACGCTGCGCTACAACGTCACCACGAGCTTCGAGACCAACCAGAACCTCAAGGCCCTGGTGGGCTTTTCGCGCGGCTTCATCACCGACACGCTGGACAGCACCGCTCTCCTGGGATGGACGCACACCTTCTCGCCCAGGGTGATCAACGAGGCGCGCTTCCAATACAACTACCACAATCCCTTTACAGGTACGAACGACCCGTTCGGGCCGGAGCTGAACATCAACGGCTTCGGCTTTTTCAACCGGGACATCTTCCTGCCCAACAACACGCTCCTGCGCCGCGAAGAGATCATTGACAACCTGAACATCGCGCGCGGTTCGCACAACCTGAGGCTGGGCACCCAAGTCCTCATCCGGAACGACAACGCCTCGTCGGCGACGTTTTTCAGCGGCCGATTCACCTTCGGCGCCTTGCCCGGCGCGTTCGTCAGCCCGGCACTGGCGGGTGTCACGCTCAATGCGCTGCAGGCCTTCAATCTGGGGCTGGCGCAGTCCTATCAGCAGGGTTTCGGCGATCCGGTAGTGGCGGCTACCTATCCTCTCTACGGGGTCTTCGCGCAGGACTCCTGGAAGCCGCGGCCCAACCTTACGCTGAACCTTGGCTTGCGCTACGAAGTGGATACTAGGAAGAAGCCGCTGCCCACCGACAAGAACAACGTGGCGCCCCGCTTCGGCTTCGCCTGGGACCCCTGGAACGACCGCAAGACCACCATCCGCGGCGGCTACGGGGTCTATTTCGCCCAGATCGATTACCAGATCGACTACGTGGTAAACGCCCTGAACGAAATCAACGGCTTCCGCCAGATCGCGCAGGTGCTGACGACGCTGAACGCCGCCAATCCTCTGGCCGTGAACGGACCCGTCAACATCTTTCAGACGCTCCGCAAGCAGGGCTTGATCACGCTCCCCTTCCCCACGCGGTCCATCACGGCCCCGGACCTCCGGCAGTTCGGCATCAACGTCAGCCAGACCGGCCCGAGGCCTCCGCTGACCGTGCTGTTCGGCGCCGACCCGAATTATCAGAATTCCTACACGCAGCAGGCCAGCTTCGGCATCGAGCGCGAGGTCGCGCCAGGCCTTTCCGTCGCGGCCGGCTACGCGTGGTCCCGCGGGCTGAAGATCACCCGCGCGAGGGACACCAACCTGCTTCCCGCTCCAGTGAACCCGGCGCGGGGCATCCGCGTGTGGAGCGCGCCGTTTTTCAAGGACCCGCTGCTGTTCCAGGGCAACATTTATGAATCCAGCGGCGTCTCCTTCTACAACGGCCTGGCGGTCGAGGCCAACAAGAGATTCAGCCCGAACATCCGATTTCACGGCAATTACACATTCTCGAAAGCCATTGACGACGTGCTGGACTACAACAGCGACTTCCAGGCCAACGACCAGACCAATCTTCGCGCCGAGCGCTCTCTTTCCGCCTTTGACCAGCGGCACAAGGTGGTTCTCTACGGCGTGTTTCAGGCGCCCGATGCGAGCGGCGGAAACGCACTGGCAAAGCTCGCACGCGGCTTCGGGTTCATGCCCATCTTCCGCTACAACAGCGGCCGCCCCTTCAACACGCTGGCCGGCGCAGACTTGAATGCCGACCGTCACAGCACCACGGACCGGCCCGTTTTTGCCGGCCGCAACCTCGGGCGCGGGCCGGATTTCTGGACATTCGAAACCCGGCTGTCACGGCGCGTGCGCTTCACGGAAAAGGCCGGGGCGGAGCTGATGATTGAAGCATTCAATCTTTTCAACCGGCTGAACTTCTCGAGCGTCAATAACACCATGTGCGCGGCGATCGCGACGGCGCAGTGCACTGTCGATTTGCTCAGGGCGGACGGCCTCCGGGGCCGCCCCGACCGCACACCCAGCCAGCCCCTCGGCTTCACTTCCGCCTTCGAGCCGCGGCGCATCCAACTCGGAGTCCGTTTCACTTTCTGAACAACCGCCACAATTTCTTGCAAACAGCCCTTTGAAATCCTGGTGCCGAAGGACGAAATCCAGAGGTGGCGTCCCCAACGGGATTCGAACCCGTGTTACCGCATTGAAAGCGCGGTGTCCTAGGCCGACTAGACGATGGGGACGGTCACGCCTGAGTGCGGACATTCTGCCATTTCGCTCTCGAGTTTGCAAGACGGCCCCGCGGAGCGCGGCCTCACCAGTCTCCTTCCAGCCACGGAGACACAGAGATAAAATTTTCTCGGTGTCTCTGTGGCCAAAGATTGGACTTGAGTCGCCCAGAAGCTGTGGGGGGATCGCGCCTGAAAACCGCTAGTCTGTTTCTGAGCTTCCGTGAAAGCGGTCCTCTTCTTCCGCGAAGAGGATGTTGAAGCTTGTCAGTGTACCGTAGCAGCCGGTGATGTAACCTTGCAGTTTGATCTTCAGATCCTCAGGGACGTCGGCGCCATTGATCTGCTGTTCGAGCACGCGCAACCGATTCCTTAGCATTACCACTTTGTGGAAAAAGCTTTCGATCGGCCAGCTTTTGTCTTGCAGGCCCGGCCTCCCGGGCCGAAGAACCATTTCGCCGCCGCGCCATTTTTCGGCCATCGATACCGGCGTAAGCCCTGTCTCTTCCCGGATAATCCTTCTCAGGAGCATTTCAAGATCCATTGCGTTTTCATCCTGATCCGAAACGTTTACCACAGGAAACGTTCTCTCTCGTTCCGTAACCGCGCGGTCCGGCGCGGCTCCAACCGGCGCCCCTCTGGGCTGTCCCGATGGTGGCTTCAAACCGCTCTCCGGGTCTCTCGCGCCCCGATAGTTGTGCTGGCTGCCGCAATAGTCGCAGATGACACGCAGGGCTCTGCCTTCGGGGTCCGCGACAATGACGGTGTGCCCCCGGACCGCTTTGCACGCGCGGCACAAATCTTCCAGTGAATCGCCGGCGCGGAACCGGCGTCGCCCGCCACTGCCTATCATTTTTTCTCCATCTTCGTCGATGGCCGCCAGCCCCGGGTGAGGGTCTTTTTGGGGCCATACGGATTTCTATCTCGGGAGGTGGCTGAACGCAAGCCGAAAAATGAGAGGGCGTCGCGTGGATTCGCCCTTCTTCGCGTCTTCGTGTCTTTGTGGTGATTCAGCGCAGCTTTTACCACGAAGACGCGAAGACACAAAGAATCAAGCGTGTGCCAGACATTGTGCAGGCCTCGCCGGAGGAATAGAATTAGGGCCAATATGAGCATCGCATCCCAAACAGGGCCCTCGCTGGCAAATCGTTATGAGGCGCTCTTCCGCGTCTCGCAAGCTTTGGGCTCACAGCGTGATCCCAAGGAACTCTTCCGTGTTCTCGAAAACGAACTGCGGCGCGTTGTCACATCCGAGTTCGTCAGCTTCTTCCTATACGACGAAGTGGCGAACAAGATGTGCCCGCGCGGACTCCACCTGGTAAACCGGCCTGCCGTACCGGTTCCGTGCGACGTAGCTCCGGAAGAGACGATGACCTGGTGGGTGTATCAGCATCAGGAGCCTCTCGTAATCCCTTCCGTGGGTCATGAAACTCGCTTCCCCGGCTCGATCGAGTGTCTCAAGAAGCAATCGATTCAGTCCGCGTGCGCGCTTCCTCTGAAGACCGTCCATCGGCGGCTTGGGTGTCTCGTATGCGGCAGCAAGCGTCCGGACGCCTTTACCGAGGAGGAGATCGGCTTTCTCTCACTCGTTGCGGACCAGGTGGCGCTGGCGGTGGATGACGCCTTGAACTTCAACGCATCGCAGGTCGCGCAAGCGGAGCTACAGCAGGAGAGAGACCGGTTGAAACTGGTCCTTGACCTGAGCAACAGTCTCGTGTCGAACCTGGAGCTCCGGGATCTGTTGCGCGCGATCTCGGCGAGCGTCCGGCGCGTCATGAGATGCGAAGCCGTGGGCGTGGTGTTGCCGGATTCAGAGAGCAGCCAGCTGCGCCTCTACGCCCTCGACTTCCCGGAAAGCAAGGGATTCGCTCTCGAGGAAGGCAAGGTTGTGCCCGAGACCTCGCCTGCCAACAAGGCATTCCGGACTGGCGAGCCGCTCACCCTGCTTAATCCGCAGGGCCGCCTGGCCGCAGCGGAGGGCATCAAGTCCAACTGCTTTCTTCCCCTCATCAGCCGGAATCGCATCCTCGGTGTTTTGGGCCTCGGCAGACTGCAGGAGGAACCCTTCACCCGGGAAGATGTGGATTTTCTTTCTCAAGTGGCCGGGCAGGCAGCGATTGCGGTCGAGAATGCGCTCGCCTATCGCCAGATCGCGGATCTCAAAGACAGGCTGGCGCAAGAAAAGCTGTATCTGGAAGACGAGATCCGCAGCGAGATGAACTTCGAGGAAATCGTGGGGGAGAGCTCGGCGCTGCGCCAGGCGCTGCAACAAGTGGAGACCGTCGCGCCGACCGATTCAACGGTTTTGATCCTGGGAGAGATTCCAACGGGGCTGCTGGAAAGCGAGCTCTTTGGACACGAAAAGGGCGCTTTCACGGGGGCGATCTCGCAAAAAATCGGCCGCCTCGAGCTCGCGGACCAGGGGACGCTGTTCCTCGATGAGGTCGGCGACATTCCATTGGAGCTGCAGCCCAAACTTTTACGGGCGCTGCAGGAGCGTGAGTTCGAGCGGCTCGGCAACGCAAAAACGAAGAAGGTGGATGTACGGCTCGTGGCGGCTACCCACCAAGACCTGCAAACGATGGTTGCGGATCACCAGTTCCGCGGCGATCTGTATTATCGGCTTAACGTGTTTCCTATCCGCATACCCCCTTTGCGCGAGCGGCCGGAAGATATCCCTTTGCTGGTCCGGCACTTCACACAGAAGTATGCGCGCCGGATGGACAGGCGAATCGAGACCATTCCTTCGAACACCATGAACAAGCTGAGGCGGTGGCATTGGCCCGGGAATGTGCGCGAGCTCGAAAATTTCATCGAGCGCGCGGTGATCCTCACTCGGAACAGCGTATTGAATGTTCCCGTCTCCGAGCTGACCGATGGACCTTGGCCAACAGCCGGAATAGCGGTCTCCGGCTCCGCCGAGCGCGACCAAATCGTGCGCGTCCTCAAAGATACTGAAGGGCGTGTGGGCGGCCCGAATGGCGCGGCTGCGCGCCTCGGGCTCAAGCGTACGACGCTTATCTCGCGCATGAAGAAGCTGGGGATCAATCCGGCAGAAGTCTCGTAAATAGCACAAATGAAACCACAGATGAACGCCGATGCACGCCGAACCCTGTTTATCTGTGTCCATCTGTGGTTCCAAATTTTTCTGCTCCTTTTGCTCGTGTCGGACTTGCGCGCTGCCGAAAGCCTGCGCATCGCCTGGACAAACAACATGCTCACCATTGCCGCCGTGAACCTGCCCGGCAAAACCGTGACCATCTGGTATCTCGAGGCTTTCTGCCGCAGCGGTTCCACGCACCGGGACTGGAAGCAGACCACCATCCCGCACAAGACTGAATTGATCGAAGCAGACAAAGAAGGGAAGCGCCTGCGCCTGCGCACCTTGGTCGAGCCGAGCGTGGAAGTGCTGCACGACATTGAGGCCGGCCGGGATGAAGTGGACTTTCGTATGGAGCTGAAGAACAAAGGCGACGAGGCGGTCGATGTGCAATGGGTCCAGCCCTGCATGCGGGTCGACCGCTTCACCGGGCTGAAGCAGGATGATTACATCCAGCGCAGTTTCATTTTTACCAAGGACGGCCTGACCGCTCTCGACAAGTCCCGCCGCATCGAAGAAGCGCTTTATCGGGGCGGCCAGGTCTACGTGCCGGAAGGAATCAATCTCGAAGACGTGAACCCGCGCCCGATCAGTCCCGACAAACCGGTCAACGGCCTCATCGGCTGTTTTTCCGAGGACGGCAAATATCTTTTGGCGATGGCATGGGACCAGACGCAGGAGCTGTTTCAAGGCGTGATCGTCTGCCTGCACAACGACCCGCGCATCGGCGGACTGGGAGCCGGCGAAACCAAGAAGCTCCACGGCAAAGTTTACTTCCTGCCGGCCGATCCGGATGCGTTGCTGCAACGTTATCTGCGGGATTTTCCGAAGGAAAAATAGATTAGGAAGCGGGTAAGAGCCGCCGATGCACGCCGATTCACGCGGATGGACCTGACAAACATCCGCGTCCATCTGCGTTCATCGGCGGTTTCAAAACTCGGCGCCGACCGGGATTTCAGTCGGGGAGCTCGAAGGTGAAGATAGCGCTCCCGGAGGCTATCGCCACTACCTGTCTTCCCTCCTGCAGGAACGTGATGGCACTGGATCGAATTCTGCCTCCAAGATTCACGCGCCACAGCTCTTTGCCGCTCTCCGCGTCAAGCGCGAAAAAGTAACCCTCGTCGCTCCCTCCGAAAACCAGCTTTCCGGCCGTCGACAGCACTCCTGCCCACGGCTTGGTGTGCAGCTTGTAATCCCAAACCTTCTCTCCGGTCTTCGGATTGAGCGCCCGGACTGCGCCCCAGCCGGGATCCTCCGGCAGATCGATTTCCGGCACACTCCCTATGTACCGGTTTCCCGGGCTGTAGACGGCCTCCCCCTTGCGATAGAGACCGACATTTTCCCAGGCCGATAGATAGAAGAGGCGGGTCAGCGGATTATACGAAGGGGAGTACCAGTTCGTCCCTCCCTGAACCCCGGGCCAGACGAGAGTGCCTTCGGCGCTGGGCTCGGTGTTGGGCAGCCGCACCGGCCTTCCGTTTTCGTCGAGGCGCTCGGCCCAAGTCTGCTTCGCGAACGGTTTGCCCAGCAGGAATTTTCCGGTCTTCCTGTCCAGAACGTAGAAGAACGCGTTCCTGTGGGCCCAGTAAACAAGCTTGCGCGGTTGGCCCTCCCATTCCTCATCTACCAGGACAGGCACCTGGGTGGCGTCCCAGTCGTGAACATCGTGAGGGACGAACTGGAAGTGCCATTTCAGCTTTCCCGTATCCGCATCGAGGGCGATCGCACAATCCGAATAGAGGTTGTCCCCCTTTCGGACGTCGCCGTTCCAATCCGGCGACGGGTTTCCGGTACCCCAGATGATCAGATTCTGTTCGGGATCGAACGAACCCGTCACCCACGTAGGTCCGCCGCCCGGCTTCCAGGAGTCGCCTTCCCAGGTCTCGTTGCCCGGCTCGCCCGGCCCCGGTATGGTCCAGAAACGCCATTTCCGCTTGCCGGTAGCGGCATCATAAGCGTCCAGGAACCCTCGAATCCCGTATTCTCCGCCGCTGATACCCGTGATGATCATGTCCTTCACCGCAAGCGGGGCGACGGTGATGCTGTGTCCCGTGCGGTAATCGGCGACTTCGACGTCCCACAAAACGGCGCCGGTCTTCGCGTCGAGAGCGACGAGATGGGCATCTACGGTGCCGATGTAAACCCTGTCGCCTGAAACCGCGACTCCGCGATTCACCTGGCCGCAGCAGACGTTGATTTTCCTTGGAAGGCTGCGGCGGTACCGCCAGAACGGCCGCCCGGTTTTCACGTCCACAGCCACGGCGTTGCTCGGAGGCTCGCTGAAATACATGATGCCGTCAACCACCAGAGGGGTCGTCTCCACGGTGTGCGTGGCGTTCACCTGGTGGGTGGTGCCCACGTCCTGGGCGCTCATCTGATAGACCCATTTCAGCTTCAGCTTTTGCACATTCTCGCGCTTGATCTGGTCGAGCGGGCTGTAGCGCCAGCCCCGGTAGGTGCCCGAATAGGTCATCCAGTTTGCAGGCTCCCGGTCCGCATTGAGCAGGCGCTCGTAAGTTACCTGTTGTCCGGTTAGGGGTGCGGCGGCCAGGATCCAGAGCGTCAGGGCTAATCTTCTCATTGGGTCCTCGCTTTGCGGCGAAGCGACGAGAGGTAGGCCAGCAAGTCCCCGAGCTGCCTGTCGCTGAAAACGGTGGCGTAAGAGGGCATCACGGAGGTCTTTTCGATCTTCAGGCTCTGCAGATCTTTCTTTGAAAACGAGTGCAGACGCTCTTCCATGTCCAGGATCTGGATGGAGTAAGTGTCCTCGTTGAGGCGAAATCCGGAATAGCTCTTTCCGTTTCGGTCGGTGACGCTTACGCGCCAGAAGGCCGGAAGCACTTCCGAATCGGGCTTCTCGAGCGCCTCGCGAAGGTGTTTCACGGAACGTGACGATCCGATATTGCTCAGGTCCGGTCCGAGACGCCCCCCCTCTCCGTTCACCTTGTGGCACTGGGCGCACCCGCCCTTGCCGCGGAACAAAGGCTCCCCCGCGGCGGGCTTGCCCGCAACTCGCGTCTCGACCGCCCGCTCGGACAACGAGCGCACGAACGAGATCACCTGCCACACCTGGTTGTCGGAGAAAAACGTTCCCGGCATCTCTGTGCCTGGAATGCCCTCCGAAATGTTGCGGAGCAGGTCGGCGTCACTGCTGCCGTGATAGAAGATGCCGACGGCGAGGTTGGCGCCCCTTCCCCCTTCGCCGTGGATCCCGTGGCACTGGGCGCAATGAGAGCGGAAGATCATGGCCCCGGCCGCGACATCCTCAGGCGACGTGCGCGGGTTGCGGATCTCGCCGGTCTGGGCCATGACCCCGGTGGCGCAGCACAGAAGGAAGACTAGCTTCTTCACGTCTGTTTCGATTCCAGGAATTGTGCGCCGAAGGATTCTACACCTCAGAGTAAAAATCAACTGGAATCCGCCGGCCGCCGCAATCCGCCCGGCCAATAATAGCGGCGACTCGCGGGCGGCCACGCAGGGCCGCCCCTACGTCGCGTCAATTTTTTCAGAGCTTCTCAGAGGCAGGCGGCTCTGAGGTCGATCGCTTCAAAAGAACATAGAAACGATAGAATTGGAGCTTGAGAAACTGCTGGGTAACTTCCTGGACTCCATGCCACGTCCCCGTCCAGTTCTCGGGTGTGATCTTTCCGAAAACCGGCATGCAGCGAACCTCGATCCCAGAAGGGTCCAGCACCGCATGGTAGATGAGAGACGAGCGCTTACTGCGAAAGGCCGGCGTGACAATGATGACTGACTTGAGATGCTCTTTAACGAGAAAGGCTCGGATCTGATAGGCGGCATTGAGACTGATTGGCTCGATTTCCCGTATTGGAATGATCTCCGGATCCGGAATCCGTGCCACACGACACATCAGTTCTGCAATGCCTTGGGACACGATATTGGCGCCCTGACCATCATGCGAGGTCTGAACGGGCACGAGTATTCTCAACGAGATCTGCGCTCTGCGGAGCTCCGACGCCCGTTCGAAGGCGAGGAAGCTTGGATTGAAGTTCTCCACGAGGATGATGTCGCTTTGACCAATTTCCTCTGTACACACCAGGCTCCGGCCTATCCTCCCAGCCCAGAAGCCGCGGGTCGCAGACCCTATGAGAATGACAAGAATGAAAATCCCCAACCGCAGCTTCCAAGTAGTCTTGATTGACTCCTTCTTATAGAAAAAATGGCGCTGGCAGTTTGATTGTCGCATTCGTTATTGTCGCTTCAGCAAACCAGCTGGGCCTGTGGATCGGCTCCGGCGCTTCGAGAGGGGCGGACCACCAGGACGTTCAACCACCCAAACATCTCCCCATTTATGACATCGGCACGCACGAGGGCTCGCCTTACATAGTTTCCGGACGCCCTGACGGGGGAGACGCCGGTCGAGCGGCTGCGCAGCCCATTGCTTGACCAGATAGGAGACAAAGGTTTTAACCAATGAGGAAAAGAGCGAGGCTCAATCGCATCTTACCCGGCTGAAGGGAAAGTCTATCGCGCGGGCCTTACCATTCACAGTTCCCTCGATACGCGCAAGGAGAGAGCCGTCCGGCTGCTTGCGGTAGACTATACGCTGAGGAAAGTCGTGCTGTGGGTTTTCGAAAGTCGCCGCTTGACCATTCAGCGAGACCAACTTGAAGGAAGCTTCCGGTTGGCCTGATTCCCAACATCGAGCCACCGGCGGGTTTTGTCCATTGTTCCTCCCGCACCATGCCGGGGCGTCCGCTTTCCCAGCATCCGGCGAGCCAAGAGAAGCCAATAATTGACGGTTTCTCCTTCAGACCGCTAAAGGCCAGCGCTGCAAAACACAAACATATCACAATCCCAGAGTACGTTTTGTGCTTAGCTCCGCGAGCCCTACGGTTCAGATTCTTCAGCGCGGCAGTTAGAACCACAAGAATGCATTCCGACATTAATTTTCACCTCCGGAGGATCCGGTGGAGCATACGATAAAGCTGGAAGGGATGGCAAAGCAGACTTCTCTGCCGATGGCTCAACGCTCCTGTTCGCGTCACCGCGCCGGAGAGACTGTGAAAACTGTATTTCGACCCGGTGACAAATGGCAGTGATCGTTTTAGTGAAATTCGTGTTAATTTGTGGGGCAATAAAACCGTCACGAATTAGCACGATTAAATTCTCCACAGCTTCTGAGGAGTTCACGGCTGCGTGGATTGACTCCCACTTCTAATTGCACCCGGCGATTGTAGAGGATTTAACGCCCGGAATCTGCCGGTGCTATAATGGCCCCAACTTTCCTTGCCGGGGGCTGACACGATGGGCAATCTGCGCTGGATTCTGATCCTGCTGGCCGCGCTGGCCGCGCTGACGGGGCTGGCGCTGCCCAAGCTGGCGCCGGAACTGGTGCGGCGCCTTACGTTGGCCCTGCTCGGGGAGAAGGGGCGGGCGAAAGTCGGGCAAAACGTCCTCGCACGCCAGCCCGACCGCATCACCCTCGCCCCGCATTCCACCCCGGCGGGCGCTGAGGCGAAGGCGATCCTCGAAGCCCTGGCGTGGGCCGGATACCGGCCGGCCGGAAGCTTCGCGGTCGTTGAGATGGACAGGCTCCCGATTCACTTCGTGGTCAAGCCGGCGGAATGCGCGGTCGCGGCGGTCTACGAGCATCCCAAAGCCGGTGTCTGGTTCGACCTTTTCACCCGCTACGAGGACGGCACCAGCTTCACCCTCGCCACCGGCCGGAAAGGCGGAGGGCTGGATCAGCGGCCTGGCCACCCCACGCTTCGGGCCCCCGGCCTGAATGCCGCCGCGGCGCGCGCCAGGTTTCTGCGGGAGCGGCCGGCCGGGGCCTTCAAGTCGTTTTCGGCCGCCGAGGTCCCGGGCATGTTCGCCGACGCGTACGCCGAAGCCATGACCTGGCGCAAGCAGCACGGCATCACAGCCGCCGAGGTGCAGCGGGTTGGGTTGGAAAAATAGAAAGCCAAGATCGCGAAGAATCAAGCACTTTATTCACCACGGAGACACGGAGTACACGGAGCAGCAAAGCACGAAGACACGAAGACGCGAAGAAATCCTTTGCGATTCTTCGCGTCTTCATGTCTTCGTGGTGAACAGGATACCTCCGCTGCCAGGAAAACGCGCCTCTCTCAACGGTTTGCTACCATGCCCATGTGCTCCGCCGGATAACGAAGGCCTGCGACGGATTCGCGGGGAACAAGCGCGTCGATACGAGCCAGGTCTTCTTTGGTGAGCTTAACGTCCGCAGCCTGGAGGTTTTCCGCAAGATACTTACGGCGCTTTGTCCCGACCAGAGTGACGATGTCCTTCCCCTGGGCCATCACCCAAGCAATGCAAAGTTGCGACAGCGTGATTCCTTTTTCGTTTGCAGATAACGCCGGAAATCTTCGGCATCGAGTTTCGACGGATCCGTGATTGTCCCCGAAAGCAGACCGCGCGAAAGCGCCCCATAGGCGAGAATGCCGATTCCAAGCTCTCGGGCGGCAGGCAAAGTCTCGCGCTCAATGTCGCGGCTGAAGATCGAATACTCGATCTCGAGCGCCGAAATCGGGTGTACGGCATGCGCGCGGCGCAAGGCCGCGGCAGGCGCTTCGGATAGGCCGGCATAACGGACCTTGCCTTCTTTGACGAGGTCGGAAACCGCCCCGATCGTCTCTTCGATCGGCACCGCGGGATCGACTCGTGAGGGAAAGTAGAAGTCGATGTAATCCGTTCCCAGCCGCTGCAGGCTATAGCTTATGAACGTCTTGACGAGAGCCGGCCGTCCGTCAAAGCCGAGGAAGTTACCCCGCCAATCCCGGAGAGCTCCAAACTTGATCGTGAGAGACACCTGATCGCGCCGCCGACCCTTGAGCGCCTCGCGGATCAGAAGCTCATTGTGCCCCATCCCATAGAAGTCGCCCGAGTCCAGCAAAGTAATTCCGGCATCCAAAGCGGCCTGGATGGTCGCGATGCTTTCCACGTCGTCCCGGCCCGAATAGAAAGCGGACATCCCCATGCAACCCAACCCCAAAGCCGAGGCGGTCCAACCCCGCCGGCCTACCTTGCGCGTTTCCATAGATCCCTCTCCTCGTATGTCATCGTCCTGTTGATTCGCACTGCTTTCATTGTGCCACACAGCAGCAAAGCCGCAACCAACTTGGCGATTCTTTGCGTCTTCGTGTCTTCGAGGTAAAGACCGGGTACCAATCCACCACGAAGACGCGAAGAATCACGAAGAGTTTTCGATCAGCGGAAAGGGTAGAAATAAGTGTCGTAAACCGTCGACACATGTCGAACGAGGCGTCGAATCCTCCGACACATCATCGGCCGCGAGCCGCCGGCCTTCGCTGAACTCCCTTCCAATCAACTAATTGCGGTCCGATCCACACTTTGGCACGGATTATGCCTCAAGCAAGTCTCTGAGAGATGAGGTCACCATGTTGAAGGTTACGTTCACCGACACGCCCACGGAGCAGAAATGGATCCTTCAGGGGCGGCTCACAGACCCGTGGGTGTCCGAGCTATGGACGAGCTGGACCAATGCGCGCGACGCCCGCCAGGGGCGCCGCTGCGTGGTCGATCTCAACGATGTGACTTTCATTGACCAAAACGGGGAGACTGTCCTGCTGGCGATGATGGCGGAAGACGTGCGGTTCGTCGCCAGCGGGGTGTCCACGAAGTATCTGTTGAGCGATCTTCGAAGCAAAAACAAGAACCGGCTGCGCAAATGCATGAAGTATTTGCACCTAGTGGTGCTCGGGTTTGCTCTCCTCCAGATTGCGTCGGTCTATGCATGCGGGTTCCTATCCGGTTAACAATGCGGGAGACCGTGGCCTTCGCTTCGATCTCCGATACACCTCAAGGAAGGGTTGGAGTCCAATGAACCGTCTTCGAAACGTAATGATCCTCAGCGTCGCCGGCGCGAGCTGCTTGTTTGCCGTCGCCTGCAGCAGCTCCGAGGGGAACGCACCGAATGCCGCGTCTCCGCCGCCGCCGGTGAGCGTCATCGAAGCCAGCACGCAGGACGTGCCGATATACAGCGACTACGCGGCGCAGACATACGCTCGCGACATGGTGGAAGTGCGCGCCCGCGTCGATGGGTACGTGGAGAAGCGGCTCTTCCAGGTGGGGGCGGATGTGAAGATAGGGCAGCCACTCTATGTTCTCGACCTGCGCCCCTACCAGGCCGAGGTTCAGAAAGCCCGCGGGGACGTCGCCGAAAGCGAAGCGAATCTCGAGTTCGCCAGACGGCAGGTAGCGCTCGCGCAAGCCGAAGCGGACCTCGCGCAGGCTCAAGCCAACCTGCTCAAGGCCAGGCAGGACGTCGAGCGTCTCCGGCCGCTCGTAAAGGAAGACGCGGCCGCGCAGCAAGACCTCGACAACGCCGTCGCCGCCCTGCAGGCCAACGAAGCCAACGTCAGCGCGAGGAAAGCCAACGTCGAGCAGACCCGCCTCTCCACGCGCGCGCAGATCGACACTACGCAGGCGAAGGTGGAAGCCAGTCGCGCCCTCTTGCGCACCGCGGAGCTCAATCTGGAGTACGCCGCGATCTACGCCCCGGTCAGCGGTCGAATCGGGGACAGTTTGATTCAGGTGGGTGGGCTCGTGACGAGGAATGCGGCTCAACCGCTCACCACGATTGTGCCGCTCGACCCCATCTGGGTGCGCTTCCAAGTGAGCGAGGCTGAAGTTCTCGCCCACCAGCTGCTCGCAAATGCCCGGTCGCTGCCGTTGCAACTGGTCCTGGCCGACAACACCGTGCATCCTTACGATGGTCACTTCGAGAACACGGTCAACCACGTAGACGCCAGGACCGGCACGCTCGAGGTGCAGGCCACGTTTCCCAACCCGCAGCACACGATTCTTCCCGGTCAGTTCGGCCGCGTGCGGGTGAGAAGCAGCGAAAGGAAGAGCGTGATCCTCGTCCCGCAGAAGGCCATTCAGGAGCTGCAGGGGCTCCAGTCGGTGCTGACGGTGGGACCCGACAACAAGGTGGTGGCGCGCAGCGTCGTCACCGGCGAGCGTGTCAAAGAGAGTTGGATTGTCGAGCAGGGTCTGAAGCCCGGCGACAGGATCGTCGTCGAGGGCGTGCAGAAAGCGCGGCCGGGTATGGTCGTCAGCCCGCAGCCGTACCGCCCGCCTTCGGCCCGGCGGCTTTAGCCTGCTCGGGGTCAGTGCAGCCTAAAGGCTGAACTCCGAACCTGAGACTACGGGGTAAGTCATGGCGAGATTCTTCATAGATCGTCCCGTATTTGCGATGGTGATCGCCATCGTCACGGTCATCGTCGGCGCCGTCGCGATTCCGAATCTTCCGATCGCGACGTATCCGCAAGTCGTTCCGCCGGTTGTGCAGATTATCGCGGTCTATCGCGGCGGGAACGCGCAGGACCTCGAAAAGACCGTCGCCCAGCCGATCGAGCAGAGACTGGTGGGCCTCGATGGCATGCTTTACTTCTTTTCACGCGCCTCCAACGACGGCACGCTCACCATCGACGTCACCTACGAGCTCGGGACCGACATCGATCTCGCCACCGTCAAAACCCAAAACAAGGTCAGCCTGGCGATGCCGTCGCTTCCGCCTGAAGTGCAGCGCGAAGGCGTCACGGTCAAGAAGGTCTCATCCACATTCCTGATGGCCATCGCCCTCTTCAGCAGCGACGACCGATACGACTCCCTGTTCCTGAATAATTACGCCACGATCAACCTGCTCGACCAGATCGGCAGCATTCCCGGCGTCGGTGACGACAGGCTCGTGGCGCCGCAGGATTACGGCATGCGCATCTGGATCAATCCCGACAAGATGGGCAAGCTGGGCCTGACCGCCACCGACGTCAACAACGCCATCCAGGCGCAGAACCGGCAGAATCCCGCCGGCGCGATCGGGCAACCGCCCGTCCGTTCCGGCATCGACTTTCAGTATCCGGTCAACGCCGCCGGGCGTTTGCTCCAGCCGCAGCAGTTTGGCGATATCGTGGTCCGAGCCCAACCCGATGGATCGCTGCTGAAGATCCGTGACATCGGTCGCGTCGAATTGGGCGCGCAGGATTACAAGGGCTTCAGCAGACTCAACCAAAGGCCGGCGTCTCTTTTGATAGTCTACCTCGCCCCGGGCGCCAATGCGGTGGAAACCGCGGCCCGCGTGCGCGCCCATGTTGAAGAAGCGAAAAAGAGCTTCCCGGCCGGCGTTGAATCCAAGATTTCCTATGACTCCACGCGGTTCGTCCGCGCCGCAATCTCTGACGTAGTCCTGACCCTGTTCGCGGCCGTTCTGCTGGTTATCATTGTCGTCTTCATCTTCCTGCAGAACTGGCGTGCCACATTGATCCCACTGCTCACCGTGCCGGTCGCAATCGTCGGCACGTTCGCTCTGTTCCCGTTTCTCGGCTTTTCCATCAACATGACCAGTATGTTCGGCCTGGTGCTGGCGATCGGCATCGTAGTCGACGACGCGATTGTCGTCGTTGAGGCGGTGCAGCACAACATCGATCGCGGCATGAGTGCCCGCGATGCCACGGTACGCGCCATGTCCGAGGTCTCCGGCCCGGTCATCGCCATAGCGTTTATCCTGGCCGCCGTCTTCATCCCGGTCGCGTTTCTCGGCGGGATTTCCGGCCAGATCTATCGCCAGTTTGCGCTCACCATAGCCGCATCCGTGCTGCTGTCCGCGTTCAACGCGCTCTCGCTCAGCCCGGCCCTCAGCGCCCTCCTTCTTCGCCCGAAGGGCGAGGCGCGGGGGCCTCTCGCCCGGTTCTTCGCCGGCTTCAACCGCGCCTTCGAATGGACGACCAACCGTTATCTGTCCGGCGTGAAGGTCCTCGTCCGGAAATCCGCTCTCGCGCTCGCCGCACTGGGCTTCTTCTTCGTTCTCGTTGGCGGACTGTTCCGCGTCCTGCCGGGCGGCTTCCTTCCGGACGAAGACCAGGGTGTGTTTTTCATCGCCGTGCGCCTCCCCGACGGCGCATCGCTTGAGCGCAACCGGCGAGCGACCGAGGAAGTGGAAAAGATCGTCATGTCCACGCCTGGCGTCGCCGACTGCACCACTTTCGGCGGGCTCGACATCACCAGCCAGACCACGAATTCGAATACCACGACGGTCATTGCCACGCTGAAACCGTGGGAGGAGCGCAGGGCGAAAAACCTCCAGTTGACCTCGATCCTGGCGCAGTCGCAGCGCCGCTTCGGCCAGATCCAGGACGCCTTCGTCTTCGGATTCGGTCTTCCGCCGATCCTCGGTCTCAGCCCCGCCGGCGGTTTCGAATTCATGGTTGAAGACCGCGCCGGAGGCGACATCAACCAGCTCGCGGAAGTCGCGCAATCTCTGCTCGACGCCGCGCGCAGCCGTGCTGAAATCGTGAATGCGAACAGCGCTTTGCGCACGAGCGTGCCGCAGTACAAGGTCGACCTCGACACCGACAAGGCGCAAACGCTCGGTATCCCGATCACCGACGTTTACAACGCCCTCCAGACCTTCCTCGGCGGCCTTTATGTCAACGACTTCAACCGATTTGGCCGGACTTGGAAAGTCATGATGCAAGGAGAACCGGAGTACCGGGAGAGCCCTGAGGGCATCAACCGCTTCTACGTCCGCACATCCAACGGAGACATGGTCCCGTTGAGCACGCTCGTTTCCATCAAGCCCATGTCCGGACCCGAGGTGGTCTACCGTTACAACCGGTTCCGCACCGCGAGGATCATCGGACAGAATGGGCCGGGATTCAGTTCCGGCCAGGCTGCGGCCGCCATGGAGCAGGTCGCGAATCAAAACCTCCCTGCCGGATACGGCTACGAGTGGACCGGAACGACGTACCAGCAGAAAATCGCCGAGGGGAAGGAGGGTTTTATCTTCGGCTTCGCCGCCCTTCTGGTCTTCCTCTTTCTCGCCGCGTTGTATGAAAGCTGGTCCATTCCGCTCGCGGTGGTGCTGGCCGTGCCGCTCGGCCTGTTCGGCGCGCTTCTGGCTGTCTTCGTGCGTTCGTATGCTTATGACATCTACACCCAGATCGGGATCGTCACCCTGATCGGACTCTCCGCAAAGAACGCGATCCTGATTGTCGAATATGCCAGGCTTCGACGCTCGGAGGGCAAGTCGATTGTCGACTCGGCGCTGGATGCGGCCCGCTTACGTCTTCGTCCGATTCTGATGACTTCGTTCGCATTCATCCTCGGCGTCATGCCCCTGACGGTAGCAAACGGCGCGGGTGCGGCCTCGCGCCGGGCGCTGGGCACGTCGGTCTTCGGCGGCATGATCACGGCGACGCTCCTTGCGGTGTTCGTAGTTCCCGTGCTCTACGCCGTGATCCAACGGTTTGCGGAACGCCCGGGCGACTTGCCGCAAGCGCAGCCGAGCCCCTCTGTTTCGGGAGTCGAGTCATGAAAAAAACCTTCACTTTCCTCCTTTCTTCATTCCTCCTATCCGCCTGCGCCGTCGGCCCGAACTACAAGCGGCCGGCGGTGCAGGTCCCGCCACAATTTCGCGGGGCGGGCGCTTCGGATCAGGCTACGGCTCCGGAATCGCTGGCGGATCTCAAATGGGTCGATCTCTTCCAGGACGATGCGCTCACGCAACTCATTACGACGGCGCTCGAGAAGAACTTCGACCTGCGGATCGCGGCCGAGCGGGTGCTGCAAGCCCGCGCCCTGTTGGGCATCGAGCGCTCCTCTCAGTTCCCGGTGTTGGATGCGGACGGGCAGTTCAGCGCCATCCGAAACTCCAAGGTCGGCCAGTTCAAGCTGCCGCCGGGATCGAGTCTTCTGAGCGACGTCAGTTACACGCAGGCCGGCTTTCGTCTCGGTTGGGAGCTTGACGTCTGGGGCCGCCTGCGCCGCCTGACCGAGGCCGCGCGGGCGCAATACCTGGCCAGCGAAGAGGGCCGGCGCGGCGTCGTGACGACGCTGGTCAGCGACGTGATGACGAACTACTTCAGGCTGCGCGAGCTGGATCTCGATCTGAGCATCGCGCTTAAGAACCGTGATATCGCCCAAGACAGCCTCCGGCTCACGCAACTGAGGCACGACCGCGGCGCTGCCACGGGCCTCGACGTCCGGCAGGCCGAGCAGTTCCTTTACACCGCGACGGCTCAGATCGCCAGCGCCGAGCGCTCCATCGGACAGACCGAAAACGCCCTGAGCCTGCTGCTGGGCCAGAGCCCGGGCGACGTCAAGCGCGGCAAGGCTCTCGAAGAGTTCAAAGCTCCGCCACAGGTCCCGGCGGGTCTGCCGTCGTCGCTCCTCGAACGCCGCCCCGACATCCGTCAGGCCGAGCAGCTTCTCATTGCGGCCAACGCCCGGATCGGCGCGGCGCGCGCCGAGTATTTTCCGCAGATCACCTTGACAGGCTTCCTTGGCGTGCAGAGCAGAGCTCTGTCCAACCTCCTGACGGGCCAGGCACGCGATTGGAACACCGCTCCCGCCGTCACGCTGCCCATCTTCAATGCGGGCCGAATCCGCTCCAACGTGCGGTTGACCGAAGCGCAGCAGCGCGAGGCCTTGATCATCTACCAGAAGACCATTCAGACCTCGCTCCGTGAGGTTTCCGACGCGCTCATCGGCTATCGCAAGACATCCGAACAGCACGCGCAGCAGGCGCTTCTGGTTGAAGCACTCCGAGAGACCGAGCGCCTCGCCTCAACCCGCTACAATGGCGGGCTCGACAGCTATCTGCAAGTTCTGGACGCACAGCGAAACCTGTTTCAGGGAGACCTGGCTCTCGCTCAGCTCCGTCAACAGGAACTGGCCGCGATCGTCGACCTTTACCGCGCTCTGG
>QHZE01000776.1 GCA_003225335.1 Acidobacteriota bacterium
GGAGGACAAGAGCTGCCAGGCATTCACGACGGTTTCGAGCTGGTACGGAGGACAAGGCCGCGGTGAATTCGTCACCGACGGCAAACAGGTCTTCTACGAAAACAACAAGCGAGCTTCTTTCCTGGATTTCGCTCAACTCCCGCGTATGACTAACCAGGTGCTGGAACTCGCACTGTGCCTGGACGAAGGCGATGCCGGAAAGACGGGACAGCGCGCTGAGCAATCGAAGCTCGGATTCGGTGTCCCGCCGGGCCGCTCTCCGCACAAACACCCGTACCTTGGAGATCCGGCGGAGCGCACGGTGCTGGAGAGATACGGCTGGAAGATTCGGCATACCGCGGAGGTGGCCGCGACGCCGGAGTATTACCAGTCTTATATACAAAGCTCGCGCGGCGAATTCAGCTGCGCCAAGCCTTCCTGCATGGAGTTCCAGAACGCCTGGGTCAGCGACCGCACGCTGTGTTACCTGTCGAGCGGCAAACCGGTGGTTGTTCAAAACACGGGGCCGAGCGCCTTCCTGCCCAGCGGAAGAGGAATGTTTCGTTTCGATACGCTCGAGGAAGCGGTCGATGCTCTTGAGGCGATCAACGCCGATTATCGGCGGCATTGCCGCGCCGCGCGAGAGATCGCGGAAACGTATTTCGATTCCAAACAGGTGGCGGAAAAAATCCTGAACTCCGCGCTGAGCCGTGAAGCGCGGCCCGCACACCGCCAGGACGGCGCGGCCCGGACCGAGATTCGTCTGAGCGGCCCAAGTTTCGGCAACGACGAGACGACTCGCTTGATGGCGAAAACTCTGGAGGAAGGCGTGACGCGCCTTCGGGGCCGGTCCGTCCGCGTCGGGGCGCTCATCCGGGAGTTCTTCGAGGATAGCTCCAGCTTCGCAGCCGAGCGATTGCGCGTGCTTCTGGACGAACACGAATGGCTACGCGTGTTCCTTAAGGATTTGAACCCGCAGGCTCAGGTCGAGACGGCCAGGGTGATGCGCAGTCCGGATCCCGGCTCCGGCCGCCGGGAAATGCAGATGTACCGGCAGATTCTTTCCCGAGAGCGCTTCGGCACGCCGGAGCTGTACGCCTTTCGCTGGGAACCGGAGCGCGGGATTTACTGGCTTTTCCTGGAGGACGCCGGCTCTCTGTGGCTCAACTCGACCGGAGACTTTGACCTGTGGCTTGCCGCCGCGCGCTGGGCTGCGCGGTTCCATGCCGCGGCGCGACTCCTGCCCGAATCCCAGACCCGCTTTCTTCCGCGCTTCGACGACGCGCGCTACCGGCAGTGCGCCGGGAGCATCCGGGAAAAGCTGCGGGACGCGGGCGCGGAGGATCGGCTGCTCCTCGAGCATGCGCTGGAGCGCTACGAGACTGTGCTCGGCCGCTTCAGCGAATTGCCAGTGAGCGTGATTCACGGCGAGTACTTTGGCAAGAATGTGTTGGTCCGCGAGGGCAGTCCCGACCACCCCCTGGCTGTCGTGGATTGGGACTCGGCCGTAATAGGCCCCTGCTATCTCGATCTCGTGAGCCTGACCGCCGGTAAGTGGGGGGCCAGACCGGAGCAGAAAGAAGCGCTGCAGCGAGCCTATTTCGACGAGTATCGGACCGGCACGGGCCAGTCGCTTGATTGGCAAAGCTTCCGTCAAGACCTCGGCGATTTGGAGCTTTATCAGGCTCTCTCGTGGCTAGGCTGGTGGCCAAACCGCCACTTCTCGCGACACTTTGGCCGTTGGATGAAGGAGTTGGAGAGGGTGATGCAGGAATGTCCCCACGATGAACACAGATGAACACAGATGAACACGGCGCAGCGCAGCTGCGGCGGAATTTCGGCCTTCAGAGGATCCGAAACTTCGCGAGAAAAAACAGCCTCGTGAGGCTGCTTGCGTATGCACTGCGCGCCTGGCATCTCCTGACAGGGGCCGCGCTGTTTCTTATCACGAACTCGCTGCTGGAGCTTGCCGTCCCCTGGGTGACGGGTTTCCTCCTATTGGACCGAGTGATCAAGCGCGCCGACCTCGGCCAGTTGCCCGTTGTGGTGGCGCTGCTGGTGGGGATCTTCGTGGCTCAGAAGATTTCCGACTTCCTCTCGGATTATTTCCGGGCGCTCATGACACAGCGCCTGATTCACACGCTGCGATGTGATCTGTACGAGCATCTGGAAACGTTACCCGTGCGCTTTTTCGACCACCGGCAGAGCGGCGAACTGCTGGCGCGCATCACCGGCGACGTGGACAATGTGGACACATTTGTGACGACCGTGACACAGGAAATCGCCGGCCACTTGATTACCTTCATCGGCGCCATCGCCCTCCTGTTCGCCATCAATGCGAAGCTGACGCTGTTCGTCCTGCCCACGATTCTCGCTCTCTCGCTCTGCGTGCACTTTTTCAGAGGCAGCGTCAGGCGTAACGCCCGGCACGTGCGCCAGTTGATCGGCGAGATGGCCGCGGCGGCCGCTGAGATGCTTTCCGGTGTGCGCCTGGTGAAGGCCTTCTGCGCCGAACAATTTGAAGCCAAACGTTTCTCGGACAGATCCTCAAAGGTAGTCGACGCTCGCGTCGAGGCGGTCAAGCTGCAGGCCTTGTACTCCTCGGTCGTCGATGCCTGCGTGCTGGCCGGCACCATCATCGTCATCGTCGTCGCCTCCCGATGGGCTGTATCCGGCGTCTTCACCGTGGGGGCCCTGGTGGCTTATCTGGGGTACCTCAACAAGATCTACAGTCCGGTGAAAAGCCTGAGCAAAGTCAACCTGACGATACAGAAGAGTCTGGTCGCGGCCGACCGGGTCTTCGAGCTCATGGACCTGGCTCCGGAATCCAGTCCGCGAGAGGCGGGCGAGCGCGAGCCGCGGGAGGAAAAGCTGCCGAGGCCCGAGAGAGAGCCATCGTTTCTCGAGGAGCGCTTCGACAGCCCCGGGACTCCGCGCGGCGCAGGTGCGGCAGTGACGTTCGAAGACGTGACCTTCGGTTACGCCCCGGACCGTCTTGCCTTGAAGCGCTTCACCTTGGATGTTGCGCCGGGTGAGGTCGTGGCCCTGGTGGGACATAGCGGGGGAGGCAAGACGACCGCCGTAAGTTTGTTGCTGCGCTTCTACAACCCCGCATCGGGCCGGATTCTCATTGACGGGGTGCCTCTGGAGGACATGCCGTTGGATACGCTGCGCCGGCAGATCGCCGTTGTGCCGCAGGAGACATTCCTGTTCTCGGGAACCGTTCGCGACAAT
>QHZE01000034.1 GCA_003225335.1 Acidobacteriota bacterium
GTTTGGTGAACGGGCAGGTCATCTCCGGAAAGGACATCAGCATTGTTTCGGGCGCCGGCGTGCGTTGCCAGTGCCCGCGACCGCAGTAGCAAGAATGAACGCTGCCCGCACCGGGACCACCAGCACTGGTCCCGCGGAAAGGCAGGCGTGACGAACTCGATGCGGCCTCGTTCAACTTCGGGAGTTCCGGTTGGACGCGGCCGCATTCGAACTCCTGTCTCGAGCGGAAGGGCACATGGTTGTCACCGGCCCTGTCCTCGACTGCTGTCGAATCACACTGCGAAGCGTTCATCCGCGCTCGACAATCACTCGGCGTTTCTCACACCGACCTCGTCCAAGTGCAGCAGCAGGTCCGCCGGGTCGTTATAGACACGATACGCCCCGGCGCGCTCCAACTCTTCCCGCCCGTAGCCGCCGGACAACAGACCTACTCCCAGCGCACGCGCGCGGCGCGCAGCCAGCAAATCCCAGACGCTGTCGCCGACCACGACCGAGTCGCTTATTTCCACTCCGAGTCGCTCGGCGGCAGCCAGGAAGCGGTCCGGGTCCGGCTTGGCATGTCGTACAAGGTCGCGCGTAATGACGGGCACGTCTTTCTCAATGCCGAGCAGGCGTAAGGAGAGGCTGGCGCTTTCGATCCGCTGCCGCACGGGACCGCATAGGCCTGGAGCGGCTTTGCCGATACGCCGGAGGTCCCCCTGTCGCTATCGAGCGACTTTCGCTATTACCGGACGGGCGGCTGCTTTACCGTCTCAAGCGCCGCTGGCGCAATGGAACGACGCACGTCATCTTTGAACCGCTTGAGCTCGTGGAGAAGGTGGCTTCATAATGCTTGATCTCACCTCAAGTCTGAAAACAAAGGAGTTGCGTTTTCCGATACCGCTTTTCTTGGGTGTGCCTCCCGGGCCCGAACTTGCTCGAAGAGCTCGCGCACTTCGGGACGGTCAAGATCTTGGCGTCGCAACACCCAAGGTCCACGGCTCACCGGGTGCAGGGCCTCGACCTTGCCGAGTTCAACGTACCGGCGAACGGTGGCGGGAGTGACTCCCAGATACGTAGCGGCCTCTCCGAGCTTCAACCATCCCTCCTCCTGCTGCCGGGCGGGATCGTGGACGGCGATCTGGTAGGACCGACGCACGTCCTTCACCCTGGATCGCGTCCACACGTGGCCCTTGGCCGTCTCAGAGCCACTTCGATTCATTGCCTGGGCGATGCGCTCGTCCGTGCACACCCTTGCGAGCACGCCAATCGCGTCCACGGTGTCCTGAGAGGTGGCCTGCAGGTGCTGGCCTCGGCGCCGCCGCTTCACGTGCAGTTGTGTGTGCACGCCTCCTTTCCAGTGGATCACTAACTCGATCACCGATCCTTCCGGGGAGACGTCAACGATGATCTCCTCGATAAGCGTCCGGACAATGCGCTTCTTGAGCCGTATGTTCGTCGGCTCGATGTTCCACACCCGGTCAAAGTCCTCGGCCAAGGCTCGCAGAATCGCCGGGTCCGGCGGTCCGGATGCTGGACGCCGAGACCTCTCTTCGTCGAGACGTTCCTGCAATTGCCTCGCCTTCTCCAGGGCCTTGTTCCAGCGCGCCTCCAGCTCTCCAGCCACAAGTCGGTTCTCGGGGTCCACAGTATCGTACTGCCGCTGGGCCCGAGCTGCTTCGTAGCGCGCTGCCTCAACCTCCAGCCGCAACGCCTCGAACTCGCCCTGCCGCTCCTGACCAAGCTCCTCTGCGGCCCGAGTCGCTGCCTCGATCACGGCGGGGGCGAGTACTCGTACGAGCTCGCGCGACACGGCATCATCGACGGCCGTTCCGCCGAATGCGATGCACGTCCCGACTCCACTGTTGACCTGGGCTCGGTCGCACACGTAGCGCACCAGTCGAGGCGTACCCGCGTAGGTTACACGAAGCTTGCGCCCACAACGTGCACAGCGCACCAGCCCGGCCAGCAACCCCTTGCCGTGCTTGGGAGCACCAGGTGACCCTACGCGCTGCGAAGCATTGTTCGAGAGCACGTCTTGGACCCTCTCGAAGGTTTCCCGCGAAACATAACCTTCGTGATGATCATAAATCAAGACCTCGTATTCTCCTCGAGGTCGGCACCGCGTGGCCTTCTTCGGCATTCCGTCGTCGATCTGCATGACGACGCGGCGCCTCCCGTAGGTGTAAGCTCCCGCGTACATCGGGTTCCTTAACATGCGCACGATCATTCCGCTCGTCGGGCGCCGCCAGACGGTTCGCCAGCGGAACCCGTCGTGGTACTGGACGGGGATGTCCAAGCCGTGCTCGAGAAACCACAAAGCGGCCTGCCGAGCAGAGCCGAGCTCCAGGGTTTTGTCAAACAGCAGATCGATCGCTTGTTGGACTCTGCGGTCTGGATCCTTCTCCAGGCGCCCGTCTTCCGTCTTGATGAAGCCGGGCGGGACTGACATAAGCAGCTCCCCGCGGCGTGCCTTGGCGCGGCGGGCCTCCAACGCTCGATGCCGCAGTTGATCCAGCTCGTAGGCGCTGAGGTTGCCTTTCAGCCCCAGCAGCAGCCGGTCGTTGCTGTTGCGAGGGTCGTAGACCGTCTCGTGGTCGATGAGCAGCGTGTTCACGATCCCGCAGATCTCCACGAGCTGATACCACTCTCGGTTATTCCGAGCGAACCGGGAAACCTCGCGAGCTGCCACAGCCCCCAACTCGCCCAGACTAACCCGCGTCACCATGCGCTCGAACCCAAGACGCTCGGCGGTGCCGCTTGCCGTGCGACCCAGGTCGTCGGCGATGACCTCGACTTCGGACCAGCCGAGATCATGCAGCCTGTCCTTCATGGCGTATTGCAGCCGACGGCTCTCCTCGTTGCAGACCACCTGCTGCGGGGTGGACTGACGCACGTAAACCACTGCGGGTCGTTCAAGGTGTTGTCTCGTTATCTTCTCAGTCATCGTCGTTCTCCCGTTTCTTTCGCGCGTCGTCCTCGATTAGCCAAGCGGTCTCCTTGAACAGTTCGATCAACAGAGACATCACGGTCTGTCTCACGTCCTGTGGAATCGCCTTCCATTCGGGTCGTTCCACCCGGGGCTGGAACAATCCCAGCTGAATCTGGGATCTCCGCACTCGGTGTCGTCGCATCGTTCCCTCCTGCAATGGATGATGCGCTTAGTGTATCCGCCAGCAGCTGCCGCAGCTCAGCGAGAGCCGTCCACGACACACGAGGATGAGATTCCAGTCGAGCGGTCGAACACCGCACACGATCAAGCATCCATGCGGGAATCTGAATGCAAAGACTTCCGGGAGGTTCCGAAATCGGCCGGCAGTGGTAAACGACACCGGCGGGTCCGCGGCGCGAGCCGCAGACAACTAGCTCTTGTCCATGCAGAGGGTGCCACGGGTATTCAACGCGGCAACGCTCGGTACTGTGCGGGTTGTGGAAGCACGATCGAGAAGCTCGCCGCGCTCGTTCCGCGCCCGAGATTCAACTTGGTCCAGGTATCATGGTGTACTTGCTCCGCCGCTGAGTGGGGGCCATACGTCGTACCATCGGCCGCGTTGCCCGATTCCCTCGGGCATCCGGCTGTCTCGCAAAAACGGCGGGGACAGTTGATCTCCTCCCTGAAGTGGGATGTTCTGCCCGGCAACATACTCCATCCCGCCCTCGGAATTATTCGTGGGCTGAGCTTTTGCACCGCGTTTTCGTCCAATAGATCAACTACGTCCCGCGCCGGAGAGGTGACCACACCTGTCCGGATTACACACCCATTTCACCCGCTGTTCGGGCAGGAAATCGCCTTCGTCGAGCGACGCGTCAGATGGGGTGATGACCTGATCTTCTACCGCGACCGCCACGGTTATGTCACGGCGCTGCCGACGCGCTGGACCAACGTGGAGGCCGAAGACCCATTCGTCGTCGTATCTGCGGGACGGTCACCCTTCCGAGTGGCCGACCTAATTGATCTGGCCGTCCTGATAACGAACTTTCAATTGGAAATCCAGAGTGGGGGAGAGCATCGGTGAAGTGTAAAGTAAATTATGCCGTGATTGTAAGGTCCATTATGCCGGCGTCGGATCTCGGATGTGCGGCCCGGGCTAGCCAAAGAGAGGCTGTTTATACGATGAGTTCCTCAGTATTGCAGGTGTTTCCAGAGTTTCCGCACTGTCGTTCGCTGGATTGCCCCGGCATTTTTAGCTTGACTATACGGCATAAATATGCTTACATATCTCATGGCCAAAACCAAAGCTCCAGATCCGAAGACCCAAGCGCTCCGGCAACGGGGAAGCCTCAACCCGCATCCAGACAAGGTTGCCGATCCGCTGTTTGCCACCTCGGACTTCTTCGACCCGCGCGACCTGGTCCAGGTCAAGTACGAGATGGTGCGCAAGGTGCGCGTGGACCGTCAACCCGTGAGTCAGAGCGCGACGGCCTTCGG
Source organism: Acidobacteriota bacterium (assembly GCA_003225335.1). Classification (GTDB taxonomy): domain Bacteria; phylum Acidobacteriota; class UBA6911; order UBA6911; family UBA6911; genus Gp18-AA60. The sequence continues at coordinate 4,409 of QHZE01000034.1, forward strand.
CTTCTCACGTCCTTCTTTCTATCAGGCGCAGGCTCTGCTCGAGCGCGGCGGCCTGGCCGCCTTGGTGCCTCAGAAACCGGGGCCACGGCGGAGGCACAAGCTCGACACGGAGGTGATGGACTTCTTGCGGCAACTGCGGTCCGAAGATTCGTCACTGCGTCCGCCGGAGCTGGCCCGGCGGATTCAGGAGCGCTTTGGGCGCAAGGTCCATCCACGCAGCGTCGAGCGGGCCCTTGCTCGAGAGAAAAAAAAACGCCAGTGATCGAACCCAACAGTGCCGATGCCGCGGTCGCAGCGTACAAGGAGCTTCGCAGCCAAGTACTGGCGGGCGCTTCGGCTTGGTCCTGCTCCTTCGAGAAGGAGTCGCCGCCTGGATCGATCGCTGTGGGACCTGCTCCGGGCCGGGGACATCGGCGGCCGGTCCGGATCCGGCCGTGTCGACGCCGCTCGTGTCCCAGCAGCTGCATGCCGGCATCGTTTCTGTGCTGGCCAATATCGCCCAGCATCATTTGACAGACAGAGAGGAGATGAACCTATGAACACCGAAGCGAACCAGAAGGTCACCGCCAGTCACCTGAAGCGCAGCGCATACCTGTACGTGCGGCAATCGACGGTGCGGCAGGTCTTCGAGAATACCGAAAGCACCGAACGACAGTACGCTCTCCGCCAGCGTGCCATCGCGCTCGGGTGGCCGAGCGACCGAGTCATCATCATCGATTCAGATCTCGGCCAGTCGGGCCTTTCCGCCGTGGATCGCGCGGGCTTCCAGCGGCTCGTGGGCGAGGTCGGAATGGGCCGCGCCGGTATCGTGCTGGGGCTCGAGGTCTCGCGGCTGGCGCGCAACTCAACCGACTGGCACCGGCTCCTGGAGATCTGCGCGCTGAGTGACACGCTGATTCTCGACGAGGACGGCATCTACGATCCCGCGCACTTCAACGACAGATTGCTGCTTGGGCTCAAGGCTTCGGCGCTATCGAGAAATGACCCGGGTATGATGCGGAGCACCGCATGACAGGTGAACTATTTCTACGTAGCGCCGAAGTCGCCGCCTGGGTCGACCGCTGTGCGGCCTGGTTCCCGCCGGTGGCACCATCGGCAGCTCCGGATCGCGCTCTGTCGGCGCCGCTCGTGTCTCAGCAGCTCCACGCCGACATCGTTCGCGCGCTGTCCAGTATCGTTTTGACAGCGTCCTTTCGGACACCTTTGACAGACAGAGAGGGGATGAACCTTTGAGTACCGAGACAAACCAAAAGGTCACCGCCAGTCATCTGAAACGCAGCGCGTACCTGTATGTGCGTCAGTCAACGGTGCGGCAGGTCTTCGAAAACACCGAGAGCACCCAGCGCCAGTACGCGCTCCGCCAGCGTGCCATCGCACTGGGCTGGCCGAGCGACCGAGTCATCGTGATCGATTCTGATCTCGGCCAGTCGGGCGCTTCCGCCGTGGACCGCGAAGGCTTCCAGCGGCTCGTGGCCGAGGTAGGAATGGGCCGTGCCGGTATCGTGCTGGGGCTCGAGGTCTCGCGGCTGGCGCGCAACTCGACAGACTGGCACCGGCTTCTGGAAATCTGCGCGCTGACCGACACGCTGATTCTCGACGAGGACGGCATCTACGATCCCGCACACTTCAACGACAGATTGCTGCTTGGGCTCAAAGGGACCATGAGCGAAGCGGAGCTTCACATGCTGCGGGCGCGCCTGCGCGGGGGGATCCTCAACAAGGCTCGCCGAGGCGATCTGCGCTGCCGCCTGCCGGTGGGGCTCGTCTACGACACCCGCGGGTGCGTCGTCTTCGACCCCGACAAGCAGGTGCAGGAGACAGTACGGCTGCTCTTTCAGACGTTCGATCGCACCGGCACGCTGCGCGCCACGATCAAGTACTTCCGGAAGCATGGCTTGCTCTTCCCGACCCAGATCGTTGCCGGAGCGCAAAAGGGCCAGCTGGCTTGGGTGCCCCTGTCCTTGGGGCGCGCCAGCAGCGCCATGCACAACCCGTGGTACGCCGGCGCCTACGCCTACGGACGTAGCCGCTGGCGCAAGCAGCCCGATGGACGGGAGTGCTACGAACGCCTGCCGCAGGATCAGTGGCAAGTGCTGATTCGCGATGCACACCCCGCTTACATCTCGTGGCAGGAATACGAACGTAACGCGCAGCGGCTGCGTGCATCCGCCCAAGCGCTTGGCTTCGAGCGAAACGCCGGACCGCCTCGAGAAGGTCCCGCCTTGTTGCAGGGACGGGTTGTCTGCGGCCTCTGTGGCAGCCGCATGAACGTGCGCTACAATATCCGCCGCAACGGTATCATGATGACAAACTATGTATGCCTAGGCCGGGGCAGGCTCTTCGGCGATCCACTGTGCCAGAGTATTCTGGGAACTGGGATCGACGCCGCGGTCGGGCAACTGCTCGTCGATGCCGTCACGCCTATGGCGCTCCAGCTCGC
>QHZE01000035.1 GCA_003225335.1 Acidobacteriota bacterium
AACATCCGCAAAGCCACAAATCCGATCTGCCCACCCGGAAGGTACTGCTTCTTGAGGCCTGGATTCGCACTTCAAACGGGAACGAAATTCTCGTTAGGTGGCAAATAACGGGTCTAAGTAGGCGTTTTCATAGATACGCTAAGGTACTCTTACGGGCACCTTATAGGACACGGATTTTCACGGATTCGACGGATTGCCCCGGAGTCGATCTATCCGTTGGGTGGAAAGAATCCTCCTGGAAGCGAACACATGCTGCGCGTCGGCCCCCAGGCACGCAGGGCCCCGTTTGCGGGACGCTTGCAGGGACAGAGCCTCCGCGTTTTCTCCGTCTTTGTGGTGAGATTTTTGGTTCGCCTGCACCGTGAAGATCCGTGAGATCCGTGTAAATCCGTGTCCTATGGGGTGCTCGGGGGGGGACCTTCAGTTCTGAAAAGCGCGACGGAAGCTCTCGCGTAGCGGTTGACTTAGCTCGGAACTGAGCGTTTCGAACAGGCCCGAGGCGTAGTCTTCATAATCTTTCGCTTGCTTTTTGCGTCCCTCTCTGGTGGCGCGCTGTGACGCGAGAAGAGAGAATTCCAGCTCATAGCGCCTGAGCTCAAATTCACGCAGCTTCTCGAACCAGCGGCTCGTCTGTACGGGCCCGATCTTCTCTTCAGGAACACGCATCAGGTAAACGAGACACCGTGCGATGGCTTCTGCCTGCCCCATCTCTTCGGCCCGGTCCAGACGCTTTTTCAGCAGCTCCTTTCCCTTTTCCTTGCTCCCGTACAGACATTCGAGTCTGGCGATGCTGATTTCGGCGGCGATCAGGGCTTTGGCGAACCCGCTCTTCTGTGCCGCGGCGAGGGCTCTCTGAAAGGCTTCTCTTGCGGCCTCGATCTTGCCGTCAGCCAGCAGCAGTTCTCCCTCGATCGAAGCAATCTCGCTAATCAGGGCCTGATCCCGGACCTTAGCCGCTATTGCGAGCGCCTTCTGGAGATGTTCGCGGCTGTGCGCCGCGTCGCCGATCTCCAGGTACAAGGAGGCAAGACGTTTCTCGATTTCCGCGAGCCGCACTTCGATCCCGAGCTGAGCAAAAATACCCTGCGCCTCCTTGTAAGTGTCGAGAGCCGCCTGGTAACGGCCCGAGAGCTGGTAGACCAAACCCATCTGGCTCGTGGAAACAGCGGTCGCCTCGGCATATCCGAGCCTCCGGCTGCGATCGATGGCGGCGTGGTGTCTCGCAAGAGCGTCCTTCAAACGGGCTTGTTCCAGGTAAGTGTCGCCCAGGCCTTGGAACGATCGCAGGACTCCTTCCTCATCGCCGATACCCTCGCGCTCGGCCAGAGCCTGCTTGTGATACGTCTCCGCGTCTGGATACTGTCCCAGCAAGAAGTAGATTTGCCCGATACGCTCGTGAAGCTGAGCCAGAAACGCGACGTCCCCAAGCGGGCTCGCGATGCTCAATGCGCGTCGAAAGCTGTCAAGCGCTTTCTGGAAGCGGCCTGTATCCTGGTAAAGGTGTCCCAGGTTGAACATGATGTCGCTCACCCCCTTCTGGTTGTCCAGCTCTTCGAAAATCTTGAGCGCTTCCAGCGCCTTTTTCTCGGCATCAGGGTATTTGGCCTGGGCGGAGTAGAGGTTCGCGATATTCTGAAGGCTGACAGCAACACCTCGTTTGTCGCCTATCTTCCTCCTGATTTCGAGTGATGCCAGAAAATAGCGTTCGGCATCGTCGAGCCGCTGTTTGCGCCGATGAACTATCCCCAAAGCGTTCAGCGCGTCGGCGCGGCCCTGATCATTGTTTAACTGTTCGCTTGCCGCAAGGGCGCGGCCCAACTGCTCAATGGCATTATCGTACTTATGCGCCAGAACATAGAGTTTGCCGAGTGCGAGCCGCACCCGGAAGTTATTGGGTTCGAGCGCGGCGGCCTTTTCATAACTGGCGATTCCGCTTCCCGCTTCCCCCTTCCTCTCGTAGGCGTTCCCCAGGGCGCGATAGATTTCGGCATTGTGGGGATAAGTCTCTGCCGCCTGTTTGTAAAGCTGAATTGCGCCGTCCAAATCGTTCGCCAGCAGGGCATACTGCGCCCTTAGCTGGTAGGTATCCAGGAGATGGTCACGGCCAGAGTCCTTCAAGGCCGTGACCGCCAGCTCGTATGCTTTCTTAGCTTCGTCCTGATGCCCCCACTGATCGTAGGCCTCGGACATCCTGGCGTAGGCCGCAACGAATTTAGGATCGGCCTGAACGGCTTCTTGAAAATGCTCGACGGCTTTGCCGTAAGCTCCCTGCCGCAGGCCCTCGATCCCGACGGCATAGTTCTTTAAGGCTGTTGTGGAACTTGTCATGCCTTCAAATGAAACCTTCTTGTCCGCCAGCGAGGGATCGATCTCCTTCCGCAGTTCCGGAGCCAGGCCGGCGGCTGTTTCCAACACCCTTTCCATCGCTCCGCTGCTCTTGAAGGAGCGGTGTTCGACCAAGGCGCCGGCCCGGGTGTTATAGAGCTTGATCTCAAATGCCAGATCGTTACCAACTCGGGCAAAGCTGCCGGCCAGTATTCGATCACAGCTCAAGAATCTGGCCACCTGCCGCAGATTTCCCTCCGAACGGGCAGCCTCATCGGAGAGCTTAAGGTCACTCAGGAGCTGAGATATGTCATCGGCTCTTGGAACTCGCAACTGCCGCAGCCGGGACAACTCCGAGATGAGGATCTCTTCCAAGGCCGTGCGCATCCATTCCAGTTGAGGATCGGACGAGCGATTGAGAAAAGGCAGAACGACGACACTCCCACGCTCGGGTAGAATGGTTTCCCGCTTATCGGTTACGGCGGACTCCCTGTGGATGAAATAAGCCGGGACCAGCCTGAATCCCGCGAGGAGGATTGAGGCCAACAATAGCGAGCCGCCCGCCAGGTACAGAATACGGCGCTTTTCTTGTGACCCGGACCACGTCACCCTCGGCATTACCGCGGACATGACCGCTGACAGAAAAGGCCTGCTTCCCGCACGTTGGCCCTTTATCGCCTGCGCAACCTCGCCGGCGCTGCCGTATCGCAGCGCCGGTTCCGGCTCGAGACAGCGCATGACGATTTCGGCCAGGTAAGCCGGGATAGCCGCGTTGATCTCGCGCGGGTCGCCTGGCTGGCGTCCCAAAATGCGCGAAACAAACTCGAGCGTCGTCTCCGATTCATGCGACAGGTGCCCCGTCAGCATCTCGTAGGCGACGAGACCGAAGGAGTATAGATCCGACCGTTGATCTAACTTTTCGCCGCGCGCCTGTTCGGGCGACATGTACTGCAAAGTGCCCACTACAGTCCCTGTTTTGGTTTGCCCTCCTGTGGCTTGCATCGAGCGTGCTACGCCGAAATCTGTGATGAACGCCTGCCCTCGCACGTCCACAAGAATGTTTTCAGGTTTAAAGTCGCGGTGCAGCACACCCACTTCGTGCGCGGCTTCCAACCCGGCGCAGAGCTCCAGCATCAAAGCAACAGCACGCTCCACAGGAAGCTTGCCTTCACGCTGAAGAATGCGTCGCAAGCTTTCGCCTTCGATGTAGGCCATCGAGATGTACTTCAGACCGGCGCCCGCCTCGTCGATGACCAAATCGTGGATCCGCACGACATTGCGATGGCTGACCTGACGCGCCAGGAGAAGCTCGTTTTTCATTCGTTCAACGGTTTTTTCATCCCCCGGGAAATCAGACCGCAGCAGCTTCAGGGCAACGTCAACATTCAGTTCCATGTCACGTGCCCGATAAACCACGCCCATCCCGCCAGCCCCAATCAGTTCTATGATTCTGTAGCGGGAACCCAGGATTTGCCCTGGCGGCAAATTCATCGGATCAAAACGGGATTCTGAACGGCCAGAGTCGGACATGAGCGAATTCTATTCCGGGAGGCACAGGGAAACAATACGCCTGGCGGTGGCGCCTCAATCTTGGGAGGAACCTCTGGAAAAGAATTGACGACAGAAAAACTTGCCACGAATTTTCACGAATTACACGAATTTTTTTCGGGGGGGATCACAAACCGCGTAAACGGTTAGTGAGCGTGACGCAAAAAGGACTCCGCGGAGCCGCCAGCCTGTTTCGTGTAATTCGTGAAATTCGTGGCCAGCTTTTGGTCCTCGGTCATTCGCCACTTTTCATTTATGGGTGGTGTCTCGGTTGTTCGGAGTTTCAGGCTTTGCATGCGTTTTCCCCGCAGTGCGGCCCTGAAGGCTGAACTCCAAACCTGGCACAAATGACCTCGTGGGCTGGAGGAAAACGGCAGGATCAGTCCTCATACCGAGTCGCGGGAGGTTCCGCGGGATGGAACGCGCCGAGTATCCGAATGTTGGCTTTGCCCTCGTTTTCGAGGGAGTGACTGGCGCCGCGCGGCAAGTAGATGCTCGTGCCCGGAGCGAACTTGGCATCACCTTCGTCGGTCCACAAGCGTCCTTCCCCTTCAAGGATGTAGATCGCCTCTTCGTACGTATGGTGGTGCATCGGCGCGCGTCCCGGCGGTATTACGCCAATGAACTGGGTCACGCGCTTACAGCCCTGTTCCCGATCGAGCAGGACTTTGAAGGTGCGCTTGGAAAGGGGGGTAGGTTCTGAAATCTGCTCGAGCGCCGAGCGCTTCGGCGGGGTCGACCGTGACAGTGTTGGCAGCGGGAAATCTATGTGCACGATCGGATCTTCCGGACAGGCGACGCTCACGATTTCCAGGGGCTCTTCTCGCGTATTCAGAATTTGATAAACGGCGCCCGGAGGTATGTAAACCGCGGTTCCCGGTCTGAGCGGGTAGGCAAACTCGTCTATGCGGCACGCTCCGAATCCCCCCACGACATACAATACTTCTTCAGCGAATGGATTCCGTCGTGACGGGGCCCTTCCGGAATCGTAAAGGCTGATTGTCTGAATGATATCGCGCGAGCCCATATCCTTTGATATCGGGACGCGAAACCGGCGAGCGCCCTCGGCCCGGTATTCGGAGCCGCTTGGAATTAGTGAGCATCCGCCTGCCAGAAGCTTCATGGGTCTTTTTGTCCAGGGGGGGTAACCCTTTTATCTCAGGCTTCCCGGCATCGCTGCCAATGGTCAATCTCCCAGAGGACTCTCCTCCATAGGTTCGTCGAACATCTCGGATTTCACTTGCTGTGTTTTCCACCCTTCCGTAAGGTACTGCGTATATCCTCCTTGGTTGCCGGATGCAAAATCTATTTCAGGAGTCCCAAGCTGAACTCGGTCGTTTCTGACCGCATTATGAGACCTCCGGCAACGTTGGGGTTCGGATTCAGCGGATCGTTGAACGTGGCCGGCATTTCGTTCAACGCGATCGCCCTTCTAACCGAACTAATGAACGCTTCGAGGTCATTGAGCGACTCCGGAACATTGTTCTGCTGGTAGGCCTGGTTAGCCTCTTCCAAGCGAACCTGGAGCTTCTGGTAACGATCGGGAGCGATCAGGTTGCGGTTGGTGGTGAGATAGTTATTGATGTCAGCGAACTTGGTGTTTACCACATCACCTGAAGCTCGACCGTCCCAGGCGATTACGAACTCCGAGAAGGCGTCGCGATAGCCGCTGGTATACATGCTGCCGGGTCCGTAGTAGGCCGTTATGTCTTTGAATTCGCTTCCCAAAGTACCGTCCGAGACGAAGAGGCGAAGGGGGAGACTTGGGTTGTAATCCAAGACCTCCAGGTGCAGTCCCACCTTTGCGGGACCTCTAAAGCCGACAGCCGTTTTTATGGTGATGTAAACTGGGACGCTTATCCAGGGAGGAAGCACAGGAAGTGAAAAGGCGGAGACCCCTTGAGGAAACACCGAACCGGAGGGGCTCGTGATCGATGCATCGACCGTGGTCTTCCCCGCGCTGATCCTGTCTTCGAAGCTTACGATCACCTGGCCAATGCTGAAGCCGAAAACCTTCAGGTCGAAAGCCGTCTCATACGAAGTAGTCTTGGCCATCGCAGTATTCGTAACTACAAGACAACTCAGAAGCCATATCCCAACGCTCGAAGGTCTGATCATTTCCAACCCTCCCTTTTCTATCTAGGCCCGGGCCTCGATTATAAGACTCGGATCGAAGCATTTATATAGTTTGCAGATTTACTCCGCCAGGCTCCGCTTCTCCATGCCCGGCAAAGGCGCTGGGAGCTTAGCCGGGGGTGAGCGAAAGTGAACCCCCGGAATATTGCAATAAACGAATGCGCCCCGGCTGGCGGCTGGGGCGCGAGGAACTCCGGCAACCCTTGCCGGGTGCGTGTCGTTGCTCCGCTTCTGTCCGGGGGTTCGCTTCGTTCACCCCCGGCTTCCTTTCGCCCCACTGGGGCGGAATACGTTACCGTAATTTATGAAATCATGTACTAAAGCCTGAATCCTTGCGCTTCTGGCAAGGTCTTGCGTTTTCGTTCAGTACCGCGACGTGGCGGGCTTGGCACGCTGCCGCTCCGGAGACTGAACCGAGACATGACTCCAACAAGAACCCAACGTGACTTGCATTCTAATTACACCCCTACAACCCCGCGACGCAATCTTCAGGCCAATTGAGCTGAACGATGGATACATTTTCTTGATCTCGCTGATACCCTTGAGTTTATTGCAAATTCTTGTCCGCGCGGTTTTTGGATCGGTGGTAGGTAGATACCGTCGGCAGGGAACCGGCCTACCACCAACCGGCTTCTTTGGTTTGGAGTTCAGCCTTCAGGCTGCACTGATTCTGGGGCAGGCTAAAGCCTGAACTCCATGCCTGGTTGCTTCAAAAGCTAGGGCAAGTTTTGCGTCTTCTCTCGAAGTAGTATTTGATTAGCTCCTTGAAGTTATCCATCATGCCGGCCGTGTCCTCCGGATCTGTTAAGAAAATGGTCGCCATCAAGTTGGCAAAATCCGACTTTGATAAACCGCTCGCATTCGGAAAATGAAGCTTGATCTCCGCCTGGCGCCCGGAGTTGAACTTCACCTCCAGCATGTCCCGCGTCTTTGCGTACCTTGCATCGCGCAG
>QHZE01000036.1 GCA_003225335.1 Acidobacteriota bacterium
TGACGTCCGCGAGCAACCCGAACAACGCTTATTGAGAAGAAGGATACTTGGCGGCGAGTTTTTTGATTGTGGTTGAGTTTCGGATGGTTGCCGGCATGCCGATCGTCTTTTCAAGAAGCGCCCCGCAGACTCACTGAACTTTGTTCGACACAACCAATAGATTTCGCGCCCATGGAGGTGAAGGTCGTCAACCTCCGTTCGGAAGGTCATCAGCTTCTGCCGCGACGCGCCGTTGGGCCGAGCTGGCAGGAAAGCGATATACAGCGAGTTGCTTTCGGCATCGAGCTCAGATGCCGCGAAAGGCTTGTAGTTCGCTATAGCCGCCAGCTCAGAGCCGGACCTTATGAACGTCACCACTTCGTATCCGAGCGACTTCTGAAGCTGGCTCTCAATCTGCTTTTCGAGAGTTTGTGGGTTCGTGGCTGGTGATTCAAAGACGACATTGCCGCTCGCGATGAATGTCTCAACGTTTGAAAATCCGAGCGACTCAAAGATCTTGCGCAGTCGATCCATTTTGACGACATGACCGCCAACATTGATGGCGCGGAGGAGAGCTACGAATCGTGGCATCGCAGTCAAATGTGATTCAAGAGGTCGTTAGGCGGCATCAAGTTATCACTTTCCGCAATGCACCGGCTTCCCACCCGCCTGCCTGTAGGAGCGCGGAACCAAGCTGGTGCCGCACACGGAATGGAACGGCAGGAGCCTTGAGGAAGCCGAACTCAAGGTACTTGAACACTAAACCCCTTTGCTCCGTTACGCGGACGTCGGACCACGGGATGAACAGAGGGGGATGGGAAAGCCGAAATAGGAAAAGTACCGCCACGTACAGGCCGCGCTCGTGCGCGCCGATTGTCAAACAGCCGTTGTAATTGACGCCCCATCGCATACGCGCACTCGTGAAGCGCCACCGCGAGCCTTCAAAGGTTCCTTCAAAGCGGTACGTCTCGGCCAAGCGCCGCCATCCCCCAATTGTTGCCAGGACGAAGCAGACAGTACACCACCCCAGCACGAAGAAGATGACGAACTCCAGCGGTGTCTTCGGGTGCCACTCGAACGCTATGAGAACTTCCACCAAGGTTTCGTCTCCGGCGGCGAACCGGGCTCGCTTCGTGAAACTCCAGTGCGCGAATCATGAGCCTGACGCTTCCCCGGCTTGTTCATCTGAATGCCTCCATTATGCGTCCTCACTGCGCATCCTCCCGTCATTTCAAGAAGGCGATGATTTCGGACGAGACTTCTTTCTGGTGCCCAACCCACAGATGGCCGCCGCTCGGGTAGCCGATGAAGCGGGCGTCGGTTCCATGTCGTGTTGGCCACCGGCCGGAAGGCCGGCTTCTCGCCGGGTGAAATCGCCTGGTGGCCCGTTGGGAACACCGAATCTACTGCGGAAGCTTCGCCGCCAGAACATCGACCTTCTCAATGACCGGCGGTTTCGCCAAGAGCTCTGAGGCTTTCGCCATCAGCGCAGCGGCGACCCGCCCCGAAAGGTGTGCTTGGTGCCCTGCATCGTCAGGGAAGGCGTCGAAGATGCCAAACGTCGACGCGCCCTCCCTCCCTGGTTTTGCCTCTAGTCGAACAAACAACGCTACCTTGACCATGTGCGGTCTCCTTTCCGGCAAGTGTGAACCGTGTTCCGGAAGCCATGGACTGCTGCGACGGTCTGGCATGGCTCGGTGACAATGGCGCCGTAGCGCCGACGCTCCGGAGACATGCGACGAAGACCCGCTCTATCGAGATCCAACGTCACGCACTCATACAAGTGCCGAAGTGAGGTCATGCCATTGTTTATCCGTCGCCCCTCGTTTGTCGGCCCAACTCGTATTCGACAGAAATCGGTCAGCCAAAAACATGGTTTTCGAGTTCGAGTATCCCACACGAATTCGTTGAAACGAATAGGTCTTTCGTCGGACAGTGCCTTCTTACAGTTGCTAGACATACTTCTGCCCAGGCAATGCAGAGCGCCGCTCGCTGCAAGACCTACCAGGACCGATCAATTCCAACTAATTGAGGTTCCCGGCTGCCTTCGGTTCGCATTTAAACTGTGATGGTACGTCTCGTGTCCCCGTCTCGACAAATATCAGCGGCATAATAGGACGTGGCTTGACGGGTAAGGCCCTCTTTCGGTATCGCAAAGCTGGTGTCACCCGATAACGGTGTCTTTTTCTCCGTTTCGTTGTCGAACTGCGACCACGTGATTTTCAAAGGACCGGTCTGCCCCAGCTTATCGGTCTTGGCGAGGTCTTCAAAGACGATCTCGCCATCTCGAATAGAGAAGCGGTCAAGCGGAAGCACTTTGGCAAAGAAGGCTTTTCCGATTTTGTCCCTTCGGCGAATCAAGCAATCCGCCAGGTAGCTCTCCGCTGCTGGTTCGCTGATCTGCCCGGTCCTCACGATGGCACGGATCTGGTCGTCGCTGAACGCCATCACCTGCTTTGCCGCCCAGAACTCGTCGTCCGGAAGCCGGTTTGCGAAAGCAGGATTGGGGTACTCGGGATACCAGCGCTCCGGGTCGAAAACCTCTGCTTCGATTCTTCCAATCGACGGATAGTTCGGATACTTGGCGAAAGCCCAGCGCGGGACCCAGAGACCCAGCGTGGCAATCTCTTTGATCGTCGGTCCCCAGGAGAACAGATATTCTCCGCCGGCACGCGGACTGTTGGGACGGGTAGTGGAGCTTCCCAGAGTGGCACCGAAATCGAGTAAGTGGTGCTTCACGTGTTTTACACCGTCTTCCTCTACGAACGTATCGAGCGTGTTAATGGCCCGGGAGTCGTCATGGTCCAGCCAGGCACAGAAAACGTAATACCCTCGGAGATCCCGCCGATGCTCGTGAGGAACGATATCGTTAGGATCGTCCCCGCGGAGGCCGGAAAAGCGGAACGGCCCGAGGGGCAGACCGGGTAGCTGCAGACTGGCCAGACCGCGATACTTGCCATCCTTATTCTTAGACACTTTCAGCAAGGTTTCCAGCACGTCACCCTGCGTGATCTTGCGGCGTCCTTTCTTGTCCGTTACTTGGACATCCTTGCCCAGGACGAGCTGGTCCATGGTGAAGTAAACCAGGTAGGTGTCGTAGACGTGATAGCCGAGGGCGTGGAAAAACCTGGCTGAAATCATGTCCGCGGCGGTGGCCATCTCGGGATTGCCGAGCGGGTCGAACTTCAGGAAAAAGCGCCGCCCCTTCGAATCGACCATGACAAATCCCGGCGTGACTCCTTCGGTCTTGGCAGACGCCCTGGAGCGAATAACATGTCCGTTTGTGCTCCGTTCACCGGGCTTGCCCAAGGTATGGGCAAAGAGGTCGTAGTACCGGCTGAGCTGGCGTCGCTTCACATTCTCAGTGTTTAATGGAGCCGGTTCTGCGGTCAAGGGATCGTCCGGATAGAATCTCTTGGCCCCCAGAAGCGCAGAGCTCGTCGATAGGGCTATAACCAGAAGTGCCGGGTATACGCGGTTCATGATTTCCACCTCATGGAATAGGTTGTGCGCTTCGTGTCCCAATCGGGTGTTGCGCGAAGACATCGTTGAATTTGAACCAGATCTGAAACCCTTCCCGGCTGAAACCGACATCCAGACGGATGAAGGTTCGGTCTAGAGCATTGAATCGCAAGCCAAAGCCGTAGGAGGCTTCCAGGTTGGAAAAGTTCAGTTGGCTGTGCCTCGAGAATACCTTGCCTCCATCTACCCACAACGCCATGTCCAGACCGCTGAATGCCTCCCAGCGATACTCGCCGGTCAGACTGAGCAGGTTTTTGTCGGCAAACCGAAAGGGGCGAAAGCCACGCAATTCTTCCGATCCTCCAAGCACAGGATTCATATAGAAAGGAAGGACCTGCGCGCCGTCAGTGTCCGTGAGCACTGTTCTGGCACGCAGGGCAATGACTCTCCTCTTATTGAAGAACCCGAGATACTGCTGAAGATCCACATCAAAGCGCCGAAAGTCGTGCAGACGAAGCTGGCGATCCTGATACCACGCATACTGGGCCACATAGTTGCCGCCGCTCTTGGGCCCGCGAGGGTCATCGCGATAGTCCACCTGGGCAAAACCGCTATAACGGAAGAAGTTGGTCTGTCGGTCAATTCCCGGCGCTTGCTCTGGCGAGAACTCTTTCTCGGTGGAGATAAGGCGGGGATCAGTGCCAGGACCTACGTTAACCCACAAGTACCCCGCCGAACCGCCTAATTTCAGCACCCGCACCGGCCTCACGCCAATGATGGCGTCGGCGCCGGTGTCTTCGAGACGGTAGTCGCTCCGCTGTCCTTTGGCAGACCGCGGGCCGAGGCCGTAGAAATTGATCCGGGGATAATTGCGATGAGAAGAGTAGAAATCGGCAAACATCCGATTAGCCGCCAACTTGGGGAGCGTCATTTGCAGTTCGTATTTCTGGTAGAGTTTATAGGACGCTTCCGCGGATGTGCGAAACGTCAGGTTTCCGGAGAAGAGGTCTTCACGCAAGTATTCCGGGCCGATCGCAAAACCACTGCCAGAAACTAACCCCCCGATTTTCGCTTGGAAACCATGCACTCCGCCCAAAAGCCGCTCAAGGAGCTTCGTTTGTTCAATGTCCACTAACTTTTGCTCGAACTTACTTCGTCGATCGGCCTCCAGGTGAGCGGACCGCTCTTGCCGTTCTTTCTCAATCTCTGCAACGCGTGAGTCCGCCTGCCCAAAAAGGGGAAGAGCCGGCAACAAAGTCTGAGTGGCAAAGAGCCCCGCAAATGTCAGCAAGAGGACATGTGAAGATCCGGCAGTGGGATGCGAAACCGATCTATGGTTTACTCTCATGGTGGGCCTCATCGCTCATTAAGCGCTTTTCTTATTCGTTGTTTGGTCTTGGAAAGGGACCTGCCGGATGATTTCGTTGATCCGTTTCTCCTCGGTTCCCTGGGGCGTTTCACTAGGTCCACTGGCTGCGCTCGAAGTTCATCATGATCTCCTTAGGGCTCGCGCAAGAATAATTTGGCATTTTGCTGCGGCTCTCATGCCCAATTGAATCATAACTGGCCCGAGGGAAGCGTCAGCGCTACCGGGGGAGTTGTGTCGGTCATGGGCGTTGCCTCCTTTCTCACGTGCGTGTGTGTCATGTTGCGTCCTCGTTTATCAAGGGACTGCAACGGGTCGCACTATACTGGCTCGCCGCGGCGGACACATCACGAGATAGAATGGATTTTTGCTACCACTTTCGACGCAATTGAGGGATACCACTATCGTGGTAACACAACCGCGGAGAGGTCTAACTTGCTTGTCATATTAATGGCAGAAACCCGCGATGGTAACAGTCCTACGTCTGAATCTCAGCGAGATGACCGCAATGCCGGCGCCGATCCCTTTCGACGCGCCCGTAACGATCGCCGTGATCACGGCGATCTTGTTCTATAGCTGCTACGGGAGCGCCGGGCTGCATACCAGATGTCGTCTGGCAGCTCTTAGAAGAAGGTTACGCCGGCTTGGAACCTCAATTTGTCGATCGGTTTAGGCCCGGTTTTCTTCCGGCGGTGCAACATTTCTTCCCTTCGGGTGCATGCTGGTACGAGAATTGCCCTGAAACCTCCATATCCTGCAACATCGTTTTGGCGTAAAATCCTGGTTGTAATCCGCCCAAGCTATCGGCAGTTGCGTAAGAGTGCCAAGTCGGTTTACCTAACCGCTGGGCTCAGAGCCGCGGACGCGGCTAGTGTCAATCGTTCTGATAGATTGGGTTCATACAAATGCATGAAGGACCCCCATGCGACACGCAGGCTGTTGCGCTATTTCTGTTGGGAAGCTTAGCCGGCGCGGCGCATTCTGCTCGACGCCTCGCATCCGCGGCGCGTTGTTGTCCGTCCTTTGCCTGTGCTTCTTTTCCGTGGTTCCGCAGATGCGCGCGGCCCAGCGGCGAATCACGCAGGGCGCAGTACCACAGGCGAGCGTGGACCCCCGGCAAGTCAGGCTGCCCGTTATCGATGGGACGGACATCCGGTTCGCACGCCTCTCCACAGCCGACGGGCTGTCGCAGACAAAGGTTGCTCAGATTGTGCAGGACGATCAGGGCTTCATGTGGTTTGGCACGCAGTATGGGTTGAACCGGTACGACGGCTACAACTTCAAAGTGTTCGTTCACGATCCAGGAAATCCGAACAGCCTCAGCGGCGTGTTCATTAGCGCCCTCTTCAAGGATCGCGATGGCACGCTCTGGGTCGGCTGTGATCAATTCCTCAATAAATTAGACCCGGCGACCGAGACTTTTACACACTACTCGGTTCCGTTCGTCACCCACATCAGTCAAGACACTGCCGGAATGTTGTGGCTAGCGAGTCGCACCGGCTTCTATGGATTAGATCCGCCGACCGGACGACTCCGCCAATATTCCCACGATCCGAACGATCCTTCGAGCCTCAGCAGCAACGACGTCAAATCGAGCGGTGAAGATAAAGGGGGCAGGTTTTGGGTTGCGAATACCGAGGGCCTGGATGAGTTCGATCGCAGGACCGGGAAGGTAACTCTGCATATTCCGTGCCATGAGCCCTCGAGCGTGCTTTCATTCTACGAGGACCGCTTCGGCGTATTCTGGATCTTCCGTAGCGGGTTAGCCGTCTTTGACCGGAAGACGAACACCCTGACTCACTATTCGTTTCACGAGGTGGAATCGCTCAGCACGGCCTTAACGGGCGTAACGGCAATGCTCGAAGACGAGAACGGCACTCTGTGGCTTGGAACGCACGGCGCTGGTTTGCTCAAATTCGACCGCGACCACCGGAGATTCATCCGTTACCGCAATAATCCTGCTGCCGCTGACAGCCTCCCCCAGAACTCTGTGGATAGCCTATTCGCGGATCGGGAAGGGAGCATCTGGGCTGGACTGGGCAGGAAGGGGCTCACCCGCTTTGCTACGAAGCCACTGCCGTTTACGAGATTGCTTCACAATCCGAGTAGTACGACTGATCCCTTTGTGGGTGCGATATACGAGGATCGTCAGGGAGTCCTGTGGGTCGGTACCCCCGAAGCACTCAACCGTATCGACCGTGAGACCGGGCACTACACCTCCTACCGCCGGACGGCCGGACCAGCAGCCAGTACCGATGTGATAACGATTCGCGAAGACCGCTCAGGCAATCTCTGGGTTGGCACTTATGGCCACGGGCTCCTCCGTTTCGACCGGCGGACCGGACAATTCAAGACGTACCAGCACAATCCGGCAGATCCATACAGTTTGAGCAACGGCTTTGTCTCGCGTCTGCTCGTCGACCATAACGGGACGCTCTGGGCCGCCACCGGGGACACTCTGAATCGTTTCCACGCAGCGACTGAGCGCTTCACGACGTATAAGCTCGACCCGCAGAGAAACCTGTTCTATCAGGAACTGGTCGAGGATCGGGAGGGGACACTGTGGCTTGGCACTGACTCCTCAGGTCTGCGTCGTTTCGACCCAGCGACCAGTCAATTAACCGTCTACCAGCACGACATGAATCGTCCGGGGACGTTGAGCGACAACCGGGTAAACTCGGTGTACTTTGATGCCTCCGGCACGATGTGGCTCGGCACACAGAACGGGCTGAACAAGTTCGACCGGAAGAAGGGTACGTTCACTGCCTACACGCGACGGGATGGCTTGCCTGGCAACGCGGTGGGCTGCGTCCTCGAAGATGATCACGGCGATCTGTGGATGAGCACTAACAATGGGGTAGCCAGATTCAATCCGCAGAGCAGGACATTCAAGAGTTACTCGACTCCTGATGGACTGCCGGGCCCTGATTTGACCGGCTGGGGCGCGTGCTTCAAAAGTCCAAGTGGAGAGATGTTCTTTGGCGGGTTTAGTGGAGCCACAGCCTTCTTCCCGGACGGTGTGGACACTTTGTACACTCCGCCAATTGTCCTCACCAATTTCCAGTTGTCTGGGAATCCGATAGAGATTGGAGGTCATTCCCCCCTTCAAAAGTCCATCTCGTATGCCAGTGATCTGATTCTTTCTCGCCAACAAAATATCTTCTCGTTCACATTCGCAGCGCTCAGCTATTCCAATCCGGCGACGAACCGCTATCGATACAAGTTGGAGGGGTTGCAAGGCGATTGGAGCGAAGTCGGCAGCGACCGGAGGCTGGCGACTTACACGACTCTGCCTGCCGGCAGGTACACCTTCCGCGCACAGGGCGCGACCAGCAGTGGCGCCTGGAGCGAGCCTGGGGTGGCGCTAAGGATCGAGATCTTGCCGCCATGGTGGGGCACATCGTGGTTCAGGGTAGCTTCTGCTGCGTTGATGCTGGTTTCGATAGGGCTGCTCTATCAGGCGCGCATCCATCGGATGAAGCGGCAATTCCAGGCCCGACTGGAAGAGCGTGTGGGCGAACGCACGCGCATCGCTCAGGAACTGCACGATACGCTACTGCAGGGTTTTCTGAGCGCCTCCATGCAACTCCATGTTGCAACTGACAGCCTACCTTCCGATTCGCCCAGCAAGCCGCCGTTGAGCCGTATTCTTCAACTGATGGGGCAGGTGATTGAAGAGGGCCGGAACGTAGTCCGGGGCCTGCGCTCATCGCAAGATCCGTCTTTAGATCTCGAACAGGCATTCTCCCGGATCCGGCAGGAACTCTCCATTGAGGAGGAAATTGATTTTCGTGTCATCGTTGGAGGCCAGCCTCAGCCGTTGCACCCCGTCCTCCGCGATGAAGTCTACCGCATCGGCCGGGAAGCCCTAATCAATGCTTTCCGCCACTCCCGGGCCAT
Organism: Acidobacteriota bacterium; assembly: GCA_003225335.1. Classification (GTDB taxonomy): domain Bacteria; phylum Acidobacteriota; class UBA6911; order UBA6911; family UBA6911; genus Gp18-AA60. The sequence goes on from QHZE01000036.1 coordinate 8,708, forward strand.
GAAAATCGAAGTGGAGATCGAGTATGGCGCCAGGCACTTCCGCTTGCTCATACGTGATAACGGTCGCGGGATTGACCCCGGAGTGCTTCGGTCGGGCCGTGACCGGCATTGGGGACTTGCGGGAATGCGCGAGCGGGCAGAGAAAGCCGGCGCGCGACTCAATGTCCGGAGCCGCGCCGCGGCTGGAACAGAGGTCGAACTGTGCGTCCCAAGTCAGATCGCCTTCCAATGCCAGTTTTCAGATCGCTGGCAGAGATGGTTTGCCAAATTGTATCCGCGAAAAGCAGGAACAGAGACTACAGAAGCTAAGAAAGAAGGGAGATAAATGAGCGATCAAGCCCGCATCCGCGTCCTTTGCGTTGACGACCACCCCTTGCTGCGCGAGGGGATTGCCGCCATCATCAGCAATCAACCCGATATGCTGCTGCTGGCCCAGGCATCCACCGGCTGCGAAGCCATCCAAAAGTATCGGGAGCATCAGCCTGACGTTACCTTGATGGACCTCAGACTTCCCGACATGAGCGGCATAGACTCATTGATCGCGATTCGGGCGGAATTCCCCGATGCCCGGGTCATCATAGTGACGACGTATGAAGGAGACGTTGAAATCCAACGTGCCCTTGGGGCAGGAGCGCGCGGCTATATGCTCAAGAGCATGCCACCCAGAGATCTCGTCGAGGGGATCCGCAGTGTCCATGCGGGGAAGAAGCGCATTCCTCAGGAAGTGGCGAACCAGGTCGCCGAACATCTTGGTGAAGAAACACTGAGCGAGCGTGAGGTAGAGGTGCTCCGGCGCGTCGCCGGCGGGAACCGGAATCGGGACATCGCGGAACAGCTTTTCATTTCAGAGGAGACCGTCAAGGTTCACATCAAGCACATCATGGAGAAGCTGTACGCCAGTGATCGCACGCAGGCCGTGGCGATCGCCGTCCGCCGAGGAATCATCCAACTGTGAAAAAAACAAAATCCGTCTGGCACCGGGCAATGCCACGAAAGTGGTATGAAAAGATTCCGAATTCCAGGGATTCATTTGCGGTTGCAGTCCGTTACTCTCCACACAGGTGCGCTCGAAGCGCACGAACGAATATCAAGGAGGCGCGGCCTGCAAAGATTTTTTTCCACATTTCCGGACGGATGGCCTAGCGTGGGCCTGCTGCTATTGCGCGCCGCCGTTGGACTGACGGCGGTCATTCAAGGCGGATTCTTTCTGACGGACCGTGGCAACCAGACACTTACGAACTGGGTAATCGGCCTAACAGCCGTCGCGAGCGGTGCCTTGCTTCTAATTGGGTTTCTAACCCCAATTGTTGGCATGTTGGTGGGG
>QHZE01000777.1 GCA_003225335.1 Acidobacteriota bacterium
AAGCCTATGTTGCGACCTGCTGCCGCTGAGCAGCACTTAGCCACGTGTCCGCCATCTTCAATCTTCCATCCTCTATCTTCGATCTCTGTGTCTCTTGTGGCTAAAAATTAATGACGATGGAACCGCCGCTTTGGATCTGCCCCAACCGGTTGCGGCACCAGTATCTGGTTGAGAATCCTCTCCATTTCCGGAAGCTGAAAGGGCTTGGAAATAATGAAATCGACACCGTTCTTGCGAACCTCTTCCTCGGCCAGGGTCATTCCCCAGCCGGTCATGAGAATGACCGGGATGCGGGAATTGGCCGCCTTCACAGCGTTCGCCACGTCCAGCCCACTCACGCCAGGCATTCCCAAATCGGTCACCACCAGGTCCGGAAGTTGATCCTTGAACACCTGCAGCCCCTGCTGCCCTCCAGAAGCGGTAAACACCTCATGCCCCTGCGCACTGAGCATCTCGGCCAGCATGTCCCGGATTTGGGCCTCGTCATCGATGATCAGGAAGCGGCCTTTCTTTCTCGGAGGCGGGCTGGCGTCGGTTGATGGGGCCTCTTGACCGGAAAGATCCGCATTTGCCGGCATGATGACTGTGATTGTGGACCCCTTTCCAATTTCACTTTGAACCTGAATTTGACCCTTGTGGCGCGAGATGATGCCGTAGGTAACGCTCATACCCAGACCGTTTCCAGCCTTGCCCTTTGTGGTAAAGAAAGGATCAAAGATTTTTTCCTGAACTTCCTTGGTCATGCCGTAACCGGTGTCTGTCATGGATGCGAATACTTGATCGTCACGGGAGCCGACATGGATGTGAAGTGACCCGCCGCCAGGCATAGCGTCAAGAGCATTGAGAACAATGTTGGTAAAGACTTCCCTTAACTCAGACTCCTCCCCGGCGACGTGCTCCGCCGGATCGAACTCCGTGGAGACGAAATAGTGAACTCCCTGTTTCTGGGCAGCGTTTTCCCAACGCGTCCGAGTCAGAGAAAGCGTGTCGTTGATAATTTCGACTAGATTGACCGGTTTGAAGACCTGATCGGTCCGTTGCCGCGTAAAATTCTGCAGCCGCCTGACGGTCGCGGCGCCGTCGATGGCCGCCTTCTCGATGACTTCCAGTTGAGAGAGGATGCCGGGATCCTGCTCCACCCGTTGCCTCAAAAGCTGGGCTCGTCCAAGGATTGCGCAGAGAATATTGTTGAAGTCGTGCGCTACCCCGGCAGCCATTTCTCCGAGGGCGCGCAGCTTTTCCGATTTGACCAGCTGTTCCTGAGCGTTACTTAATTCAATGTAGGACTGCTGCAGAGAAGAGTACAGATGCGCGTTTTTCAGCGCGGTTCCCAAATTATGGGCCACAGTGACTAACAGATCAATCTGGCCTTCCGCAAAGCCGTCCTTTTGCGGGCTGCCGAAATTGAGCGTACCGATGCAGACATTGTCGGCGATGATCGGTATGCAGATGGCCGATTGAATGCCCTGTTTGGCCAGAGTGTTCGAATGGCAGTGCTGAAATTGTTCCGGACTTCTGGAGTAGTAAGGCTTCTTGGTTTCACAGGCAATTTTCATGACCGTCCCGGAAGCCGGAACCTGCATGCCTTTGTAAAATGTGGCCGGGATGCCTTCGGCGTATACGTTGACGAGCGAGAAGACGTCCGATTCGGGATAGTAGATGGACATGCTGCTCTTGACAAAGCCGACGATGCGCTTGAATTGGGCATTGATTGTTTCAAAGAGCCGGTCAGTATCCAGGTGCAGGCTCGCTTCCCGGGCGACCTCATTGACCACCGAGAGCCGGGTGGCCCGCTCCTGGGCCTGACTGTACAACCGGGCATTTGAAATGGCGCCCGCCGCCTGGTCGGCGATAGTCGTAAGGAAGAAAAGGTCATCATCGTCGTAAGGCCGCCCATGTTGGAAGTTTTGTAAAACGATTACACCGAGCGTGTCGCTGCCGAGGGTCAAAGGAACTCCGAGCCAGGACTCTGCCTGAGCCGGCGGACATTTGCCGGTGATGGCTTCATGCGCCCTCCTGAAGTCGCTCTTGATTAACAACGGCTTTCTCTGCTCAACGATGTGCCACTCCAGGGTGCCGGCAGAGAAGGAGCTGGCTTTGATTCTTCTCTTCCCCTCCATCACCTCGAAATGAGACTCCAGGCAACGATCGCTTCCTCTCCGCAAGGCGATCAGGAAATACTCACTCGGTATCAACTGGCTGATCTGTTGATAAATGGATTCAAAAAGCTGCTCGATGTCCAACTTGGAGCTGATGGTACGGGCGATCTGGTGAACCACCAGGAGCTGGGCGGTGCGTCTTTTCTCACTCTCAAAGACGCGCGCTTTTTCCAAAGCCGTGGAAACGGGCTGAGAAAGTTTACTCAATGACTGGAAGTGGTCCTCCGGAACCTTTGCCGTGGAATTACCATAGTCAGCCAACAGCAACCAGGATGTTTGCCCGCCTTCCTTAAGGGGAAGAACACCAAGACTGCGAGTTCCGAGCTTTTCCAGCATGACCCGCCCGGACTGTGGCCCGGGGTAGGCAAAGCCTGGCGCCAACAGGACCGGTTGACTTAAGTCGATGAAGCTGGCAACCAACGAGGGATCTTTCGGGGAAGAACAAAACTCCTCTAATCTCTTCTTGAAGTCTCCCGCGCCCGCTCCCGCAATGGGCTTCTCGAACGTTTGCCGGTCCCTGTTGATGCGAAGACAGCCGGCACGCCCAAAGCGGAAATTCTCCTCAAT
>QHZE01000037.1 GCA_003225335.1 Acidobacteriota bacterium
TAAGGCCGGGATTGAATTGCGCGTTGGACAATGAGCGCCGAAGGGGCCGCACTCTAAGAGGTCGCGAGCAATAAGTGTCGCGCCTTCGGCGCTCAATTTGCATATGATCCATATCCCGGCCTCACGGCCGGGCCTACGCACTGACGGCCCTTTGGGCCTCAAGAGCCCGTGCCATGACTCTGCAGTTGCCGTGATGTTCGTGCGCTTTCGGCTTGACAGGTGTCCGGCGCTCGGATAGATTCGCCGGCAATTCACGTTAACTCTGGCTCCACATTAGGGTAAGGTTGCTCGCGATCCGCGCTTCGGCTGTGAGGTACAACCTGCAGTTCAATGGAGGGGCTAATGTGCTTGCTACTGAATCGTCTAGGGCTCTGCTTTGTTATCGCGCTCCTGGCGTGCATTTTCCACTCCGTGCGAGCGCTCAAACCGCCGCCACGCTTGTCGGCGCTATGGGGGGGGGACCTATGAACATTCTTCCTGCGAGTAAAGCAGCGAAGCAGTTTGCCTTGCCTGCGGTTTTCCTGTTCCCCATCATTATTGCTCCTCTGGCTGTGAGGGCTGTCTCCGTAGCGGTGGATTCGCATGCCGCTCATCGCGCTGCTCCGAATCATCCCGTTCTGGCCCGGAACCAGCAACTCGCATTCGAGCGCAACGAAGGTCAGACCAATCGCGAGGTTCAGTTTGTCTCTCGCACACCAAACTACACGATCTTCCTCCAGTCGCATAAGGCGACGATTGCCTTCCGGGGAACCTCGCTCGCAAAGGGCGCAGACATTAAGCAGCCCGTGTCCTTGTGTCTGCTGCAGTCAAATCACACAAGCGCGCCGTTGGCCGAGGAACCGTTGCCCGCCAAGAGGAACTACTTCATCGGCAGCGATCCCAGGAAATGGCGCACCAACGTTTGCGTTTTCGGTAAAGTTCGTTACCCGTCGGTCTACCAGAACGTGGACCTCGTGTACTACGGCAGCCGGGAACGCCTGGAGTACGACTTCATCATCCGGCCGGGCGGACAGCCGCAATCGATAATCTTCTCCGTTGCCGGGGCGAAACGGGCCGAAATCGAGCAGAGCGGGGACCTTGCACTTCAAGCCGGGGATGCCCATGCGAGACTGCACCGGCCCTTCGCGTATCAGATCATCAACGCTCAAAGGTATGAGGTGTCTGCTCGCTTTCTGCCGCTTGGCTCCGGGCGGTTCGGCATCGAGGTGAGTAGCTACGATCGCAAATGGCCGCTAATCATCGATCCTGTGCTTGACTACTCCTCTTATCTCGGCGGTTCCAACGATGAGGGTATCTTCGGCATCGGCTTCGACGGGGAAGGCAACCTCTATGTCGCCGGTGAAACCTCCTCGCTTGACTTTCCGGAGGAAAATGGGGCTCAGACCCACGCCGCAGGAAGTTACGATGCCTTTGTGTCCAAGTTCGACCCGAGTGGGACGAGGCTTATCTATTCCACGTATCTCGGAGGCAGCCGGTTTGACGACGCGATCGGTATCCAGGTAAATGAGGCTGGCAGCGTTTACATCGCGGGTTTAGCCCAGTCGGCGGACTTCCCAGCTGTGAACGCGCGGCAGCCCGCATTCGGCGGAGGACCTACCGACGGATTTGTGGCCAAGCTCAGTCCGTCGGGCTCCGAGCTGGAATTCTCCACTTACTTGGGGGGCCGTGGATACGATTATGTTAAAGCGCTGGCGATAGACCATGAGGATCGCGTTTACGTTGCGGGCTACACAAATTCGCTGGATTTCCCGATCACCTCCAATGCGTTTCAAAAGGAGTGCGACCAAGGCGCCTACATAGGCTTCTGCATCGGAGACGCGTTTGTCGCGAAGCTCGACTCGTCGGGCCAGAATTTGGTCTATTCGACGTATCTCGGCGGAAGCAGCTTTGAGGCCGCAGCAGGTCTAGCCGTTGACCAGCATGGCCAAGCGTACGTTGCGGGACAGGCAGCCTCGAGGAACTTTCCGACTAGGAATCCCTACCAGGCTTCGTTGTCAGGTCCTGGAGATGCATTCGTGACGAAGCTGAACGCCGCGGGATCTGATATCGAGTTTTCGACCTTTCTCGGCGGCGGCGGCACAGATGCCGCGACCGATATCGCACTGGATCCGCCGCGTCACGTCTATGTGACTGGCCGGACCGCCTCGACGGACTTTCCGATCGTTCGGGCTTTCCAATCAGAGAACCGGGGCGGCGTGAGCGACGGCTTCGTCGCCAAATTCGATTCGAAAGCTTCGAACCTGATTTATTCCACGTACGTCGGCGGATCAGCTTGGGACTATCCATACCGCATTGCAGTGCGCGCTAACCAAGAAGCATCGGTGATCGGCTTCACCAGTTCGCCCGATTTTCCGACTCACGACGCGCTGAACTCTTTCTATGGCGGAGGCGCAACGGACGCGTTCCTTGTTACGCTCGACAGGAGCGGCGAGAATGCTCGTTTATCAACCTATCTGGGCGGCAGCGGCGCTGATTACGGATATGCCATCACGATCGGCTCCGGCAACAGCATCTGGTTCGGCGGAAGCACGACGTCGATGGACTTCCCGCTGGTCCGAGCCTCTCAAGATGCTTACGCGGGCGGGCCTTTCGACGCCTTCCTCGGCAGAATCCTCCTCAAGCACGAACAAGACTGAGGGCTCGCCTGTTTAATGTTTACGGCCCTGGAGCGGCGGGGCGTGTAGTTGATCGGTTCATCCGCCAGACGCTTTCGGGGGATCCCTTGCAGCGGCCGGGGGTGACGGTCTCGAGGCAATGAACTATGGGTGGGATCCGGGAAGACTTTGTGGGTAGGTTTTGCGGGTCCTCAGCCGCAGGAGCCGGACTGCGGCGAATGGCTTACCACTCTCTGCTGCCCACTGTCGCTCCTCTGCCCCTCCGCTCCTCTGCCGCCCCCGGGGCCCTCAGACAATTGTCAATTGTCGATCCGTAGTGGTATCGTTGCGATGGTTATGAAGACCACTGAGATGAAAAACGGGCTGATCGAAAAAAAGGTCTTGATACAGGCGTCTGCCTCTCTCGTGTATCGGGCTCTTACGGAAGCGAAAGACCTGCTCCAATGGTTTTGCGACCGCGCGAACTCCGATCCCCGGGTGGGAGGCGAACTGAAGGCCTACTGGAAGACGGCGGCGCAAGAGGGGCGAGCGGTCTTTACAAAGCTCGAACCCAACTCTGCGGTGGAACTGCATTGGGTAGACGACGGACAGTCGGCGAACGCCGGGCTGCAGTCGAACCATACCCTCACCTACCGAATTCAAGCCGGCCGCGACTGTACCGTAGTCACCATGTCGGATCAAGATTCACGCGCTCCGGATGAGGAGACGCTGGCCCTGCTTGGAGAAGGCTGGAACAGCGTCCTTCTGGAGCTCAAGGACTATTGCGAGCGCAAAGAGCGCTCGGCAAAACGCAGACACGCTGTGGGGTCCAGTCTCTCCTGATGATGCCCCTTGCGCTTCTCCATCAGTCTCCGAGCCGCCCCATTTCGCCCGTTTGGAGTTCGCGAAGGGAGCGGTCCAAAGGTTCGCACGGAAATGAATTCACGTTTGGGCGGGAGCGCCTTCCCCGGTTCCGCGGTGTTTGCCTGTTCATCGCGCTTCTGAGCGTCTCTCCGGCTGTCGCCTCGGCCGCCAGGCTCACGCCGGAGGCGATCAATGCCTGGGACAAGTATCTGGAATGGGCCGACAAGAAGGTCGAACGCGAGATCACGGACGGAACGCGGTTTTTGATTCAGGATTACCTCTCTTCACAGGAAAAAGGGAATGTCCTGCGGCGTTTGAAAGCCGGAGAAGTTGTGGCCCAGCGCATGAAAGGGGTTATTCCTTCCGGCGCTGACTTCGACATCCACGACGCCGCGATCCATCACTGGTGGGGCAGTATTCTGGTTCCGCAGGTCAGGCTCGAGGACCTGCTGCCATTTCTGCAAGACTACGACCATCATGCCGGAAGGTTCCTGGAGGTCGAGAAATCGCGCCTGCTGTCGAAAGATGGAGAAAACTACAAGTTCTCCTTTCGCTTAAAGCGCAGCAAAGCCGTGGTGACGGTGTACTACAACACGGAGCAGGAATGCGCCTACCGTATCCACAATTCCCACCACGCGTCCAGCAGAAGCAGGGCAACCAAGATCGCCGAACTGGAGAACCCGGGGACTCCGGGAGAACGGGAACTGCCGCCGGGCGAGGATCGCGGTTTTCTCTGGCGGCTCGTGAGCTGGTGGCGCTTCCAGCAGACGGACGATGGGGTTATCGTGGAATGCGAGTCCGCAAGCCTCAGCCGCGGTATTCCCTTCCTGATTTCAATGGTCCCCGGATTGCGCGGGTATCTCGAATCCGTGCCCCGGGAGTCACTCGAGAACACGCTTACCTCGATCCGCCACCACGCCCCCGCCTGGAAGAAACCTTAACCTTCGACCCGGGTTCTTTGCGCTCTTCGCGCCTTCGCGGTGAATCCTGGGTTACGCTTTGACCGCGAAGGCGCGAAGGACGCGAAGAACTCTGGTTGGGTTGCGGCTGAATAGCCATGCCGTGTTAAACTCGCGCCCAATGACCTAGGCCCTATGGAGAACTGACAATGATGGAACGCAGACAATTCATCGGCTCTTTGGCTGGCCTTCTCTCTCCAGAGCTTCTCCCCGCGCTCGAGGCAATCGCTGCAAACCCTGGCGCCGAGCTGCCCGCCATAAAAGCGGTGACCCGGCTGGGGACGGGCCGGCCCGAAGACGAGAAGTTTTGGAGCAGGGTTCGCGATTTATTTTACGTTCCCCGGGACGTTATCTACCTGAACAACGGCAGCCTGGGACTCTCGCACCGCGTCGTCGTGGAAGCGATGTACCGGCATCTTCTGGAATCCGAGAGCGTGCGCACGACCAAGTACGGCGATTATCCCTGGTGGGGTTATGGACCGGCTCTCGAAATCCGCAAGAAGGTTTCGGCGTTTATCGGAGCGGATCCCGAGGAGATCGCCCTGACGCGTAACGCAACCGAGGGCATGAACACGGTGGCCGCCGGCCTGGACCTCAATCCTGGAGACGAGGTGCTCATGAGCGATCAGGAGCATCCCGGAGGAAGATCAGCCTGGTACCAGAGGGCGAAGCGATACGGAATTGCCGTGAAAGAGTTCGCGCTGCCGAACCCACCCCGGACCCCTGGAGAGATCCTGAACCGCCTGGAAGCATCTATCACTCCAAGAACGCGCGTGATCAGCGTGAGCCATATTACGACGGTCACCGGCGGCATGCTTCCCGTCAAGGATATCGCGGCACTGGCTCGCAGCAAGAACATCATCTCTCTCGTTGACGGGGCGCACGCCATCGGGCAATTGCCGTTAGACATGCACGACATAGGATGCGATTACTATGCGGCCAGCCCGCATAAATGGCTGTATGCGCCCAAGGGAACGGGAGTTCTTTACTGCAGGAAGGGGATGGCGGAGAAGCTCTGGTGCCATACTGCGGGCGGCACCTGGGACAGACCGGAGTTGGGCTGCGAACGGCTCACGAATATCGGGACTTCGAACTACTCGATCCTTGTGGGAATGGCGGCGGCCGTGGAATTTCAAGAAAAGCTGGGGAAGGAGCTGATCGCCGGGCGCGAGCGCTATCTCAACCATTACCTGCGTAAAATGCTTTCGGACTGGGAGGGCGTCTGGTTTATAAATGGGCCTCCCCCGGAACTTTCCACGGCGATGGTCAAGGCGGCCCTGCCCTTAAAGAAGCTGGGGGACTTTCCGATCCGGATGTGGGAGAAGCATCGGATCTGGCTCGTGACGGCCGACGGGGACGAAAAACTGCCCGCCAGCATCCGCTTCTCTCTTCCCATTTACATCAGCACGCGCGACCTGGACCGGACCCTGGAGATCTTGAAGGAAGAGCTTTCCAAACGCAAACATCAGGAAACGTAGGCGCCCTTGTGTGCCTCCCGATCCATAGACAGATCGCGACAACCAATACAATCTAGCGATTCCCTTTGCACACTTGGCGACTTCGCGGTAAGAGTGAACTGGAGTTAACCGCGAAGACGCGAAGAGACCCGCCAAGAATTTTGCTGAAAAAAGACTACTCAGTCTTGCTTTCGGCGCAGCGCGGTCATCTGCGAGTCGTCATCCGGCAGGAAATAGCCGACGGCAATGCCCATGGCCCCGTCGGTCAGGTGCTTCCCCGTGCGGTTGTCATAGGTCGCTGTGACGCGAATGCGCTCCCCTTGCTTGAGGCGATATCCGCCGCGATCGAGAAAACTGACGATCGGCATGGAAACGATCCGGCCGCCGGGAGCGAGCTTGGAGTGGAGTGTGGCGATCTCCTCGTTGCGGGTGAGATTGAAAAGAACCAGCTCTTGGCCATAGTCGTGCAAGTGTCCCCCTACGCCGAGCAGGGCGCCGGAATACGGGACGTTGAAGTCACCGGTGGTTACGTTGCGCCCGGGCTTCAGATCGTAGCCCGATCTGCCGCACTTCTGCACGTCGAACCAGGTGGGGTAGACGCTCCGCAGTTGCGGCCCCTCCGGCGCAGGGCGCCGGTACTCGACCTTCACCTCGATGTAGGAACTCGGGTGGCCGGTGTCGGTCGGGTTTTGGAACATTGTCCCAATACGGATACGCTCTCCCTTTCGCACTCGATAGCCGAAGCCGGGGAGGGCCGGCCAATCGTTCATCTCGCCGCCGGCGCCAAAGATGTGTTCTTCATTGTTGGGGCACAGAAAATCGGAGCGGGCGGTATTCCAGTAGCCGACATGGTGCAGCAGGCGGCCCGGCAGCACGGCCCCGTCAGCGTCCACAAGACGCGGATGATAAGCGACGATCCAGC
>QHZE01000038.1 GCA_003225335.1 Acidobacteriota bacterium
AGGCCCGCCTCCTTGAGCGAGCAGCGGAAAGTCAGCGGAGCGACGACGCATAGGGCGTGGTACGCGAGGATAGCTGGCCAGATCGATTCCTTTGATAAAACGAGGAGCGTCGGCACGATCACTGCCGGCAGGAGAGCAAGAGAAACGAACTTCGACGATGCTATACCTTGGCGCTCCGGGCCTCTAATCTCGTCCAAGCCTTTCCTTTTTAACTTGACCCCTTTGCCCCTTCGCCCCTAAACCTCCGCTCTAAACACGTCAGCCGGCGAAGCGTTTCTGCAGTTTTGCCAGGACGGCAAGGACGAGTTTTCCTACCTTTTCGAGGCTCTCCGCGCTGACTTTGTCGAGGGTATCCGCCGCCGCGTGATGGTAGGAGTTTCCCGGACCATAGTTGAGGTCGATGATGTCCACCGACGGAACACCCGCATCCAGGAAAGGAATATGATCATCTTCGATGGGACCCTGGGAGGGGGACAAAACCCCGCCCAGACCCATCTCCTGGGCTGTTGACCAAACCAGCTCTCGAAGCCACGGCGTGGAGTTGGTTTCCCTCATGATATCCAGGTCCTTGTCCCCGATCATATCCAGAAGGACGAGGGCGCGGATCTTGTCCGTAACGCCCTCCTTTTTCCAGCGCCGCGCCAGGTGCCGGCTGCCATAGGTGCTGTCGAAGGAACTCCATTCGACGAAAGCTTCCTCGCCGTCGAGAAAGACGAGCCAGTAGTCCAAGGGGCCTCGATCCTTTGCCACCACCCGGGCCAGTTCCAGGAGGAGTCCCGTGCTGCTGGCGCCGTCATTGGCGCCCACAAAACGCACTGACTCCATATACTTCGTGTCATAATGCGACGCCAACGCGATGACCCCCTTGTCTCCTTTTCCCGTTCGCGCAATAACGTTGCACATCTTCTTAGGCCCGTAGGGTGTTGTCGCCTCGAACTTGTCCTCCTCGATTTCGTACCCGTACTCCTTGAGGTGCCGAACGATGTATTCGCGGCATTGTGCCAGGGTTTCCGACCCCGGCGGGCGGGGACCCAGGGCTACCTGTGCGCGCACATGCTCCATCGCTTTCTCCGCGCTCAGTGCCGGCAAGGAGCTGTTGGACGCGCTCGGGGACTGCATGCACCCCGCATAGAGGAACAGGCCCAGGAGCCATTGGCTTGCCGCACGACGCATGAACCCTCCGAACCGCATTGAGAGGATCATGTTACTTTCCCTCGCCGGGAACTTACAACTGGGAATCCAAGGAATTCGAGGAATCCAAGGAATGAACCGCAGAGAACGAAGTTCGTAACAATACAAATTCATCTATCCAAATCTTCTATATCTTCTATTCTGGATTCCTTGGATTCCTCGGATTCCTTGGATTCCTTTGGTTTTGGGGGTGAGTTGCGGGTGTTTGGTGCCTGTGGTAGTATCACCTTCTTTTGCAATCCTGACGGGTTTTCGCCGGAAAGGAGCCTTTGATGAGGGTCTACGAGAGCGATAACATCCGGAACATCGCGATTGTAGGACACGGCGCCGCCGGCAAGACCACACTCACTTCCGCAATGTTATTCGACTCCGGAGCCGTCAGCCGGTTGGGACGCGTCGAAGACGGTAACACGGTCACAGACTGGGAAGATGAGGAAATCGAACGAAAGATCACCATAAGCACAGGTGTGGCTCACTGCGAATGGAACAAAAAGAAGATCAACATCCTGGATACGCCCGGATATCGCCCGTTCCTTACCGAGACCAAACTGGCTTTGCGGGTGGCGGACGCGGCCTTGGTCGTAATCGATTCGGTCGCGGGTGTGGAGGTTCAGACGGAAAAGGTGTGGGAATTTTGCGACGAATTCGGGCTGCCGCGTATCATCATCCTTAACAAGATGGATCGGGATAACGCCAGCTTCGAGCGGGCGCTCGAATCGGTTGCCGAGGTATTCGGACGCGCGCCAGTTCCGATTCAGATTCCCTTGGGAGCGGAAAAGGATTTCGCAGGAGTCGTCAGCATACTGAACCAGAGGGCTTACCGGTACGAAAAAGATCATTCTGGGAAATTTCAAGAAATCGAGATCCCGGCCGAATACCGAGACGAAGCCGCTCGAGCCAGGGAAAAACTGGTCGAGATGGTGGCCGAGGGGAGTGATGAACTCATGGAGAAGTTTTTCTCCGAAGGCACCCTGGAGGGCCCGGATCTGCTGGCAGGGCTGAGGGGCAGCGTGAGGCAGCGCAACCTGGTCCCGGTGCTATGCGCCAGTGCCAGCCTTAACATCGCCATCGCCCAGATCCTGGACGCCATTGTTGAATTCGTCCCGTCACCTGCGCAGATAGGAAAAGTCCAGGGAATCCACCCGCAGTCCAAGGAGCCCATAGAGCGCAAAGTGAGCGTCCAGGAACCCTATGCCGCCTACGTGTTCAAGACGGTGGCCGATCCCTTTACCGGCCGCATCAATATATTCCGCCTGTATTCGGGCGCGATGAAATCCGACACCCAATATCACAACCAAACCAAAGAAAAGAACGAAAAGTTCGGGCCGCTGCAGGCCTTGCAGGGCAAATCGATGAGCCCTCTCGGCGAGGCCCAGGCGGGGGACTTTTTCGCGGTGACAAAGCTAAGGGAAACCACCACGGGAGACACTTTTTGCGATCCGGCCCACCCCATTGTGTTTCCACCTGTGGAAATACCGGAGCCGTCCATCACCTTTGCCATCGAACCCAAGAGCCGTGGGGACGAGGACAAGATCAGCAGCGCCCTGGCTCGCATCGCCGAAGAAGATCCTGCGATCAAGTACTATCGAGATCCCCAAACGAAGCAGCTCCTTCTGGCGGGATCCGGGCAGTTACATGTGGAAGCCGAGGTGGCCAAACTGCGCAAAAGATACGGCGTGGAGGTGCTCCTCAAGACGCCAAAGATTCCTTATCGAGAGACCGTTCGAGGCCGCTCGGACGTGCAAGGCCGGTATAAGAAACAGACCGGAGGGCATGGCCAGTACGGCGATTGCAAGATCCGAATCGAGCCTCTTCCCCGCGGAGGGAGTTTCGAGTTTGTGGACGAAATATTCGGTGGCGCGATCCCGAGGAACTTTATTCCGGCGGTTGAAAAGGGAATCGTGGATGCGGCTGCGAAGGGGTTTCTGGCGGGTTACCCTGTGGTCGACTTCAAGGTTACCTTGTACGACGGCAGCTATCATCCGGTCGATTCGTCGGAGCTTGCATTCAAGGTTGCGGGGAGCCTGGCCTTCAAAAAGGGAATGGAGCAGGCAAACCCGGTGCTCCTGGAGCCAATCATGGACGTCGAGATCTACGCTCCTCAGGAGTACGCGGGCGACCTGATGGGTGACCTGACGAGCAGGCGCGGGAGGCTCCAGGGTGTGGATGTCAGGCGCGGCACCCAGGTGATCAAGGCACAGGTCCCTATGGCGGAAATGGTTTCCTATGCGCCCGTGCTCACCTCCATGACGCAAGGAAGGGGCACCTATCACATGGAGATGTCGCACTACGACGAGGTTCCCGCGCACATAGCTCAAAAGATCGTCGACGAGGCGAACAAGGAGCGGAAGGGGAAGGAAGAAGAATAGGTATTTCAAATTTGAGATTTGAGATGGCGATTAATGGCGATTCTTGAATTTCAAATTTCAAATTTGAGATGACGCGCCGCGCGCAACTGAGAACGTGTGAAAAAATTGCAGCGTCCCGCCCCAAGGGACATATAAGTTGTTGCGTTTCAGAATGCGCCTTCCGCCCCGCTGAGCGGGGCGCTACGCTTTTTCACGAGAGATTCCCGGAGTAGAGATATTCATGTATCCCAGGATTCTGGACATTGGTCCCGTCACGATCCACACGTACGGGTTGCTCCTGGCGCTGGCCTTCATCACCGGAATCTGGTTCACCAGCCGCAAGGCACAGCAAGAAGGACTGGACCCGGACAAAATCTGGAACATGGGGTTCATCGTGATCGTCTCGGCTTTGGTGGGGGCCAAGATCCTCCTGTTCCTGTCCGATTTCTCGTATTATTCCCAAAATCCACGCGAGATCCTTTCGCTCTATACGTTGCGCTCGTTCGGTGTCTACTATGGAGGGCTTCTGCTCTCTCTCGGGGCAGCGGCGTGGTATCTGCGCAAGAGCGGCCTTCCAGGATGGAAAGTCTCGGATCTCGCGGCCCCCGGGATCGCGCTGGGTCAGTCGATCGGCCGTCTTGGCTGTCTCTCTGCGGGTTGCTGTTTTGGCAAGCCCACGAAGATGCCGTGGGGCCTGACCTTCACAAGCAAGTACGCCTACGATAACGTGGGCGTACCGCTCAATATCCCCCTCCATCCCACGCAGATCTACGAGTCGATTGCCACCTTCGCACTCTTCCTTTACCTGATGTGGCGCCTGCGTAAGAGGCACTTCACAGGGCAGATAATCCTCGAGTACCTCATGATCTATTCGGTTCTCCGTTTCATCATCGAGTTTTACCGCGACGACGACCGTGGATTCGTCTTACACGACCTTCTGTCGACGTCGCAGTTCATCGGAATCCTCACAGCCATCGCGTCTCTTGCGCTCTTCGTGTACCTTCGCAGGCGAACGCCGCAGGCCCAAAGCTGATGGAAGAACTCTCTTCCCGCTGGATCGTTCAGCCGGGGGAAGTGCATATTCGGCTCGACCAATACCTCGCGCGGCACATCACCGGCACGAGCCGTTCCCAAGTCCAGGCATGGATTCGAGCCGCAGAGATTCTCGTCAACGGAGCTCGGACCAAGACCGGGTATCTGGTCCGTCCGGGGGACGAAATCATCCTCCATCGGAGAGCGGAACCCCCGCCCCTTCTGCGACCGGAGCAGTTACCGGTTACGGTGATTTACCAAGACGGGGATCTCGCCGTCATCGACAAGCCCGCGGGCATGGTGTGCCATGTCGGAGCCGGCGTTCGCTCGGGCACGCTGGTCAATGCGCTGCTGCATCATCTGGGGCCTATCGAAGCCGGAGACCCGGTGCGACCGGGAATCGTGCACCGCCTGGATAAACTGAGCAGCGGCCTGATGGTCGTCGCGAAGAACAATCCGTCCCATCAGGCGCTTTCACGGCAATTCCAGAGCCGAAGAGTCAGCAAAGAATATCTGGCCCTGGTCTACGGAAGGCCCACGCCGCCGGCGGGAACTATCGACCTGCCTCTGGGACGCGATCCTAAGAACCGTAAGAAGATGTCCGTACACGCCCGCCGGAGCCGCAATGCTGTTACTCATTACGCAGTGGAAAGGGAATACGGCCCGTGGACCCTGCTTCGAATTCGAATAGAAACAGGCAGAACCCATCAGATACGAGTTCATTTGGCCCACAAGGGGCATCCGATCGTGGGAGACAAGCTCTACGGAGGCAATCGTAGCCGCACTCTTCGGTTGGCGTTCTTGCGAGAAGCGCTTGAACACTTTCAGCGCGTATTTCTTCACTCTCATCGACTCGAGTTCCATCATCCAAGCTCCGGCGACCTCGTCTCCTTCACAAGCCCTTTGCCTTCGGAGCTGGAAGACTTCTTGAAGAGCATCCAGCAGTGACGTGTAAACCCCTTGGAAATTCTCCCGGGTGAGGGGGACAGTCGTGACGGCGATCGTTTCACCGGTGAACACTCGCCGCAGCCGGGCGGTAGTACTTGTCGAGCAGCTGGTTCCGAAACTTGTTGGTCGGATCCAGCCGCTGCTTCAGTGCAAAGAATTCGGCCGCCCGTGGATAGGCACGTCTGAGTTGCTCCTCAGTCGCGTGAAGCTGATAAGGCAGATAGTATGAGCCCCCAACGCTTAGGGCCGCTTCGATGAGATCCCTGGTCCGGACACCGACCTGTTTCTGTGCCGCCCCATCGGTCCGCTGCTTGTAATAGATTACAAACGCGAACACCTCAGTGCGCGCCCATGCCAGGAGAGATCCCGGATCCTGCGTGGCATGACGGATCGAAATATTCACCACATTCACATTGCTCCGTCGCAGCACATTGCGCATCTGGGGCACAAAGTCATCGAAGCGCTCAACGGGAACGAAGTACTCTTGCAACAGATACGTAGAGGTCGTTCGAGACGCAGGTTCAAGCTCCGCAACATCGCGGCTGGCCTCATAGTTACGCCACGTGACCGGTTCGCCGTCGAAATATATCGGATCGACGAGGCGTCGCTGAATCAGCTTGCCAAACGGCCACTCCGATTCGATCCAAAACGCAAGCCGGTTGAGCCGA
>QHZE01000039.1:0-7809 GCA_003225335.1 Acidobacteriota bacterium
TCCACGAAAGCTGATTTGATCCTAGCTCCAGGCGAAAGGGAAGGCACTGAGTTTTTCGCCATAACTGTCAAACTTCAAAATCCAACGTCATTCCCCCTCCTCGGCTACTCGATGGCAGCAAGAGACCTGCCACTCGGAACCGACGCCGCAACCTTTAAGGATGCAGCATGTTGGAGACATCCTCGGTCCCCGTGCAGACCGTCCAGGCGGTGGTGGCAGCCGGATTCGTGGTCTTGATAGCAGCGTGCCCACGGTCCACGGCCGCCATTAGACCTGCGCGACCACCGACAATTACATTTCCCGTCTCTTCATAGTGCCTCATCGGTGAAACTGAGGCAATACTGAGTGACGAAATAGGTGCAATTAAAAATGCGAGTCGCCTCTGTTCCGCTTTGGTCAGGTGAAGTTGAACAATCACAGCTCTTTTGGAGTGCGGCGACTTGTCGCCGCACTCCATACGCACTCGTCATTTGTCCGTCTTTTGCGCGCATCCTGACTCGCGCTTTTTGAATTGCACCCTGACGAAATTGTGCTCATTCCGCCACTTCCGGCGAATGTGGTTATTACTTTTTGACGACTTGCCCCGAAAAAGCGTTGAGGAAGCTCAGACGTTTGCATGATAATCTTCCGGCACTCTGCGATTGCGGGGATAAGACAGAAGGGGAGAAGTGCAATTATGAATGTTCCGTTTGTAGATCTGAGGGCTCAATACAGGTCCATACGCAACGAAGTTCTCGCGAATATCCAGCAGGTGCTGGAGAAATGTAACTTCGTCCTGGGAGAGGAGGTGCGGCAGTTCGAGGAGGAGTTTGCGGCGTACTGCGGCGTCCGGTTTGCAATTGGCGTCGCAAACGGTACCGATGCTATCCATCTGGCCGTCCGGGCCGCGGGCATCGGGCCGGGAGACGAGTGCCTGGTCCCCGCGAACACGTTTATCGCAACCGCTTTGGGTGTGAGCTACGCTGGCGCTCGCCCCGTTCCCGTGGATGCCGACGCCCGCACGTTTTTGATGGATCTTGCCAAGCTCGAGAAAGCTCTTACTCCAAAGACCAAAGCCGTCATCCCCGTCCATCTCTACGGGCGCATTATGGATATGGAACCGCTGCTCGAACTTGCACGCAAGCACAATCTTGTCGTCATTGAAGACGCCGCTCAGGCGCACGGGGCGGCGATTCGAGACCGCAAGGCCGGCTCCTTCGGCACACTCGCATGCTTCAGCTTCTATCCCGGCAAGAACCTCGGGGCGTACGGGGACGCGGGGCTGGTCGCTACAAACGATCCGGACCTGAAAGCGAGAGTGGAAGCTCTTCGGAACTACGGTTCACCGCAGAAGTATCATCACCCGATCATCGGCTTCAACAGCAGGCTCGATACGCTGCAAGCCGCCGTGCTGAGGGCCAAACTGCCTCACATCGACGCCTACAACGCCGCGCGCTATGAATCCGCGGTCAAGTACGATCGAATGTTGGAAGGGATCGGAGATCTGGTTCTGCCGCAGATTCCGGCCAGGAGATCCCACATTTTTCATCTTTATGTTATCCGCACAAAGAGAAGGGACGCCCTGCAGCAATATCTCGGGCGCGAAGAGGTCGGCACGCTGATCCACTATCCGAAGCCGATCCACCTGCATGGAGCCTATGAGCATCTGGGTTACAAGGAGGGAGCATTCCCTGCAGCCGAGCAACTTTCGAAAGAGGTTCTTTCCCTCCCCATGTTTCCCGAGATCACGGACGAACAATTGGGCTTTGTGGCTGAGAAAATCCGGGAATTCTTTAAGGGGCGGTGAAGGAAATATGGGGACAATCACCTTTTTTCGCGCTGCAGCGTCCGTTGGGAGAAATCCTCGGGCAAAATAAGGTGACTGTCCCCGTATCTTCCCTCGAAAGGAGCGAAGGCCGGGAACGATTACTTAGATTGGGCTTTTTCGGCAGCGAGAGATTTGTCCTTGGGAATGCTCAGATAACCGCCTGCCTTGTCCTTCTGGACCCAGTTGAGCACGAGTTCGTAGCGGACCCGGTTCCGTCCAACCAGAAACTGGACCGGCTCATTGACGGTGCGATCCCTCTTCTCCAGTTTGTTATCGTCTACGATGATCTGGACGGTGTACTTTCCGCGCTTGGGATCGGTTTTGGTCAGCACGAATCGAACGTCCTCAACCTTGACAGGTGCGTTTTTCTTCGGGATCTCAAACTCGAAGTAGTCGCGCTCCCCCTTGCGCCGGAGTTCCGACAGTTCCGAAGAGTTCTTGGCAACGGCAGCGGACAACGTTTCCTTGACATCCAGAAGCTGGCGTTGCGTTCCTTCGAGATCATGCCTGGTGCTTGCAAGGTCGGTCTTGACGGTCCCCACTTCGGTCTTCACGCCGCCGACTTCAGTGCTCACCTGGCCGATCTTGGCGTCTGATTCCTGCTTCATGGCTTCCACCTGCCTGGCATCTGCTTTCGTGGCCAGAGCGCTGCTCAGTTCCTGCCTACCCTTCTGGTTCTCCATCTGGATCTGCTGGGTGGTTTTCTTGAATTCCTGTTTGGCGGAGCCTACGGCGTGAGAGAGCTCTCCCTTGAGGCTTGAAAGATACGCCTCCGCGGCCTTGTCCCGGGTTTCCAGAGCTTTTAGCTGGTCGTTGATCCTCGTCATCTCCGCCAGCGTCTTCTGCTGGAACTGGTAGCCGTCGTAGACCAGGTAGATCACGGCCGCGAGAAGGACAAAGAGAATCGTGACTTTGAGCGCCTCAGGGAGTGCGGGTTTGCGCGTCCCCAAGCGTGCCGGGGGCTGTTCTGGGGGGCGACCAGTGAGATAATTTTCCATCGACGGCTCGGTCATGACAGCCTCCTGGGTCACGGTGACGGCCCGATCATTCGAGCGCTGCAGATCGTGATCCGCCGGAGAGACTGTGAAAAATTGTATCTCAAACCAATGACATCCGGTTCATGCTTCACCCGAGATTTAACTTAGAAACCGCCTCGCGCAAATCCGACGCCTCCAGATCCGCCTCGTACCCCGGCTCTGGCTCCAACATGCCATAAATACCATCAAGACGTCTCACCCTCACTGTCTGCCACCCGCACACCCTGGGCCCCAGGAAGTCCTTTAGAGGATTGTCGGCGATATACGCGCACACGTCTCCCGAAACACCGCGTTTGGTTTCAACCTCTCGAAAAGCCAGGTGCGAAGGCTTCGCATACTTGGCGCCCCATTCAGCCGTCAGGATAATCGGATCGAAATAACTCTTCAGACCCAACGCCTCGACTTTCCTTCGTTGCGACACTGCGGGCCCATCGCTCACCACGGCCAGCCGGCAACGAGAAGGAAGGAATCTCAAGACCTGTTCCGCATCGGGATATAGTTTGATGACCGGGTAGTGCTCACGATAGACCCTCACCAAGTCCTCCACATCATCAAGGGACCACCGGCAGCGGACGGCATCAAATACCCGATCAAAAACCTGTCTGCGTTCCCCCTGCTCAAACAATCGCCACGACCGCTCGGCAAAATCATCGATACCCCATCTCTGTTTGACATGTCTTCCCACTGCCTCAAAGCCGCTCCGGACGTACATCCGCTCGCTAAACAACGTATCATCGATGTCAAACGTGACCACTTTGACGAACCCGGTCATTTGGAGGTTCAAGCTCGCTCTTTTTCACATACACGGCATCGTCATAACGCAACATTGTACATCCATCATCCCATTGATCGAAATATTCTGGCCTGTCCACTTCTCGCCCAAGAGCCGCTTCGATCAACCAGCGTGGAAAATCAGCCCCAGCATGATAGGCAAGAGGATAGCCTCCGCCGAACCGGCCGTTGATCTCTGTGATTCGAGCGACCCCATCAACACCCAGGAAGCATTGGAAATTCATGGCGCCAAACGCCTGGGGCAGGGCCTCTCCCAGTCTTCGAGCGGTCTCCATCAATCCGCCATGCTTCACCGTTACCCCTTTCGACACTTCTCCCGCCCGCACCTCCATACGTTGATGGGGAACGGCTGAAACCACTCGGCCCTTCCTTGAAACGTAGAAATTGACGGTGTATTCAATGCCTGTCAGCTCAATTTCAACCATCGGATCCTTGATGCGACGCAAATAAAACTCCATCTCCTCGCGATCCTGGGCCCGGCACACGCCCACCGAGGCGCTCCCATGCCGAGGCTTGACAATGACAGGGAATGGCACATAAGAGGGGAGGGGCACGCCACACCACTGTTCGACGGTTGGAAACCCGTGCTCTCCCAACCATGAATGTGTTCGCACCTTATCTCGGCAGATGTCGATCGTCTCCTGGGAAGAAACAGCCACCAATACCCCCTCGCTAGCGAACGAATCGCGGTGCGCTGCGTACACAGGCAATTCCGTATCGATCGTTGGAACGATCAAATCAACCCCCTCGCGGCGGCAGATGTCCAGAACGGCCTGAGGAAAAGAAGGGTCGAGACACGGGGGCACTTGGAAGCTGCTGTTCGCCAAATGAAAGGTCGGCGCGGTCCTGGAACTATCCGCCACGACAAGACGGCCCTCAAAGCCTAGATGCTTCAAGGTCTGGCAGAAGAGGCGCAACAACGCCACCCTTCTTCCGGCCGAAGAGAGCAACACGGTAAACTTGCCTTGCTGACGCACTGTCGGAATTCCTCACTGAACGCGCTTCCCTTGAATTGATCGATGATCCCTTTTGCCACGGGGAGACCCCTTCACCTTTCAACACCTTCCGGGTGGTGATCGGCAACGTGCAAGTGGGATTCACTTCTTGACGCCCTTGACAATCAAGTTGTATGAGAAACGACCTTTTTCGAATCCGGCATCCCAAAACACTAACGAATCGAGCAGGCGATTACTACGATGAAGTAACAGTCGCCAAACATAGGTCATACTGGTCCAAACCGGTTGTAATAATGAGAAATACTGGGCCTCCTTAACGTCGAAGTTCGTTCCCAAGAACCCTTCGATCTCCTCAAACCTATAGTGTTTGTGCCACATCTCCTCGCGGTATGAGATGTCCCCGTACAGCCCGTCCTCCGTTGACCCGAATTTATTGCGATACACCTCCATATCCCGGAGAATGTACCGGTAAAAGGCCTTGTGGAACCGGGGGAATCGAAATTTGATGTTCCCAGTATCCATCCAAGCAAAGGGTCCTGCGTGAGGAACAGACAACACCAACACTCCACCGGGAGACAGTAGGCGGGCGACTTCCGTTAACGTTTGGGTTTCATTTGGAACGTGCTCCAAAACGTCCAGCATCGATACGGCATCAAAATATCCATCGTGAAACATCGGCGCGTTTGGGTTCAAAACATGGAACTGCACATCGAGAGACCTCTGCCTAGCCTCCTCGATCGCTTTTCGGCTAACATCTGCGCCATGACATTCGAGGTTGGGCCTGCGCGTCTTGATCCAGCCAAGAAAATCACCCACGCCGCATCCGTAATCCAGAAGCCGGCAACGATCAAGGGGAAGTAGGCGCTCCGCCCGTTGGTACCGAACGAACACCTCGGGCTTGATCGGCGAAGCCACAGACGTGACCGAAGCTGCCCCTCCGGGACTCAACTCGCTCATCACCTCCTTACCATCATCAGCAACAGAGGAGTTTAAACGCGGATTGTACACGAAGGGTGCCCAACCGAACCATGGGTTCCGCTGCGCTTCTGATGGGTGAAGCTAGTCGGTACTTTCCTGCCAGCGTGCCAGCACTCCGACACCCGCGCACGTCATGCCAATCGGGCTCACGGACCAATCGACAACTCGAGGTCCACCTGGTGGACACAAAGTTCACAAATCGGTCAAGTTTTGCATCATGGCCGGGGCGGCCATGCCACGAAGCCATCGTGGCACGGGCGTCTCGCCCGGATTGACTGGGCGGTATAGGTCTCACTCGCTAGACACTCGCACTTCCGCTCAACGCGGCCCCTCCGGACACAAAGATTGTAGTTACCCAAGCCCTACCAAGCAATCGCAATGGGACCGTACTGGAGACCGACTGTGATAGTTCAACATGGACCAGACAAATTTCCATCGGCTTACGAAGACGGCGTAAACAAACATCTCTGACAAGGGACCGGCGGCACGTCGCTACAGCCATGAAACCGGCCGCTGAT
This sequence comes from Acidobacteriota bacterium, assembly GCA_003225335.1. Lineage (GTDB taxonomy): Bacteria > Acidobacteriota > UBA6911 > UBA6911 > UBA6911 > Gp18-AA60. The sequence goes on from QHZE01000039.1 coordinate 6,089, forward strand.
TCTCCGTGTTATGATGCCGGTTTAGCTGACGGAGCAAGGCATGGCAAAACGCGTTGCGCTGATCACGGGGATCACAGGGCAGGATGGTTCATACATGTCAGAGCTCCTTTTGGAGAAAGGGTACAGCGTCCACGGGATAGTCCGCCGGGTGGCGTTGGAAGACCCCGATCATCACCTTTGGAGGTTGAGAAACGTTCTCAAAGACCTCGTGCTTCACTCCGCCTCGCTGGAAAGCTTCGCGAGCCTGCATCGCGTTATTCGCAGCGTCAAACCGGACGAGTGTTATCACCTCGCCGCGCAGAGTTTCGTCAGCTACTCCTTCGAGGACGAGTTTTCCACCCTGAATGCCAACATTAACGGCACGCACTACGTTCTGGCTGTCCTCCATGATCTGGCGCCTCAGTGCCGGTTCTATTTTGCCGGGTCCAGTGAGATGTTTGGGCGCGCCGAAGAGGTCCCTCAGAACGAGAAGACGAGGTTTCACCCTCGCTCCGCTTACGGGATCTCCAAGGTGGCGGGATTCGAGCTGACGCGAAACTATCGGGAAGCCTACGGCCTCCATGCTTCCAGCGGGATCCTCTATAACCACGAGTCGCCGCGGCGGGGCTATGAGTTTGTGACGCGTAAGATCACATCGCACGCTGTCCGCATCAAGCTCGGTCTTGCGCGTGAGCTCCCGCTCGGAAACCTTGAAGCGAAGCGGGACTGGGGGCACGCGCGAGAATATGTCAAGGCGATGTGGCTGATGCTGCAACAACCCGTTCCCGGAGATTACGTAGTCGCCACGGGAGAGAACCACTCGGTGCGTGAGCTGGCAGAGATGGCGTTTTCCTATGTCGGTCTGGACTACTCGGACTACGTCACCGTGGATGCGGGCCTGTTTCGGCCTGCCGAAGTAGATGTCCTTCAGGGAGACGCCAGCCTTGCGCGAAGAGTCTTGGGTTGGAAATACGAACTGTCTTTTGCCGACCTTGTTCGCGAGATGGTCGAGGAGGATCTGAGAATCTATCGCGAACGACGTTCAGCCCCTGCAACCTAGCTCCGTAGGGGGCGTGAGCGCCCGCGGTTGGGCGTCCACGCAGGACCGCAACCGTGAACCCCGAACAAGCCCGTGAACTCATTTGTGCGGAGTTTGGAGTTCAACCTTCAGGCTGCACGCGCCCCGGCAGGCTAGAGCCTCAACTCGGAACACGACCCATTCATTTGTCCGCAGTTTGGAGTTCATTTCCGTGTTTTGATCCGAGCAATCAGCCCCGTTCCTCCGCTTCCTCCTTCAACAGTCACCTCCTGGGAACTGAGGCGTTACAAAACGGCAGTACTGTCCCTGAAAAATGCTTGACACAAGCGAACCAAGAGTGGATTATCTCGCAACTTCCCCCCCGGGAAGGAACCCGGCTAACGTCAAGCCCACAAAGCGAGGGGGTGTTGTCTGTCTAACCACACACGTGCAGGTAACGCGTTTAGCTAACTGCGGGAAGGAGGTCTTCGTGAAAAACTCGAAAAGGATACTGGCGGTATTGTGCATCCTGAGCATCATGGGTTTGAATGCGCCTCTTGGTAATGCCGCTTGCCTCCAGTACGGCAAGGTCGCTTATGTCGCTGTGACCTACTTAAATCCTACGAGTGCCTATGCGTACATTTACGTCGCGCAGCAAACGGCGTTCCCAAGCTACTACACCTACTACTACACGGGCAATCCGTCGGTGATCCAGGCCGCTCTG
>QHZE01000039.1:7834-14329 GCA_003225335.1 Acidobacteriota bacterium
GTGTACTCCATATATTAAGTCCTTGGTTTCTGTTAGAGTTACGCCCGCAGGCGGAGTGCCCGGCACCGTGGCCAAACGGGGCCGGGCACTCGCCGAAGACGAAGTAACAGACTCGTCAGGCGCCTGCGATCGGACGCCAGTTACGACTGAAAAAGGGTTGGCTATGGCCGTCGCCTTGATCCGTTACTCCCGCAGATTGCTGTATCCACTTCTCGCTGTGCTCGTCTTCGCCTCCGGTTACGTTTTAGGCGGGCTACAACACATGGGCCAAGCCGATCCGGGTGGGGGGACGCCAGCATCAAGTCACGGATCCGCCAACGCAGGTACCGGATTAGCCGGTGGTTTGCCATTTGCGCCTCCTGGCCGAGGAGGCGCGTCCGATTGGATCGGTTCCCTGACCGACTCTGTTCCGGACAACATGGCGACTCCAGGGGGCGGTAACGGGGATACCAAGGATGTCCACCAGCTCGAGATGATGGATCAAGAGTTGGCTTTGCTGGAGCGGGAAACAATCTCAGAAATGGCTCAGTCGATGGTGGACAGTGGAGTCCCTGATCACGACATACAAAATATTGTCAATGGTGTGGCCGTACGCGACGTTGAACGGGGAAACCGCGTTGAGTGGAAAAAGAAGCCCGACGGCCTCCCGCGGACGGCCGGGCGTTCGAAGGAAGATTTCGCCCAGGAGTTGAAGGCGAGCCTGCTCAATGCTTCAGCCTCCGACGCGGATGTGGAAGGTATGGTTAATTCCCTTTTCCTTGACCTCGAAAGCCCTGTTCTGCCGGATCACCCCGAACCTCAAATCCCGCCACCGCCTGTTCCGTGACGAGGCTTATGCATGACTGAGGGCGACGGCGACGACAGCGGAATCGCGCCCATACTTCTCTTCTGATCCAGATTCTTGATAGGAGCGGGATGGGTCCGGAAAGGATTGTCCGGTGAACATAGCGTTCGCTATTCTGACGGCAATCGCACTGACTGTTTGGGATCCGGCTCCGCTGGGCTCACTGGATTCCCTGAGAGGCATCGAGTGGGTGTCTGTCATACTGGATGACGAGGATCCCGGAATTGAAGCGAAGGAGGCAGGGCTGACGCTGGAGCTGTTGAGGGCCGATGTCACTGCAAAATTGCGAGCCGGGGGCATGAAGTTGGAGGAAGGTAGCGCGTCTCCGCAGTTGGGTTTGCTGGTTGCCCATCTTGAATACAAGGCAATTCGCCCGTCCGGAGGTGGCCCGCCAGGTTTCGTAGCATATGTCTGCCTGCGGGTAAAGCAGGATGTCCAGTTGCTAAGTCGGGCGGAACCTGCGCCTATGCTCGCTTCCACATGGGAGCACGGGACGCTGATCACCGGAAATGGCCCGGGGAAAGAGGAGGTTCGCAAAGCCCTGGCCGCACTTGCTGACAAGTTCCTTGCCGACTACCGGGCTGCCAATTCGGAGGGCGCCCCTCTTAGGAATCCACCGAAGCCCTAGCTTCTTCGCTACGTTCGGTCCCTCGGACCGCTCGGATCTTCAAGCCCCTCTTTAGCCACAGAGACACAGAGAAAAGCCTGCTCGTTCCCCATCCTCTATCCTCTGTTTTTGGTTTTCTCTGTGACTCCGTGTCTCTGCGGCTAAATGCGTTGCGTCTGCTTCACTGGAAAATGGGGCGGGGTTCCGTTAACATTAACGGTTTGTCGTTAGCGGGGTGAGTGCGATGGCCGTGGACCTATCTGACACTGCTTTCATGCGGGCGCTCGAAGATCGGATCCTCGTCTTTGACGGGGGCATGGGCACTTCTATCCAAAGATACACTCTTACTGCCGATGACTTTGGCGGTAAGGAAGGGTGCAACGAGTATCTGGTGCTGACCCGCCCGAGCGTAATCCAGGAGATCCACGCGTCTTTTTTCCGTGCCGGTTGCGACGCGGTCGAGACGGATACCTTCGGCGCTAGCTCGATTGTGCTTGCCGAATACGGACTCGACGGCAGAGTCTACGAGATAAACAAGCGCGCAGGCGAGCTTGCCCGGGAAGTCGCACACGGTTTTTCGACGCCGACCCGACCCCGTTACGTCATCGGTTCGATCGGTCCCACCACCAAGCTGCCTTCTCTCGGCCATATTAGCTACGACGCCATGCTCGAAACCTTGCGGGACCAAGCCCTGGGACTGATCGACGGCGGAGTCGATGTGCTGCTGATCGAGACCTGCCAGGACATCTTGCAGGCTAAAGCGGCCATCGCCGGCGTCCAGCTGGCGATGCGCCAGTCCGGCAAACTTCTCCCTGTGATGGTGCAGGTGACGATCGAACGTATGGGAACCATGCTGGTCGGGACCGAGATCGGCGCGGCTCTCGCCATCCTGGAGCCCTACGACATTCAGGTAATCGGCCTCAACTGCGCCACCGGACCCAAGGAAATGAACGATTCCGTCCGGTATCTGGGCGACTATTGCACCAAGAAGATCTCCTGTCTCCCGAATGCCGGCATGCCGGAAAACGTCGGCGGCCAAGCCCATTACAAGCTCACCCCCGACGAGCTGGCGGCATACCAGAAACGCTTCGTCAAGGAGTATGGGGTCAACATCGTCGGTGGCTGTTGCGGCACGACTCCTGAACACCTCCGTCGCGTCGTGGAAGAGGTGAGTGACCTGGAACCCAAGCGCCGGGCAGTGAAGCCTCAGGCCATGATGGCGAGTTGCTTTGCCGCCACGCAGCTGCGCCAGGAACCGCCGCCGCTCATCATCGCCGAGGAGCTGAACACAACTACCCGGAGCAAGGTGTTTCGCGAGCTGGTGCAGGGCGGGAAATACGACGACATCGTCGCCATGGCCAAGCGGCTTGTCAACGAAGGCTCCCATGTTCTGGACCTCTGCGTGGCCATCGTCGGCGAGGACGAACTGAAATACATGCGCGAAGTCGTCACCCGGCTGGCAACCCGAGTTACAGTGCCGCTCATGATCGACTCGACTGAGGCCAATGTCATCGAAGAGGCCTTGAAGCTCGTCCCGGGAAAAGCGATCGTCAACTCCATAAACATGGAAGACGGGATGCAGCGGATTCAGAAGGTCGTTCCTTTCGTCCGCCAGTTCGGCGCCGCGGTCGTGGCGCTCACGATCGACGAGGAGGGGATGGCCTTGACTGCGGAGAAGAAGATCGCGATCGCCAAACGCATTTACAGGATCCTCACCGAGGACTACGGAGTCCCTCCCCGGGACATCCTGTTCGACGCCCTGACCCTGCCCATCTCGACGGGCCAGGAAGAGTACCGCAGCGCGGGCGTCGAGACGCTCAACGCCGTGAAGGGGATCAAGGAAGAGCTGCCCGAATGCATCACCATTCTGGGAGTGTCCAACATTTCCTTTGGCCTGGAGACTTATTCACGCCGGATTCTGAACAGCGTCTTCCTGCACGAGGCGCTTGAACACGGCCTGGACGCGGCGATCGTCAACTGGCACAAGATCTACCCGCTCTACAAGATCCCCGAAAACGAAGTGGAGTTGTGCCGGCGCCTCATCTACTGCGACCGTTCCGCGGGCGCGGACCCTTTGCAGGACTTCATCAACTACTATCAAGGATCCGAGAAGCAGGTGTTCTCAGTAGCCGCCGGAACCGGCGGCGAGATGACAATCGAGGAGCGCCTGAAATACAACCTGATCAACGGCGAACGGGTTTCCCACGTCAATGGCCGGAAGGTCGAGCTGACGGAGTTCCTCGACGAAGCCCTCAAGAAGTATTCCGCTCTGGACATCATCAACAGCATCCTTCTCGATGGAATGAAAGTTGTGGGAGATCTCTTCGGGAGCGGCAAGATGCAGCTCCCATCGGTTCTCGATGCCGCCCAGGTGATGAAAGCCGCCGTGAATTATCTCGAACAGTTCATGGACAAGGCTGCGGATTCGTCCAAGGGGAGCATCGTGCTGGCGACTGTCAAGGGCGATGTCCACGACATCGGCAAGAACCTGGTAGATATCATCCTGACGAACAACGGGTACACGGTCTACAATCTGGGAATCAAGCAGCCTTCCGATAACATTATCCAGTCGGCCCTGGAACATGAGGTCGATGCCATCGGGCTTTCCGGCCTGCTGGTCAAGTCGACGGTTGAGATGAAATATGTCCTCGAGGATCTCCAGCGTCAGGGGCTCCGATTCCCGGTTCTCGCAGGAGGCGCGGCGCTCACTCGGAAATACGTGGAGGAGGACATGCAATCGGTCTACGGTGGTCCTGTTTTCTACGGACAGGACGCCTTCGCCGGCCTTCACATTATGGACGGGATCATGGATCCCGGGCGCAAGGGGGAGATTGCGCCGCCAGTGCCTACCCGGCGAAAAGCGGCTGCCGCATGCGCCGCCGAGCCCCGCGACGCCGAGGTGGCCGCAGCGGATTTCACAAGTACCGTGACCAGGGACGTCTCGATTCCGCGCCCTCCGTTCTTCGGCAGACGGGTCGTCCGTGACCTGTCCATGGAGGATATCTTCCCGTTCCTGAATGAAGTCGCGCTTTTCAGAAACCAGTGGGGCATCCGCGGCGTAAAAAAGGACGAGTACCTCAGGCTGATAGGCCAAAAGTACCGCCCTGTGCTCGAACAGCTCAAGGTGGAATGTTTGCGAGAAGGTTACCTCGAACCCCGGGTCGTTTACGGCTATTTTGCCTGCCAGTCGGACGGCAACGACCTGATCGTCTATGACTCGGCGGAAGACTTGAAGGGGACGCTTCGCTTCACATTTCCCCGGCAGTCGAAGGAGCCTTATCTCTGCCTGGCAGACTATTTCGCACCCTCGGATTCCGGCAAGCTGGACGTTTTGGGGCTTACGGTAGTGACGATTGGAAGCCGGGCTTCGGAAGTCACGCGAGAACTTTTTGCCAGGAACGAGTACACAAAGTACCTCTATTTGCACGGTCTGAGCGTGGAATCGGCCGAGGCGCTGGCGGAGTATTTTCACAAGAGGATCCGGCGCGAGCTGGGAATTGACGATAAGGACGGCGCGGAGATTGAGATGCTCTTCAAACAGCGTTACCGGGGGAGGCGTTACTCCCTGGGTTATGGGGCCTGCCCCGCTCTGGAAGATCAGGAGAAGATTTTTACTTTGCTGCAGCCGGAGGAGATCGGGGTGCGTCTGACGACCGGATACCAACTGGAACCGGAGCAGTCTACGTCCGCCTTCGTCGTCCATCACCCCCAGGCAAAATACTTCAATATTTAAGAGCCGCTACAACAGTGGCCACGCCTATCGAGACCGAAAAGACCTCCCCTTTCGAGCTTCCGCGATCCATGGGTATGCCGCTGGCTACGTCCGTGGTCGTGTCCAATGTGATCGGTGTCGGGATCTTCACCACTTCCGGGGTGCTGGCGCGCGATCTGCGCGATCCAAGGGTCCTCATCGGCGTCTGGCTGGTGGGAGGCGTTCTCGCGCTCGCGGGCGCACTGTGCTATGCCGAGTTGGGAGCCCGGTTTCCGCGCGCTGGAGGGGAATACGCTTATCTGCGCGAGGCCTACGGCCCGCTTCCGTCGTTCTTAAGCGGATGGGCCTCGCTTTTTGCGGGCTTTTCCGCCCCCATTGCCGCTGCGTCCGTCGGATTTACCGAGTATTTGAGTTTCTACTTCCCTACCCTGAGCACGCAGGGAACCGGCGCGCCGGGACGAGGATTTTTGCTTCCGGGGCATTTCGTGGCAGCGCTCGTGATCGTCGGGCTGTCGTCGGTGCACTATCGGAGAGTGAAAGTAGGAGGACCGGTTCACGTAGGCTTGACTTCGTTCAAGGTGGGCGTCATCGCCGCTTTCGTCCTTTGCGGGTTCCTCTTTGGCAAAGGGAACCTAGCGCATTTTGCGCCTGTCATTCCTGTGTCGAAGTGGCCCGATCTCGCTTCGGCGACAGCGGCCGGGCTGATCCTCGTGATGTTTTCTTACAGCGGCTGGAACGCAGCGGCCTATATCGGAGGAGAGATCCGGGATCCTCTTCGCAACCTGCCGCGCTCGCTTTTTTTCGGTACGGTGACCGTGGTCGTGCTGTATCTGGCCATGAATGCCCTTTACATATACGCGGTTCCCCTCCAGGACATGGCCAGCGTGATCCGCATCGCTGAATTGGCGAGCCTGAATCTCTTCGGCATCAACGTGGCTCCACTCCTCAATCTCGCCTTCATGGGGACGATCCTCGGTTCTATCAGCGCGATGATTATCGCCGGACCGCGCGTATACTATGCGATGGCGCAGGACGGCGTTTTCCCCGCCGCCATTGCCAGTGTGCACCCGCGCTTCGGAACCCCCGCCAATGCTATTGTGCTCCAAGCGATATGGTCTGTGATCCTGGCATTTGCGGGAGACTTCAGGGAGCTTATCAGCTTCTCGGGAGTAGTCCTCATTCTCTTTGCCGCGCTTACCGTAGGTTCCCTTTACTTTGTCCGAAAGCGGAACGCCGGGCAGCGCGGAACGTATTCGGCCTGGGGCTACCCCTGGACGATGCTTCTGTTTCTGGCGGTCAGCCTTTGGATTCTGATGATTTCCTTGGTGACAT
>QHZE01000772.1 GCA_003225335.1 Acidobacteriota bacterium
CGCTCGGCAACAAGCCGAGTGCGACCACAGGCACGATGGCGCCCGGCGCGCCCTGGGCGATTTGCATCACGCCGGGGCCAAATCAAGTGCTGTTCAGCTCTGATGGATACCCGGGCCGGGTCTACAAGCTCACCTTGGACGGCAAGGTTTTGGGCGTGCTCGGAGAATCCGGCAAACAACTCAAGCAGTTCGGTTGGATCCACGAAATCGCGTGCCCGTCTGAAACCGAACTCTACGTCGCCGAATTGTTGAATTGGCGCGTACAGAAGTTGATTCTCGAAGCGGGTCGTTAGTTGAGAACTCATTGATCGACCCTGGGCCTCAAAACCACATCACTGTGCGCAGCCTCCTTCACCGCAAGTTCTGCCACTCAGGTAGTTCTGCTGCGTGTTTGGGATTCCGCCTGGGAAGTCGGCTACCCATCCGCTGGCCTGCCGCCTAGCCCCGCCGGATTTCGGCGTGAAGGGCGTTTTTCGTTCCCAATCCGCCCATGCATCCGTCCCGAACGCGCAGACGCGGATGTCGAAAATCAATCCCGCTAGATTGCGTCGCCTGTGCATTCGCCGCGTACGAGAGCCGCACAGACGAACGTTATGGAAACTGGCGGCGACAGGCCAAAAAGGAGCGTAGGCCGTTTACCGTCAGGGTGGCCGACGGGATATGCTGCCCTCGGCGGTAAGTAAACGCTGGGGGCCGGATTGGGGGTGACCACTGAGGTATGGAGATATGTTGGGTAGTGCGTCAGTTTGACGGCGCTGCCTCCCTGGGCTCTCGGGGCGAACCTTTCGGTAGCGACGGGCTCCCAAGACTCCCAGTCAGGCCGGCGCCGGGTTTGTCTTCCTCAGCTTTCAGGCGCTGGTATGCTCCAAGTTCCCGAGTGGTGTCCTCTCTCCGACCAAGCGCGCGGTAGGCCTGGGCCAAAGTATAATGAAACTTGCTGATCGTGGGTCCGAGGCAAGAAGCCGTTTCGAGTTCTTGCACAGCCTCCTGTTTCCGACCCTCCCTCAATGCCAGGCTGCCAAGCTGGTAATGTGGTTCTGCAAGCGAGCTATCGAGAGCTATGGCCCTTTTCAGAAGCGCGACGGCGCGGGATTCGGTAGAGGCGTCCCCCTGGTCAGCCGTCTTCAGCAGCATGGTTCCGTAATTCAGATAGAGTAGAGGTTCTTTCGGCAATCGCTGCAAGGCTTTATTGAAGGTTGCTGAAGCCTCGGTGCGGGCATCCACGAGGCTGCCACGCCTGAATTCAACCAATCCCTTGAGCCGATAAGCCTGGGCGGAACCCGGCGCCACGCTTATTGCTCTCTCGGCAGCGAGCTGGGCGCCGTCGTAGCGGCGCAGTTCTAACAGCATCATGCCCACATCGAGGTAATTTGACTCGCGCGAGAGGTCAAGTGCGATGGCCCTGTCCAGTGCCGCAACCGCATCCTTGTATCTGGCCTGCTTGAAGGCACACCATCCCAGTAAATTCTCAATCTCGCTCGTTTCGTGACCCGCTGCCACGAGTTTTTCCAGACCCGTTCGGCTCTCGCTGATCTTGTTGTTGTGATATTGAGCCAGAGCCAAGTTGTAGCCTAACTTGGCAGGGTCCGGATAAGTGGTTAAGAGGGATGCGAACATTCGTTCCGCTATCTCGTAGTCGCCCGCCTGTACGGCCGCTTGGCCGCCCCGTAACACTCCTTCCCGCCAATCGGGCCGGGTTGAGAGAACCAGTAAATCCTTGAGCGTCTGGCGGGCCCTCTCTTTGTATCCCAGGTTGTAATAGGCTCTTGTCAAGGCCACCATCGATTCCGGCCGCTGCCGGGCCTGGTCGGGGACAGAGGCCAACCACTTTACCGCCGCGGTGTGGTCTTTCGATTCTTCGGCGATCATGCCGAGCAGCAGGCGAGTGGTGCTATCACCTGGCGCTGCCTTCAAGACCGTCTGCAAGTTCTCTTTTGCAGGCTGCAATTCTCTTCCAGCTTTCTCTCCATTCCGAGCACTGCGCCAAGCGAGCCCCAATACACCGGATTCCTCGGATCCAACTGTACTGACACCCGCAGTTCTGCTTCCGCGCCGTCGAGGTTTCCTTCCCGGATCAGTCGCTGTGCTTTGTCCGCATGCACCTGTGCTTCCACCGATCCGTCGCGAGGGATGCCGGAAGCCCCCCAAGTCCTACAAAGCATGAGAAGGAGGGTCATCGTAAGCAGAACCGGAAAGCGGAGGGGCAAAGGCGAAATGTCTTTGGTCTCCTCTTTAGGGCGGGCGGGACCGCAGTTGGATACACGAAGCGTGTGGGCTTGCTCTCTCGTATCTCTCGTCGGGAGCTAGAAATGACCCGCCACATGCCTCAAATGTAGCGCAGCCGCCAGCCCCCGGCAAACCGAGCGGATGCGTGAGTGGAGAGGGCTGGCAGCAGGACGCCAGCAGGCTCACCACACGAAGCGGATCCCGACTTGGCCGTGTCTGGGAGAGTTGGCTTGGCTGAAGATTTGTCCGAACGTTGGATCGCCAAACGCTTCCTGCGGTGGACCGAAGCGCGGCCTGTTGAAGGCATTAAACGCATCAGCACGCGCCTCAATATACGTATTCTCCTTGATGATGAACCGCTTCGAGATCCCCAAATTCGTGTTGTTGATGCCCTGCACCCGGCAGTTGGAAAAGTAGCGGGGAGCACTGCCGGGATATTCGGGTTGGGGATCGGAGAGCACGTTGGAGTTGAAGTAGTTGGCGGTTCCGCCTGAAAGACTTGCTGAGACCACAGCGTGAATATCGGTGCCACTGCACGGATTGCCAGTAACGTTGGGCCGCTGGTGGCCGTCGGTGATGGTGTTGTTCGATTCAAAGATGGTAAGTGGCTGGCCAGATTGGAGGGTCGTAACGCTGTTGGCCTGCCACCCGCCGAAGATCCCGTCGAGGACGTGGTTCATATTGCGGCCCAAAGGTCTCCCGCGGCCCACCGGCAGTTGGTAAGCAACGGCGAACACCAGCCGCTGCGGAGTGTCGTTGCCGCTCACGGATTTCTCGGCGCGCAGGTTGGTTAAATCCTGTGGCGCGCCGACAAACCCTAGACTGCCGATCCAAGCGTTGCCGCCAGCGTCCGAGTTGGTGAGGAACTTCGAAAACGTATAAGCGCCGAGGAAGCTGAGCCCATGCGAGGTGCGTTTTTCGAAGCGGGCCTGCAAGGAATGATAGGAGGAGCTGGCGACGAACAACGGGAAGCCCGAGAAGGCTCCTGGGAATTGGGGAAAAGGATGCAGCAGGTCGCCATAAGGCACGTACGGGTTCGTGTAGATCGAGTCGGAGACGTCGTTGTAGGAAAACAGCGGCGTGGAACCATTCACCGGGACGAACAAGCGCTGGAACGGGTTGGTGACGGGCGTACTGAGGGTGTCGGGACCCAGTGTTTCGCGCGTCTTCGCGTCGATGAAGTTACGGTTTTCGGTGGAATAGTTCCACGGGAGATGAGTGGCGCGGCTGGCCGAGTAATTCAGGTCGAGGACCATCTGGGCTGGGAGTTGGCGCTCGATACCGAGGTTCCACTGATAAATCTCACCATTCCGGAAGGTATTACTACCGTGGTTATCGTCGTCGTATCCCCAGTTGGTCAAGGCGCCGTATTTGCCGCCTGGGGGCCCGTTGAAGGGCCCGGGCGTCTTGCAAGTGGGATCACTCAGCAAGGGGAAGGGGTTTTCCAGCGTTGCACACGGTGTTACGCCTCCGTCGAGTGAACTCGGTAT
>QHZE01000779.1 GCA_003225335.1 Acidobacteriota bacterium
ATGTCCGAAATTCTTCCGGTATTTTTCGACCGCGATGTAATCCTTTGGCGGGATGTCTCGTCATGGTGAATATGAAGGCCGCAGCAGTGGAATTGGAAGCGGCAAAGCGAGACACCTCCGTCCGGATCGCCGACTTCGCGGGGTGGATGGCTTCAGAACAAAGGCGGATCTACACTCTATGCCTGCGAATGCTTCGGAACGATCACGACGCGGATTCGGCGACCCAGGACGCTTTTCTCAAGGCATTCCGGACGCTGGAGCGCTCACCCGAAATCGTAATCGAGGAACCTGCCAAATGGCTGACGCGCATTGCCGTCAACACGTGCCGGAGGCGGCCGTTTTCGAGCGCGCGCCGGCGCACGTTCGAACCGCCGAGGATCTGCTGGCCGCGCGCGACCTCAGCCGGCGGTTCACTGCGGCGCTCGAGAAGCTTTCGCCCCGGCAGCGCGCCGTCTTTGTGTTGCGGCACGAGGACGGCAAGAGTTTGGTTGAGATCGGAGAACTTCTCAATCTGGACGTGGGCACTGTGAAGGGTCACATGGCCCGGGCGCTCAAGAAGCTGCGCGAGGAATTGAGAGACCTGTATGGGTGCTGAACACTGGAGTGACGAAGAGATTCTGGCCGGCCTCTACGGCGCCGGACCGGTGGACGGGCATCCGGACGAGTGCGCAGATTGCCGGCAGCGATGGGAATTGATGCGCCGCCGTCAGGAAGGGCTTCGACTGGCGGAGCCGGATTTGTCGGGGGCATTCCTTGCGTCTCAGCGCCGGGCGATCATGGCCCGGACGGAAGGCCGATCGCGCTCCTCCGGCTTACAGCTCGTTCCCTGGCTGGGGGCCGTAGTCCTGTTGCTGCTCGCGATACTCGTCAATCGGCCGGCGCCGAAGTTGCAGCCCGCGCCCGAGGTGTCGGACGCCCAGCTCTTCGAGGACGTGTTCTCAACCGTCTCCAGTTCCGAACCCCGGGCCGTGGAAACGGTTCGCTCCCTGTTCCAGGTGAACCCATGATAAGTCGGCGGCGGCTCATGGTTGCAGCGCTCCTGGCCGGTTCAATACCGCTCCGGGCCCAGATTCCGGGGATGTGGAACTGGTGGGACCGGCCGATCGCCCAGGATCTGAACCTGAGCGAGGAGCAGAGAAAGCAGATCCGCGCAACCGTGCGGGAGTCCCGTGACCGGCTGATCCAGTTGCGGGGCGCCGTTGAAGCCGCCGAGGCCGGGCTGCGGGACGAAATGGACGAGGACACAGTCGACAACCGGAAGGCGGAAGCCGCAATCGAAAGGGTCGTCAAGTCCCGCGGCGAGCTCATGCGCGCAGTGTCGCAAATGAGTCTGAAGCTGCGGCTGGTCCTGACACCCGCGCAGTGGCAGGAGCTGCGAAAGCGTGAAAGGAGGCCTCCCGGCCCGCCGCGCGGGAACATGCGCGACCACGAGATGCGTGGCCCGGGTCACTGGGGAAGTGATCGTCCTCGAAACTCTGAACCGGGAGCACCTCCACCGATGGACGATCGAGACCTCTAACCGAGTACCGATAACGCGGGAGGGGCACACCTTCAGTCTTGCCAAAGAGGCGTACCGGCAGAAGGGCTTTAACCACCGAGGTGCCGGTCATCGCAAGCCGATCCAGTCCCTCAGGGGCTAAAGCCCGGGCTCTTGAAGTATCGTAATGGCACGGCCGAAGCCTGCCCTCCCGTTTCCCAACGGAGAAACAGCAATGTAAACCTCTGAAAGTAGCCGTGTGTCTTTTCATTACAGTGTGAGAATTATTTACTTGAAACCAAGGAGTTGGAATATGAACAGATTCAGAAAAGG
>QHZE01000331.1 GCA_003225335.1 Acidobacteriota bacterium
CTCAGCCGTATAGCGAGGCGTGATGTATTTGGGACAGTTCCAGTCGAAGGAAAGCACATCGATGAAAAACAACCGTTCTACGATGCCATGAACGTCCGGTTCGGCCAGTCGCTTTAAGAGTTCCGGGTGCTGGCGCGCGTCCTCAATGCGCGCGTGGCCAAGGATCTTTAGCCGCGTGCGCTGCGGATAATCCATCAGGAAGAGCGCTACGCGGTCGTTGGCGGCGAGATTTCCCGTGGAAAGCATCTGGCGATTACCCCGATAATCGGCAAAGGCCAGCGTTTGCGGATTCAAAACGCGAAGGAAGCCGGCACGTCCTCCGCGATGCTGGATGTAAGGCCAGCCGCTTTCGCTGACAGTCGCCATGTAAAAACTGTCGCGCGCCTGGACGAAGGCGATCTCGTCCTCCGTCAACGCATCCCGTCCTGGCGTGCTGGCAATGCGCGGCGAGCTTCCGTAGTAGTGCTCCTGCGCTTTCCGCACGGAATCCGTGACGGCGTGTTTGAGAAAGTTCGTGGCCATTCGTTGATCTCCATTGCGACGGGAGTCGGATGGCCGCTCCCGCCGTGTCGTGGTCGTCTAAAACACCAGTGTATTCCAACCTTCTTTTGTTCGTGTTGGTTCGCTATATTGCCGCCGGTTCTTTGTGGCGGCGTTGGTAACTTCGCTCGCTTGGTGCGATTGCGAAAGCGGGCACAATTTCGTGGGATACTTACAAATCGGTGTAAAATTATGACGGACAGCGATAAAAAATTTCTGGCCACCATGCCCAAACTGAATTCGCGCCGGGTGGAAATGCTGCTGGAGGAAGTGATCGGCTGCCGTTGGACGATCAGCGTCCTGGGGGCGGTGGCCAAAGGTGTGCGGCGGCCCGGTGCGCTCGAACGCCACATCGAAGGCATCAGCACCAAAGTCCTTTCCGACCGCCTGCGTCATTTCACCCGCGCCGGGATTTTCGAGCGCGTCCAGTTCCCCGAAATCCCGCCGCGCGTCGAATACCGGCTCACCGATTTCGGCAGGAAATTTATGCGCCTGTTGAGAGAGGTCGAGAAGTTGCAGGCAGAATTGAATGGCGAAAAAAGGAAGAGTCCCCGTGCGACGCCCCGTTGAGAAGCGCGAATCACATTTGCTGGCAGACGGCTGAATTGCTCGCGTCGGATGTTTTCGCATTCAGCCTGACTATCCCGTAGTCGCCGCGATTGGAGTGCCTTGCGCCGTGGCCAACCGCCATTCGTTTTGCTGCGAGACGAAAACGTGAGTGTAACGGCTGTTGGAGGTAAAGGGCGCGTCGCCGAGCCGTCCGTTCATCTGAGTGCGTCCCGTGATGATGGCGGTGGTCTGATAGAGGCGCACGCGGTTGTCCGCAGGCTCAATGGCCTTAAACTTGACCTGTCCTGAACCGATGGCTGCAAGGAAGGCCGGTTTCGTGATTTCTGATCCGCTCATCACGTCAATCAGGATGAAGTCGTCGGTCAGAATGCGACCTAGCACTTGCGTGTCGCTTGCAATGAGCGCGTTGAAGAACCGCTTATCTGCGGATAGCGGATTCACACCGCAACCAGCTCCGGTTCTTGAGAAATGCGTTTCGCAGCGGCCTTGGCCTGCTTGAGTGCGGTCGTTTTCTTTTCCGACATATTCCCGCCGCGACCGTTGTCGCCATGAAAGTATTCGTGGAATAGCACGTAATCCTTGAAGTGCGGATCGGTCGCGAGCTTGGGATGATACTTGAGCACGGGGCGCTGGCCGTCTTCACCTTTCAAAAACAGTTTCGCGAGGCGGCGCGAGAGTTCATCGGCGATTTCGTTGATTGTTTTGAACTGGCCTGAGCCAGTTGGACATTCAACTTTGAAATCGTCGCCGTAGTAGTGATGGAATTTTTGCAGCGACTCAATGAGCAGGTAATTCACCGGCATCCAAATCGGGCCGCGCCAATTCGAGTTGCCGCCGAACAAACCGCTCTTGGATTCCGCCGGCCAGTAGCCAACTTCCATCGTGTTGCCGTTGGTGTTGAAACGATATGGCTCGCGCTCGTGGACTTTAGACAGCGCCCGCACCCCGTAGTCGCTGAGAAATTCCGTCTCGTCGAGCATCCGGCGCAACAGGCATTTCATGCGATGCCCGCGCAGAAGCGAGAGCAGATGCCGTTCGCCCATGCCACAATCTTTCCAGCGGGATACGAGCTTCGCGAGGTCGGGACGATTTTTGAGCATCCATTCCAAGCGTTCGGCGAATCCGGGGAGTTGCTCCAGAAGTTCCGGTTCGAGCGTCTCCACGGCGTAGAGCGGAATGAGTCCCACCATCGAGCGGATTTTAAGCGGCGTGCTTTGGCCGTTGGGCAGATGTGGCGATGTCTTCATAGACCTTGTTGTGCTTCGCCAGTTCGAGCGCGATACGCATGAGGTTGAGCGAATACATCGCCATCCAGCTCGTCCCGTCGGCCTGGTTGATGAAGCCGCCGGTGGGCAGCGGCGCGCTGCGGTCGAACACGCCGATATTGTCGAGGCCGAGAAACCCACCCTGAAAAATGTTTCGCCCCTGAGCGTCCTTGCGATTCACCCACCAGGTGAAGTTGAGCATCAGCTTGTGGAAGACGCGTTCGAGGAACGCGAGGTCGCCGGGGTCGTTGGGATTGGAGTCACGGCGTTGTTTGCGATCCATTTGGAAAACGCGCCACGTCGCCCATGCGTGGACGGGCGGGTTCACGTCGCCAAACGCCCATTCGTAAGCGGGCAACTGACCATTCGGGTGCATGTACCACTCGCGCGTGAGCAATGTGAGTTGCGACTTGGCGAACTCCGAGTCCACGAGCGCAAGCGAGATGCAGTGGAACGCCAAGTCCCACGCGGCATACCACGGGTATTCCCATTTGTCGGGCATGGAAATAATGTCGGCGTTGTTGAGATGCTGCCACTCATGGTTGCGACCGTGCTTGCGTTCGCTGGGCGGCGGGAATTGGCCGGGGTCGCCTTTGATCCACTCGCCGACGTCGTAATAAAAAAACTGTTTCGACCAAATCATTCCGGCGAAAGCCTGCCGCTGGACATTACGCGCATCGGCATCAGCGTTGTCCGCTTGCAACTCCGCGTAAAATTCATCGGCCTCGCGCAAACGTGTGGCGAAGATGCCGTCGAAATCGGCGAACGGCTTCGCGCTCGTGGATTTGCCCAAGCGCAATCGAACACTCGTCGAACCGCTTGCCGGAATCGTCAGCTTGTAGAGCGCGCCGGCTTTCGTGCCGGTGCGTTTGGAATTCACAGCGGCCTGATTTCCGTGAACAACGTATTCGTCAAATCCGTCCTTGAAAAACCCTTGGGCGTCCCTCTGACCGTGGAGGCGTCGGGCGTTCGTTTCATTCTCGCAGAACAATAGTTCCGGCTTGCCGTCACAAAACAGCGTGTAATCTCCCAGTTCCGCGTGTTTCGCTGAAACCGCGCCGCTCTTGCCGAGAGACAGTTGCGGCTTCTTTGCATCAGGCTTCCACGACCAGGTGTTGCGAAACCACAACTGCGGCAATAGATGAATTGTCGCTGCTTCCGGTCCACGATTGTGAACCGTCACCCGCATCAAAATTTCTTCCGGTTCGGCCTTCGCGTATTCGACGAACACGTCGAAGTAGCGGTCATCGTCGAAGATGCCCGTATCGAGCAACTCAAATTCCGGCTGGCCGCTATCCCCTTTGCGCCGCCCGTTCTCCTCCACCAATCGCGCGTAGGGAAATTCCCGCTGCGGATACTTGTAGAGCATCTTCAGGTAGGAATGCGTGGGCGTGGCGTCGAGGTAGTAATAGAGTTCTTTCGCATCTTCGCCGTGATTGCCCTCACCGTTCGTGAGTCCGAAAATGCGTTCCTTCAGGATCGGGTCTTTGCCGTTCCACATCGCCAGCGAGAGACAGAGACGCTGCTGGTCGTCGCTGATCCCGGCGATGCCGTCCTCGCCCCAGCGATACGCGCGGCTGCGAGCGTGGTCGTGAGGGAGATATCCCCACGCGTTGCCGTGCGGCGAGTAATCCTCGCGCACCGTGCCCCACTGACGTTCGGAAAGATATGGGCCGAAGCGACGCCAGGGTTCAGTGTTGGCGTTGGCGGCGGCAAGTCGGCGGGATTCAACGGTTTGGTTCATGGTGATAAGATGGATTCGGAATTCAAACAGTGACGACATCACGATGCCGCGTAGCGCGCGACCGTGACACCGACTCATTTTTCTTTGACTGCGCGGCAATGGGAATTCGAGACGTTGCCGGTTTGGTTGCGATGAGGCGGACTGAAGTCCGCGCTCCCGCGCGTTCAGCGAGGACAACTTGATCAAGACGCAAAGCTTCACCAACGGACCACGCCTGAAACGGACAACCGCGCGGCGTGTGCGGTGACTCGGCGTCGGCAATTTCCGAAACGTGGCCGAGTCCGGCTTCTTCAAGATGACAGAGGAGCGGCGTGAGGAATTTCTTTCGCGCTTCCTGTTTCGCAGCCGTTGTGTTGCCCCGCACGCACCCACGCTTCGACAAAGGGTCCAATGAGCCAGGGCCATACCGTGCCCTGATGATACGAGCCGTCGCGCCGCAAGACCCCGCCTTCGTAACGCGGTTTGTAATCCGGTTCACCGGGTGCGAGCGAGCGCAAGCCGAGCGGCGTCAGCAATTTTTCTTCGACCAACGCGACGACCTTTTTCGCGCGCTCGCCGTCGAGCAGTTGGAATGGCAATCCGCCGACGGCGAAGATCTGATTCGGACGGAACGCGGCGTCCCCTTCACCTGCGCGATGGTTGGCGTCAATCACGTCGTAGAGGCAGCCGATTTTCTCGTTCCAAAATTTGTCGCGGAAGGATTTCAGGCCACGGTTGAAAGTTTCCTCCCACTGCGGCGCGAACTGGCTGGCGATCCCAAGCGCGTTAAGCCAGAGTGCCTGAATTTCCACAGGCTTGCCTGCGCGAGGCGTGACAACCCATTCGCCAACTTTCGCATCCATCCAGGTCAGTTGCACGCCGCGCTCGCCGGCGGCCAGCAGACCGTCGCTGTCCATGCGAATGCCAAAGCGCGTCCCGCGCGAGTAACCTTCGAGAATGGCGAGGACGGCGTCTTGGAACGCGCGTTTGTCCTTCGCAGAAACGATTCCGCCGTTGCCATTGCACGCGGCGAGCAATTCGTGAACGGCGATGACATACCAAAGCGAGGCGTCCACGGAATTGTATTCTGGCTGCGCGCCGTGATCAGGAAAAAGGTTCGGCAACATGCCTTCGGAAACGCTGTTCGCCCACGCGACCAAGATGTCGCGCGCATCGGCGAGCCGGCTCGTCGCCAAGCAGAGGCCGCGCAGCGCGATGAATGTGTCGCGACCCCAATCAGTGAACCACGGATAGCCAGCCATGATGGTTTTACCGTGACGCCCATTGACGATGTAAGCATCAGCAGCGCGATGGAGAGGTGAAGGAAATTCGGCGCGGCGCAAGTTTTCGTTGGCGCGGACGGCGTCGGCGAATTTCACAGCGGACAAATCTCGTTTGCGCGAGAGCGCGGGCGAGTCGGGCGTCGTGAACATCAACACTGCTTCGCCGGACGCGAGGTCGAAGTTGAAAATGCCGGGTGCGGCAAGGTCTTCGGTGTCATCGAGGCCGCGCGCGGCTTCCTCTGCGTAGCGAAAGTTCTGATACCAGTGCGGCTCGTGCTGATAGTGGCCGTTGGAGAGCGCGACGACGGCAGGAACGCCGGGATACGGATTCCATGTGACGCGTTCGGCGTCCACGGCAGTGTCAAAACGGAACGCGCCGTTTTCCTTGTGCAATCCGTGATAGTCGCGGCCCGACAGAAACGGGCGCACGAAGAGCCGCACACTTTTGCGCTGGCCGAGCAAGCGCCAGCAGACTTGCGTGAGTTGCGATTCGCGCGCGACGAGAATTTCCTGCTCGATGCGAGTGCCGTCCTGGAATTTGAAAATCCAGCGCGGCCACGGCTGCGCGGTGAACTGTTCGATGCGTTGCGCGCCGTCACCGCCGATGACATCGGGCGCATAATGTTGCGAGGTCAGTTCGAAGCGGCCAGCGGGGGTTTCAATCCACGCGTCGAACCCGTTCACCAACACCATGCGGCCCGTGGGCGGCGTGGTGGCGGTGAGCAGCAGCGCGTGGTAACGGCGCGTACGGATGCCGGTGGAAGTTCCCGAAGCGAAACCGCCGAGGCCGTCGGTTTCAAGCCATTCGCGGGAGGAAACAGGAGGAGTGGTCATGGGTTTGTTTTGGAGTCTGTGGCAACGGAGGTGAGGAGGCTCTGTTCTTCTTTTTCTGCAGGCAATGTGAGTGCGGTTTGGAAGTTTGAGCCTCCTTACGTCGGCTGCTACAAGAGTTTAACCGCCAGTTTCGAAGCCGGGATATAGGGTCATGCCGCCGTCCACGAAAATGCTCGCGCCGTGGACGTAATCGGAATCATCGCTGGCGAGCCACACGGCGGCGCGGCCGATGTCGTCCGGCTCGCCGATGCGTTTGTAGGGAATGAGCTTCATCAATTCGCGATAGGCTTCGTGCGTGCCCCAGGCTTCCATGTTGATGGGCGTGCGGACAGCGCCGGGACAAACCGAATTCACGCGGATGCGATGAGGCGCGACTTCCTGCGCGATGCTCTTCATCATCAGCATCACACCACCCTTGCTCGCGGCATAATTCACGTGACCGGCCCACGGGATGACTTCGTGAACGCTGCTCATGCAAATAATTTTTCCGGCGGCGCAACTGACCTCCTTGCGGATGCCGCGCCGCTTGAATTCGCGGATGGCTTCGCGTGAGCAGAGAAACTGGCCGGTGAGGTTCACGTCGAGCACGAATTGCCAGTCGGCGAGCGTCATGTCTTCGATCCGGGCGTCCTTCTGAAGACCGGCGTTGTTGACGAGGATGTCAATCGTGCCGAATTCCTGGATCATCTTCTTGAACATGGCCTGAACCTGGTCCTCCTTCCGCACGTCCGCCTGGTGAGCATAGACGCTCGCCCCACAACGCATCGCTTCCTTCACGACGGCCTCGGCGGCTTCAGGACGGGAGACGTAATTTATGACTACATCGGCGCCAGCGTGTGCAAGGGCCAGGGCCACAGCCTGACCGATGCCAGAGTTCGCGCCGGTCACGAGGGCCTTTTGTCCTCTGAGAACTTTGTTAATCGGGCAAGCCGGCATCACCGCTTCGGGAAGGTTCTCGTCGCGGAGATGCTGTCGCATTAGGTCTTCGTGAGACGGTATGGACATGGGCCGGCTGGGAGGCAGTTTGACTTCGAGTGTTTGGTTCATGGATTCAGATTTGGTTTTGTTCATGAGTCAGCGCTTCGTGTTCTGGTTGGTCGAAGCGTTCGGGAAGTCCTTACAAGCTTTCTTCGCAAGCAGAATGGTTCGGCCAAAGCTCGTCCGATCCTTCATCGCGCATGCGCAAGCTCTCGCACGATGCCATGCCAATGCCAGCTCACGTGCCCCGGACGCATCACGAGGCAACCAAGGTGCAAGAGCACGCGGCCACAGCGGGTTTGAGCAAGTTTCATTTTCATGGCTTTCAGCGGAAAGAGTTGGGTCTTCAACTCTTCCTGGTTCGAGATTCACGTTCCATCACGACTTCATTCATGCCGATCAGTCGGGAATTAGGTGGGGGCCTTACGTTTCTTCACAGGGCGAGGGCAACTTTTGTTTGTAAGGTTCTTCTGTGTCGTCCGACTTACCAGTGGCCAATCGCTTGCGCTTTGAACCATGCGACGGCTCAGAACGGGATGGAACAATGAAGAACGTCTCAACGCGAATCCGCCTAACCACAGCAGCAAAAATGAACTGTGTTTCCCGCGCACGGGTCGCTAATCTCACACCCCGTGGACACAAGTAATTCTTCTGCCCCGACTCAGATGCCCCTGGCTAAGGAAGAGAAACCGCCCACCACGGTTCGCCTGTCCGACCCGGAACGATGGGTCGGGGAGTATGGCGATTATCTCTTCAAGTATGCGCTCGTCCGCCTGCGCGACTCGACGAAGGCCGAAGACATGGTGCAGGAAACTTTCCTCGCGGCGCTGAAGGGAGGAAGCAGTTTTGCCGGCAAATCCAAGGAGAAGAGCTGGCTCGTCGGTATTCTCAAGAACAAGATTTGCGATTACTACCGCAAAGCCAGCCGGGAGACTTCATTCACTGACATGGAGTTTTATTCCGATGAAGAAAGCGACCGCTTCATCCCGGATGGCATATTTCAAGGCGGCTGGATTCATGAACTGGGTCCGATGGAATGGTCGCCTGACCCCGGCGCAAGTCTGGACAGGCAAGTCTTCTGGAAAACATTCCACGACTGTTCGAGCAAGCTGCCGAAGAATGTCGCGACGGTCTTTACGTTGCGCGAGGTGGATGGCGTCGAGAGCAAAGAGATTTGCGCGCTGCTCAACATTTCGGAAAACAATTTGTGGGTGATGCTACATCGCGCCCGCAT
>QHZE01000332.1 GCA_003225335.1 Acidobacteriota bacterium
GCGGCTCAGGATTTCCTCGGAAATCTCCGGCAACAGGGAGCGCGTGAGGATGTGGTCCACGTTGCGCGCGCCGCTCTCCACTTCCCTGCACCGCCCGGCGATCTCTTGCACCAATGCCTCGTCGTAGGTCATCTCGGCCCGGTGGTTCTCCTCCATGCGCTTCTGGATGCGGCCGAGTTGCAACTTGATGATCTGCCGCAGCACCTGATCGGTAATGGGGAAATACGGCACGACAATCAATCGCCCCAGGAACGCGGGCTTGAAGAACTTGAGCAGGTCGGGCCGGAGCGCCTCGGCCAGCGCGATCGAATCCGGCTGCGTCTCCGGGTCGGCGCACAGCTTCATAACGGTGTCCGTGCCCGCATTGGAGGTCAACAGAATGACCGTGTTCTTGAAGTCGATCTCGCGCCCCTCGCCGTCTTCCAGCGTCCCCTTGTCGAACACTTGAAAAAAGAGTTCCATGACGTCGGGATGCGCTTTCTCGACCTCGTCGAGCAGCACGACGCAATATGGTTTGCGCCGCACTGCTTCTGTCAGCACGCCCCCCTCGCCGTAACCGACGTAACCGGGCGGAGAGCCTTTCAGGCCGGAAACGGTGTGCGCCTCCTGATACTCCGACATGTTGATCGTCACCAGGTTCCGCTCGCCGCCGTACAGCGTGTCGGCCAGGGCCAGGGCGGTTTCCGTCTTTCCAACGCCGCTCGGCCCGCCGTGCATGAAGACTCCGATCGGCCGGCGCGGATCCGTCAGGTTGGCGCGCGCGGTCCGGATGCGCTGGCCGATGGAGACCAGCGCGTGGTCCTGGCCGATCACTCGCTCACCCAGGCGCTGGTGCAGCGCGAGGACCGTGTGGATCTCGTCGGTCATCATCTTGCCGGCGGGAATGCCGGTCCAGCCCGAGATGACTTCCGCCACGGTCTGGGCATCGACGCAAGCCTGCATGAGCGGGGTTTCGCCCTGGCTGTTTGCGAGCTCGGCGTCGAGTCCCGACATTTCCTCACGCAGCTTCCCGATCTCCCCCGGGCTGAGGCGTTTTGCGCTGTGTCCGTCCGTCTTTACCAATTGCGACTCGAGCTGCTCGCGGAGCTCGCGCAAACGTCCGACGAGCGACCGCTCCTTCTCCCAGCGCTCCATCAGCCGCGTCAGCTCGCACCCGGCCTTTTCCTTCTCCGCAACCAGCTCCGCGATGTCCTCGGCGCGACCCGCGCCAACAGCCTCCTCGCGCTGCAACGCCAGGATCTGGGTGTCCAGGTGGGCGATCCTGCGCTGGCAGTCTTCGACCTGGGGCGGCGTCGCGGTCTGGCTCAGGGCCAGACGCGCGCAGGCCGTGTCCAATCCTTATCTTATGGTGATTTTCGAGGGAGGCGGTAATGCCTCGCATCATAATGACGGCCTGCTCCTCCGTGGGCTCTTCCACCTTCACCACCTGAAAGCGGCGGGCCAGGGCCGGGTCCTTCTCGAAGTACTTCTTGTACTCCGCCCAGGTGGTGGCTGCGATCGTGCGGAGCTCGCCGCGCGCCAGCGCGGGCTTCAAGAGATTTGCGGCATCACTCTGGCCGGCCTGCCCGCCGGCGCCGATCATGGTGTGCGCTTCGTCGATGAACAGAATGACCGGCTGCGTCGAAGCTTTGACCTCGGCAATAACAGACTTCAGCCGGTTCTCGAATTCGCCTTTGATGCCGGCCCCCGCCTGCAGAAGTCCCATGTCCAACACGCGAAGCAAGATGTTGCGCAGCGGAGGCGGCACATCCCCCTGGACAATCTTGAGGGCGAATCCTTCCACGACGGCGGTCTTGCCGACGCCGGCCTCGCCGGTGAGGATGGGATTGTTCTGGCGGCGGCGCGTGAGGATGTCGACCACCTGGCGTATTTCAAAGTCGCGGCAGAGGACCGGGTCAATCTCCCCCTTTTTCGCGCGGCTGGTGAGGTCAATCGTAAACTGGTCCAATCCCGGAGTCTTGGAACCGGGACGCGCTGCGGGAGTCGCTCCTTCCGCCGCTGTCATGCTCGGCCCGAGCTCCTTGTCCTCGGCGGAACCTGCAACAAGCGCGGGGAGGTTTTCTTGCAAAGTCTCGATCGAGATGTTTTTGAGCTCCTGGGAAAGAT
Organism: Acidobacteriota bacterium; assembly: GCA_003225335.1. Lineage (GTDB taxonomy): Bacteria > Acidobacteriota > UBA6911 > UBA6911 > UBA6911 > Gp18-AA60. The sequence continues at coordinate 2,107 of QHZE01000332.1, forward strand.
CGCGCGTCAGGCGCCTCGTGTCCTGATCGGTCAGGAGGGCCAGCAAGAGATGCCCGGAACGCACCCGGTGCTCCCCGTAGTCGATGGAAGCGAGCGACCAGGCCTGTTCGAAGAGCCGGGGGAGTCGCGGCGAAAAGGACGGGGTGCGGGCGTTCCCCGTCTTCAGCCGGTCGAGGGCGCGCGTCAGATCCCGCGTCACGCGGGAGGGGTTTATTTCGAAGTGGCGGAGAATGCGCGCCAGGTCGGTATCCGGCGCCTCGATCAACTTGAACAGCAGGTGCTCGATTTCGACGTCATAATGCGTGCGCGACAAACAGAGGCCCGCCGCTCCCTCCAGCGCGCCGCGGCATGTAGTGTCGAGCTTGGCTATCAGCGCTTTCAGGTTCGTAGTCAAAGTCGCATCCTCCTCAATTTTGTGCCAATGACGTCGAAAATCGCAGTGATCGTTTCGTAGTACTACGCTGTGAATTCGTGTTTTCCTTACAAGATTTCTGCGGCTCTCCTTTGGAGTGCGCAAGCTTGCTTGCGCTTTAAGGGCGATGGAACATTTCCGGCCCAGCAAAAGCGCCAGCAAGCTGCCGCACTCCAAAACAGCGCAGTTTGTTACTTTAGGTTGCGACTCTGCTGCCCTGTGGAATTCGCGGCCAATAAAACCGCCACGAATTCCACGAAACGACACGAATTCAATTCTTCACAGCTTCTGCGTCATTACCTCAATTGTCGCATGCGAGGATCGACTCCTCTGCATCGCGAGTGAATTCCCGGGTCTTCAGCCACGACGACCAGCCGAGACGCGGGCCTTCTTCGACGCCGGTCTTCAACTGGCACGCCGGCACATCGTCCTTCTTGAGGACCAATTGCACGTCGAAGTCATATTCCTGTCCCACGAAGAGGCGGACCAACTGCGTGAGCGGGAGGAAAGCATCCCCCGAAGGAAGAAAACTGCGGAATTGCTCGCGATCGAGCGGGCCGAGGCGCAAACGGAACTTGGACTGGCGGTCCCAGATCCTTGTGCCGCAGATGGTGTTGACGCCCACTTCGGTATTCCGCAGCCCGAGCGCCGTCACATTCTCTTGTCCCAGCGGCACCCACCGGCCCACGAACTGCTCGCCGCGCACCGGCACCTCGAAGTAGTCGCACAGCATTCCCGCCAGCGCTGTCAGCGACCGCGGCCGCTGTCCGACAAGTCCGGAGTAGTATAAAAAGACCTTGTCATTGACGGACAGACGTCCCTGGAGGCCGGGCGTCCCCATCCCGATCAGGTCCGCGAGATATTGGCTGAAGGCGTCGTCTTTCTGCTCATAGGCGAACGGGAAGCGGTATTTTCCCCAGGCACGGTAGAAAAGAGAAATCATGCGGTGATTGAACAGGTCCAGAAAATCGCGCAGGACGTAATCTTTCCGCGACACCCGTTCCATCAAGAGCTCGGTGTATGGGACCGGCAGAACTCCGAGCGGCCCCGTGAGGCCCATGAAGTTTACGGTCATCTGAGGCTGGTCGCCGTCCCGAACCGTGACCTGCTGGATTTCGCTGGCGGAAAATGTCAGGCCCTTTTGCTTGACCGCTTTGTCACAAATCCTGACTGTGACCTGCTGGATTTCACTGGCGGGAAATGTCAGGGAAAGTCGGGCGCCAAACCGGACGACCTCGCGGCCGGGGCGCGCCGCGAGCCCGACGCGCTCACGGTCCGGGTAAAGACGCTCCAGGATCCGAACAGCCTGGAAAAACGCAAAACGACATCCCTCTTCAAATACGGACACCTTCATACGACGATCTGTTCTCCGTTCCGGGGAGGCCAGGTCTTCAAGATACCTTCCCGCTGCCGGGTTGCCGCGACCGTTTGCGTGAAGGAATTGATCGAGGCATAGAGCGAAAAGAACCGCTCCAGCACGGAGGCGAACAGAAACGCGCCGGACCCCACGTATTGCTGCTCGTCGAATTCGACCGTGATCTCGAGCCCTCTGACGAAACTCGTCGTAAGATTGGCGCCCACGGCCCGAAAGACGCGCCGCGCCGACACATGCACGATTCCCGCGATCTGCCTGCGTGTCACGGCGGAGTCCGCAAAGTCATAGAGCTTCAAAATCTCGTGGAGAGCCTCCGGGCCTTTCCCCCCGCCGCTCTCAATCAGAGAGAGATAGTTCAGCGAGAGGTGCGAGATCAAACGCCACTGTGCCGCGCGGCGCAACGAGGGGCGGATGGTGGGAGTCGGCTTTTTCAGGCAGCGGATGGCCGTAAACAATCCGGCGCCTTCCAATTGAAAGTCCCCCTCGGGTGCCCCGAAGGGGAGCTTCCCCGGCAGGTCGCGGTTCGTGCAGGTCGTGCGCACGGTAATCGTATCCACTCCCGGCGCGGCCGGGTCAAAGTCGAGATCGACCAGGCTCAGGTAGAGTTCCGTACCCTCGTCATCCTTCCTGGCGGACTGACGCCGGGAGGAGTGCCAGAAGGTCCGCTCCCGGTCGCGATCCAGGGCGTGCTTGTAGGAGTAAAACGGCTGGTAATGGATCGGCTCCTCCAGATGCGGGGCCACGTTCATTACGGCATCGACAGAATAGACTTCCGTCCCCAACTGGCGGCGCACATCCGGTACCACGCGGTACTCCGTCTGCGTATGCGTCAGCTGGATCGGTTCCGCCACCTGATGGAACAGGTTCACGATCGGCGTGCAGTTCAAACGAAAGGTCTGCGCGCTGACGGCTCTTTCGAGCGGAAACTCGCGGTCGAAGTGGATCCGCAATTCCATGACATCGGCCACCCCCGCCGCTGCCGCGCGATCCAGCCCGCAGAGATCGAAAAAGAGAAATTTTTCCGGGAAGGTGAAGAACTCCTGCAGCAGCCGGTAGCCCATGAACGAACGGTCGGTGTAAGGGAGCATCCCCTCGTCGCGCTCGAAGCCCACGGTGCGGAGGCAGGTGGGTTGGAGGACCACGGGTGGCTGAGCCCCCTTTTGTTTGGGCGCTCTCAGCTCGACCTGAACCACGTTGTTGAACAGTAGCTCATACAACCCGTAGACCAGCTGCCCCTCGCCCTGCAGGTAGAAACGCAACCTGGCGAAGTTCCTCTCCTCAGTTTCAGTGACCTTCTCCTTCAATCCTGAGAATGGCATGCCATCGGTGACGCGCACCTCCATCCGAAGCAACGAACGTGTGCGGTCCCCTGTAACACCAGTCTGGGCCGGGGCCTCGAAGCGCGCGGAGGTGAGCTCGACCGGCCATATCGTGACGGGATAGCACGTCCGGAAGCGGCAGGGGCTGCCCTCGACAGGCTTTGAGGAAAGCATCGAGTCGCGTTTCACAGTCTGACCGGTCTGCAGCCGGGCCTGCGCGGTGTCCATTGCGAACTGGACAATCGACATGGACGGGATCGGAGCGAGATAGTGTGGGTAAAGGACGCTGAGCAGAGCCTCTGTGATCTCGGGCAGCTCGTCGTCCAGCTTGCGGTGAATGCGGCCCGCCAAAAAAGCAAAAGCCTCAATGAGACGCTCGACGTGCGGGTCCTCACATTTGTCCTCTTCAAGGACGAGCCGGCCCGCGATTTTGGGGTATCTCTCCGCGAATTCCGCCCCCAGCTGGCGCAGGAAGGTCAGCTCGCGCTCGTAGTAAGCCAGAAGGTCGTCTCTCATCACTCACCGTTTGCATAAACTGCACAAAATGAAACCACGGATGAACACAGATGCGTACTACAAAGCCGAAAATCCTTCGCAATCTGGCAAGGATTTTTCCAACATTCTTGAGGCCCGTCCTCTTTGGAGTGCGCAAGCTTGCTTGCGCCTTTCCCGAGCCGGAGCAACTCCACACGAGCAAAGGCGGCAGCAAGCTGCCGCACTCCAAAGAGCACAGTGGACCATAGTTTTGCTTGTGGCTCCGTTGCTCTGTGTTCATCTGTGGTTTCGTCCAGTCTCTTCTGCTGCACCGTGAAATTCGTGGCCAGTTTTTCTCCGTGGCTCTGTGTCTCTGTGGCCAATCAACGGCTACTCACCCTTTACTTCATATTCTCCGTTGTACAGATGGAGCGTCGTGTCGAATGTGACCGGCTCCGAGACCGGATCGACGCGCAGCAGCGCGTCAATACGAAAGTGCAACGCGCGTTCCACCTCACGCGCGGGCTCGATCGTGACTCTCACATCAGAAAGGCGTGGCTCGAAGTTTCGGATCGCCTCCACGATCACCCTGCGCAAGCGCGCCTGATCGGAGGGACTCTTGACATTGGCTTGACTAAAGTCCGGGAGGCCATAGACCAGAACCGATTTCTTGAGTTCTTTCAGGTCGTCTGGAATCTCGTCGATGCACTGGCGCGTGTTGAGCAACCACTCGAGGTCGCGCCGGACAGCTTGCTTGAGCTCGCGCAAGCTGCTGGCGCGCGAAGCCGGGGGCTCTCGAGAGACGTCCAGTTCACGATCGATCAATCGGTCCAGCACGGAGGCGGCTATGCGGACTTCGGAGTCGGTTCTTGGCACTGCTTTCACCACGAAGACGCGAAGGCGCAAAGAATCGCAAAAAAATCTTGTGTCAAAGAGCAAACGGCGCAGGAGAGCCGCAGCGGAAAATCTCTCCTGGCGACTCTTTGCGTCTTAGCGGTAAACGCGGCGGGGATGCCGCGCGCTTTACACTTTCTTGTTAGCCTTCAGATTCCATCCCGCTGAGATGGCGCCTTCGAGTCCCCCCTTCGGGTTCTGGGCCCGGTAATCCACCTTTATCGCCGCAAAGTTCAACGACACCTGGTCGGTCGGAACTATCTCCGAGTGAGATGAACCGCCAGTCTGGTATGAAGATACAAGGAGGTCCGTAAAGGTCCATTTCAGGAATTCCTGCTGTTCCCCTCCCGCCTTCCGGCAGGTCAGGACTGCCTCGGAAATATGCTCTCCGCTGGCGCATGCCAGAAAGAGTTTCGGGCTCGACTTGTTTATTCTCATCGTGAAGTGAAAGTCCTGCATCTGGACTTTGCCTGCGCCGCCGCCACCTCCCCCGGCATGGCTTCCCGCCTGAACCGCTCCCCACGAAAAGGAATCGATTTCAATCTCTCCCTTGTGAGTGTCATCCTGGCTTTCGCCTTCGATCCCCTTGATCTTGAGAAAATAGTCAACTGTCGCCATCGGCGCGCTCCTTTCCGGTAGGAGAATCGGACCGCTGAAGAGGTCCGGTTCCATCTCATTTATTTTGGAGTCCAGCCTTTAGGCTGACCGCCGAAGTTTCGGCCCCTCAGGCTGCTTCCGTGCAGGCTAAAGCCTGAACTCCGAACCTTCTCCAACTTCTACATCGGTCTCATTTGGCCGGCTGCGGGAGATCCGCTACGAGCCTCAACGATACCGTCAGCTCATCCAACTGGAAGTGTGGCTTCAAAAACGCAATTGCCCGGTAGCAACCGGGCTTTCCTGGAATCTCCGCAACATCGATGCGCGCGTCCCGCAGCGGGTACTGTGCCTTGACGCTGGGAGAGGCGTTGTCGTCGGCCGTCACGTAATTCATGATCCACTTATTCAGGAAGCGCTCGCAATCGGAGCGCGACATGAAGCTGCCGACTTTATCGCGCATCATATGCTTAAGGTAGTGCGCGAACCGGGACACCGCAAATATGTACTGGAGCTGCGTCGAAAGGCGGGCGTTCGCGTTGGCAGCGTCGCTGTCGTACTTCTTG
>QHZE01000778.1 GCA_003225335.1 Acidobacteriota bacterium
ATGTCTCGCCCCTGTACAGTGACTCGGACGTAGCACGCGAATACCGGCTCCTGGCTGCCGACGATTTCAGAACGGTAAAGGTCGTGAAAAACACACCACACGAGGTCGTCGTGAGCCTCTCCGGAACGTCAGGTAACAATCGGCTTGAGCAGACGATATCCCTGGCGACAGGACAAGACCATTTTCACATTGAAGTCGACGCCCTACTTGGGCAGACCCCCCCTCGGTTGGAATACCTGCTTTCGCTGTTTGCTTTCGTTGGAGGAAACCCGCCTGATTTCACCCATGTTCCCTGTCTGAAACGGGCGGCCGATGACGTCATTGGTGACAGGATTTTTGATGCGCCCGCGACGATTATTCAGAAGGAGGGCCGCCTGACAGCGTTGGTGCCGGACCTGGACATTCTGAATGAAGAAGTAATCTATGCTCAGGGGGCAAGACCTTTGGAAGGTACTCGCGGCTTTCGGATTCCCCAGGACCCCGCGAAGATTTCCATGCCGACAATTATGGATCTTGATTTGAAGTCGGGCTTGACGGCTGCGCCTGTGTTTGCCTTCGGCCTCGCGGACTTCTTCACCGAACAACACATGTTCTGGCGCCACGAGAACCTGAAAGGTGCGATGGTACGTGACCTGTCAACGAATCGACTACGATATGGGTTTGATCTGTTCCTCCGTGCTGACGCGGCTCCTTTCCGGGGGTATCAGTCGATCAGCCAGTTTCTGTGGCAGCAATATGGCAGGGAATTTCTGCGGCAGCCACGCCCCCAAGCCATGCCCCTTGTTGAGTACGCGAAGGTCTGTTATCCCGCAGCGTTTAGCTATAAGGGCGATATCGCACGGGACACAAAGCGCTATTCTGAAGGCCTCGCGTACGATCCCGCTGATTCAGGACCTTTGGTTACATGGTTGGAATTTGACCTGGATGGCAGCCCTGTCGGCGGGATTCGTGCCACACCCTCGCAATGGTACAACGACATTCAATTCAGCCCCTGGTGGAACTGCGCTCGGGACGCCGTGGGGATGTACTGGTGGGGAAAACAGACCGACCCATCGCTGGTAGAAAAGGCGCGCAGGATCGTCAACCTGGCGTTGACCGCCCCCCAGAAGCAGGGGGTCTTCCCTTCCATATTTCGCTATAGCGATAAGCGATGGTATGGCTGTTATTGGAAATTCCCGGCGGATTTCAAGACCAAGTGGACGTTCCCCTCATCGTGGACGCCTAAGGCGATTCCTACGACTTTCTGGAATACAAATAGCAATTTGTATCAGACTGCGGCGGCCAGCAAGACGGGAGTCTACCTGCTCCATTACCGGCGGCTTTGTGAGGACGATACCCGTATCCTTCCCTACTTGCGCCCTTATGGAGATTTCCTAGTTGACCACCTAGGAGACAAGGCCTGCATCCCGGCGATGCTGACGGTCGATTTTGATCCAGTGCCCGAATTGGCCTTTAATGCTGAGGGAGGAATCCACATCTGGTTTCTCTGCGAACTGTACCAGGCAACCCAGGAGAAAAAATACCTTGATGCTGCTGAGCGCATGGCGACTTTTTTGGCGAAGGAAATCCTTCCGCAGCAACGCTGGTACGACTTCGAGACGTTTTACTCTTGTTCCATCAAGCCCGAAGACTTCTTTGACAGTTATACGGGCCAATGGCCGCAATGTACGCTCTCCATGCTTTGGGCGACGGATGGGTATACCTCACTTTATGAGGCAACCAAGAATCCGGATTATATTCACAACGCAGAGGCGGTGGCGGATTATGCGGGATTCTTCCAAGCGGTGTGGCAGCCGCACTTCATGATCAGCGCTTATGCCTTCGGAGGGTTCAGGAGCCAGAACAGTGACGCAGAGTGGCTGGATATGCGGCAGTCTTTATTCGGGGAGGCATTCGTGCGCTTGGGGAAGCTTGCGGGGCGACAAGACCTTCTCGAACGTGGCGTGGCAGCCGTACGATCCTCGTTCGCAATCATCAATCATCCCCGGCACATTGCTAACGATATCTTCCACTACCCGAGATATCCGTTAGGAATTGAGCCAGAGAATATTGACCACGAGGGCCTTCCCCAGAATCCTCTTCGATCGGGATTCGATTGGGGTGAAGGTGGTGGCTTGGCTGCGGCAGCAACACTCCTGTGCCACTTGGGTGGTGCATACCTAGATTTCGCGAAAAACCTCGGCGTTGGAGTCGATGGTGTTTACGTAAAATGGTTTGACTGTCACGGAAAACGCATCCAGGTCGAGCTAGTTAATCAACTGGCTCTCTTGCCCTCTGCTTACGATTCAACTTACCCGATCCAGTTCAGAATCGAGGGCTTGGCCGCGGGGAAGTACCAGCTCGTCGTCAATGGCCGCGCGCTTGGCGATGTTGAAATACCAGCAGGGGAAGGCGTCCGGCTGGAAATTGGACCCAGCAGCATCACCAAGGTTATTTCCTCATAGCGAAGGATCTGGAGCCGATGTCTTTTACGCGTCGAAACTTCATCATGCAATCGGGGCTTGGAGCAGCGTCTATTCTGACGCAGATGAGGCGAGCCGCCGCGGAAAAGAGAGGAGATCAAGACGCACTCCAGAAACAATCGACCGCGGACCCGCAAAGGCCGCAGTACCATTTCCTGCCTCCGGCCAACTGGATGAATGACCCCAATGGACCCTTGTTCTGGAAGGGCTCTTATCACCTCTTTTATCAGCACAATCCCAACGGCGCATATTGGGGAGATATGC
>QHZE01000333.1 GCA_003225335.1 Acidobacteriota bacterium
GGCTAATTTCCTTTCGCCCCGCTGGGGCGGAATACGTTACCGTATTTTCTGAAACGTGACTCGCACATCTTCTAATTACACCCTGTTGCACCTCTTTAGCTCCGTGCTTTGTTTTGTCCGCGCGCAGGTTCGCGCCTGGCTAAGTAATGCCAAATGGGGCCCCTGCGTTATTCCAAAGTGCGCTGTGCGCCCTGCCTTGATTACGATTCGTCGCCAGTATACAACGCTACAGCTTCTGATAAATAAATGCGCGCCGTTCACCCCGCCGTATCGGAGCACTCGACGCCCTTGAAATTCCATCTTCCCAGTGATCGGATTGGGAAGCGGCTTCCCATGGCGACCGCGATCTACTTGCACCTCGAAGACTACAACCAGGCGCTTTCCAAGAACCGTTTATAGGTGACGCGCGGTACCGGGGAGTGCAACATGAAGCACGTGCTCATCGCGGGCCGCTTCAACGCGAAGCGTCAGGGCCACATGGGGCTGTGGAGCGCTTCGATTTCACGGCCGGAAGCGCGATAATGGCTTGACAGCGATTCGTCAAACGATAGGGGGCCGCCTCTTTCCAAACTGAGTGGCTTGCTCGAAGGCGTGGGCCGCTTGCAGCACGCTGAAATCCTGGTGATGTCGCCCCACAATCTGCAGGCCGATCGGAAGACCCTCGGCAGAAAAACCACACGGAACCGAAATTGCCGGCAGACCAGTCAGAGTTATCGCGTAGCAGGTAGCCATCCAGTCAATGTAAGTCTCCATTTTGACACCGTTGATTTCCTTCACCCATTCCACTTCAACGGGAAAGGGTACGACCTGTGAAACGGGCAAAATGAGAAACTGGTAGTGTTCAAAAAATTCCCGAACACGTTGATACAACATCGATCGCTTCGCCTCGGCACGGGAAATATCGAGTCCGCTGAGTTTCAGTCCCTGTTCGATATTCCAGATCACCGTATCTTTCATCAAATGACGATTTGTTCTGAGATCTTCCCCGCGATTCTGCGCGTACGTCCAGCCCCGTAGCACCTGGAATGCTTCATTTGCGTCGCTGAAATCCGGCTCGGCGTCTTCGACATGACATCCAAGGTCAAGAAAGATTTGACGGGCTTTGTCGCACACCTGGTTGACGAGCGGCTGAACGGGATATTTCCCCAGATTCCGGCTCCAGGCCACACGGGCCCCTTTAAGGTCGGACTTGAGAGGCCGGCGAAAGACGGCGCCTGGCTCATCGATTGAGATCGGCGCCCGTGGGTCGGGGCCGGCCATGACCGCAAGAAGAAACGCGACCTCCTGTACAGAACGAGCCATTGGGCCCTCGACCGAAAGCGTGTTCCAGGCGAGGGAGGTCGGCCACGTGGGAACCCGACCCGGTGAAGGTCGAAAGCCCACGACGTTGCAGAAACTCGCGGGATTCCTCAGGGAGCCTCCGAGATCGCTGCCATCCGCCAATGGAACCATGCCGCACGCCAATGCGACGGCAGCGCCTCCGCTGCTTCCGCCGCAAGTTTTGCTGAGATCGTAGGGATTTCGGGTTGCGCCAAAGACTTCGTTAAAGGTCTGGGATCCGGCTCCAAACTCAGGCGTGTTGGTTTTGCCAATGATAATTGCGCCGGCGGCCTTGAGTCTCTCGACAAAGAGCGCGTCTTGCGCCGGCACGAAGTCCTTGTATATGCGAGAGCCGTATGTGGTCCGGATACCGGCAGTCAACGCCAGGTCCTTGACGGCGAATGGGAAACCATGGAGTGCTCCCGGGGACGCTCGTCTCGCCAAACGCGCGTCCGCCTCGCGCGCTGCACGCAGAGCTTCTTCCTCGCTGACAAATGTGCAGATTGCATTGACCTTCGGATTGACTCGCCTAATCTGCGCCAGGAAAGCCTGCATGACCTCGGTGGCAGAGACTCGCCGTGAACGGATCAGGCGGGACAGGCCGGTCGCGTGCATGAAACAGATATCGGGCGTAGATGTGGCAACGGGCGGCGATTGTCGAGCGGATTCTGATCCGGCCACGAGTGCCTCAGGCAATGCAGTGCTAACTGCTATCGACAGAAACGTTCGCCGCGTGACGGCTGCCACTTTGGCTCCTTATGCGGGCTGAAGCCAGCCGCCGCCCCTCGGCCCGGAAATCCGCCAGGCCGGCTACGCGGAGGCGCACAAAAAGTGACGTCTGCTAAGTTTCTTGCTCGTTCGCCGGCCAAAGCATTGACAACTGTAACCCGCGAGAGTGGCGCGTCGATGCATATTGGCCTGGTCATGGAGCCGGCCAGGTAAACGGACACGAGACCTCCGACCGATCGCGCCAAAGGTGAGTTGGGACATACCCCTTAACCTCGTGCTTCGATAGCTCCACGATCCGACAGCCGGGATCGGCCGGTCCCTTCATGAGTCCAGATCCGCTCAACGGCAGAATGCGGATGCTCTTGTGCGACTGAAACTGTCGGAAGGATCAGCCGCGCAAACTTCGATTCTTACTCAGGTCCCGCGTCTCCGTGGTGATTTTTTTTGAGGTTGCGGCTATGCTGCTCCGACGCCATGACCGAAAACGAGCGTGTAACGCAGACCATGCTTTCTCGAAAACCTCGAGAATACAGCGCGCAGGTCGCGATCATCAGCTTGCTCCTGGTGCTGTGGATCACCCTGCTCTCCTGGAAGGAAGGGCCGGAGTTTTCCAGCCGCCTGGCGGCAATTCCGGAGAAGGTCTTTCAGGAAAAGGAATACTGGAGGCTATGGACTGCGATGGCTGTTCACGCCGACCTACCCCACTTCGCCCTTAACGCTCTTTTCTTCGGTTTCTTCAGCTATCTCATCTATGGCTATTTCGGATTTTGGGTATATCCAGTATGGAGTTTCTTGCTTGCAGGACTGACCAATTACCTTTCCCTCCTTACCTATCCTCCCCGCACTCATCTCGTGGGCTCTTCGGGTCTCGTCTACCTCATGGCTGGATTCTGGCTCGCGATGTATGTCTTGGTGGAGCGCAGGCACAAAGTGAATCGCCGGCTCCTGCATGCAGTCGGAGTAGCATTGATCGTGTTTCTTCCCACGTCATTGCAGGAGGGGATCAGCTATCGGACCCATGCGATCGGCTTCGGGCTGGGGACTTTCCTGGCGGTCGCCTGTTTTCTGTGGAGAAAAGAAAGAATCCGATCCGAAGAAATCATCGAAAAGGAGCCCGACACTGACGAGCTGCTTTCGATATGAATCGGTCGACTGGAGGTACAAAACAACTCTTGGAGCTTGCGGGCGTAGTAGCTGAGCGGGGCGGATAGGCAAAATAATGCGCGTTCTCGAATCGGGGTTCCTGGAGTCGAGTTTGAAGGAGCACGCCGACTTCCAAAACACCAACAGAGACGATCACGTGCAAACCCGCTGGGACGCCGGCGGCGTGCCGGAAGAACAACCGCGACTGCCTGCGATATTACCGTTGCGCGCGCGCACCGGCAGCGGCGTGGGTCCCGGCGGGCGGCGTCGCCAGTGTCAGGGCAATCGTCGCCAGGCTCGTACCCGCGGCCGAGATCCACTGGTCCACGCCATGCGGGAAGCCGTTATCGAAATATGGTTGGAATCCTGCGGCCCGCGTGCGCACGTGCCACGACCCATCCTCCAGTTGCGTGTTCAACAAGTACTGAACGCCGCGCTGGTAAGAGGGGTCGGAAACCGGCAGGCCGGCAGATCTACGCATTTCGTGCAATTCGCTCCCGCCGCGTTCGCCAGCGCAAATCCGCCAATGTCTTTGAACTCGCCGACGTTCGTAGAGATGGCGCATCGTATCGTTTAGTGCAGCGCGGCTACCGTTGATGCGCACGGCCGGCAGCGCCGCCGACGCGCGTGATCGCCACCTTCCGAATTGTCACGTCCTGCACCGGGTGACCGGCCAGGACTCGCACGTCGGAAATTTTCTTGACCACTTCGAAACCCTCAACCACCCTGCCGAAGATGGTGTGCTTCCCGTTCAGATGTGGCGCTGCAGCGATGCTGATGAAGAACTGCGTCCGGTTCGTGTTGGGGCCGCTATTGGCCATCGCCAGCATGCCGGGGCGGTCGAATCGGAGACTCGGGACGATCTCGTCCTGAAAAGGCGTAATGGAGTTGAAGGTCCCCGTTCGCGCGACGTTTCCCGCCTGAATGGCGAATCCCTTGATCACGCGGTGGAAAACCAGGCCATCGTAGAATGGCTTCTTGAGCATTTCCCCCTTCGGTGTCAGCCACTCCTTTGTCCCTTCCGCAAGCCCCACGAAGTTGGCCACCGTTACCGGCGTGAGTCTGTCGTAAAGCTCGCAGACGAACGAACCCATCGAGGTGTCGAAGACGGCGTAGGTCCCGGACTTACTGTTCCGCTGAGGCGCCGCCTGCGAGCAGACCACGAGAGACGCAAGCGGTAGGAGAATGAGGCTAGCCCGCAATCTCATCTCGGCATACTCAGTGGATGAGCATCTTCACAGTTTGTTCCCACAGGCGCGGGATCATCCCGGCCGCCGGGGACTCACGGCCTCACCGTTTTTCCTGAAGTCCCAGGAAGCAACCGCTTCCACATGGCGATTGACGGCTGCCCTCCCGGGTAGAAACCCTGCTCCTCTGGAAGGTACCGGTATCCGCACCGTTCGAACAGCCGCTGGGCCGGTATATTGTCCTGAGCGACGCTCAGCCGCACCGAGGTCTCCCCGGCTTCACCAGCACAATCTCTGACTGCAGCCTCCACCCCATCGAGCAGGAGCTTGCCGGCACCATGAAATTGCCACTCGGGAAGGACCGCAATTGCCAGGAGATCTGCCGCCGCCGGCGTCTCAATCGTATACATCGCGAAGCCGATCCTCTGTCGGTCTGCCTCGACGATGAGCGTATACACCTCGGGTCGCCCTGCCATCACAGGCAAAGTCGTCTCGTAATCACCGAAACGCGCGAAGACGCGGGCGCTCAGCTCCCGGATAAAGGTTCGGTCGCGGGCGGCCCCCCGGCGGACATGCATAGACTCCTCGGTGGTGTTGGCGGGCCGACCTGATTCTCGAACTGGCGGATGCGCTGACCTCGGGCCATATCAGACCCCTCGCAGAGCGCTTTGCACGGAATACGTGCGCCAACTTCACAGCGCAGCTTGGATGTCCCAGAAAGCCCAAAAGAGGGTCAGCGACCGTCAAAAGCACATCGTCAAAGCCCGCAAGGCCCCGACACCAGCAGCATTCGCAAGGACACCGCAGAGGTCTCAAGATTCTCAACAAGGGCCTCAAGAAGGATCAGCCCGACCTGAAAACCCAGCGGGCCGTGATCAGCGCGAGGTCACCGGGATGCAGCCTTGAGTTCCGCGATGGCGCGTGTGAACAGCGCAGCCAACTCGCTGGGCCGGCGGTCTGAAAACTGATAGCCGCAAACGATCAGTCCCGTTGACACTTCCCACGAGGCCCTGCGCTCATACCGGGAGATGTACTCGTAGGGACGCAGTTCCGCGGCACCGCGCTGAATCCCGTTGCGGACCGCCTCGAGGCGCCCCTCCTCGACATAGACCGCTGCGTTGGCGCGTTGGCACATAATTCTCCACGCCCAGTATATCTGGTCACAACTAGGGGTCGCGCCGATGTGCGCGAGATCGATTTGAAGGCCACGCATGACGTCCGGCCTGCTCGTCGTGTCCTCGACGATCAGGGCGGTGACGGTCGCGCGAGCCTCGCTACTCTCGAGACTGCCAATCTTCTTCGACCAGATGACTCTCGCGGTCGGTCGAGAGGCAAACGCTTCGAGGGGAGACGGTGGGAGCTCGCTCGGCGGCGCACCCTGTTGTTGTTTTCCTGGCGCTGCAACGAATGGAGCGCCGCTGACAACACAGCCGGCGAGACAGACGGCTAGCGAGAAGACAAGTTTCGAGATCTTCCGCATTGACATCCTCTGCGGCGGCATCACGACGACTCCAAGCTTTAGCTGAAAGTATCCCTCTTTCGAGGGAGGTTCCAGCCTCATCCGATACCTCCTCTCCGCCTAAACGATTCGCAAACCCAGCGGTCGGCGGCCGTGGCTTTGCCAATGGTACCACACACTTTATGCCGGTCCGCAGGAGCGAGTTGTCAGGCGACAGCCACGTCAGGACCCGCATCGACAAAGGCATCGCAAACGCCATTGCTGAGCGAGATTGCCTGTGCCAGCAGCAGGGCAGCCCGAACGAGAGTCCGATCACGTTCGGTCAAAGCTAAAAAATCCTTCGCTGTCTGGATTCTTCTGGTCTTCCCGCGAGCGTCCCGCAGCGGGATCGGCTCGACCTCAGACACGCAGGGCCCCGCTTTGCGGGACGTTCCGAGGGACGGAACCTCCGCGCCAACATCCTTGTCCCGTATCGTAGATCTCGGAGAAGTGTCGTCATTCTCTGTCTCCTCGCCTCGGATCGTGAGGTCGCCAAAA
>QHZE01000334.1 GCA_003225335.1 Acidobacteriota bacterium
AGCCGCCGCTTTGGTGAAGTTCAACGCTTCTGTCTTGCTCGGACTGATCTTTGCGCTTACGAGAAGTTGGAAGTATTGCTTCATACGAATTTATGAATCCTGACATCATTCATGCTCTTGAGATAGCCGCTATCGTGGTCGCGGGGACATTGACCGGTAGCGAACTTGCCGTGGCAGTATTCTTTCACCCACGTATCAGCCGCCTAGAGGACGCAGTGCATGTCCAAGCTGCTCAGACATTGGCGAAGGCCCTCGGCATGGTGATGCCATTCTGGTATGCGCTTACATTTCTGCTTGCACTTTTAGTGACTTTCGTTGCGCACACGACACGAAGCACGCCATGGTGGCTGGCACTCGCCTCGACGGCGCTTTTTGCTCTTATAAGTGTTTACTCCGTGCTCTTGCCCGTTCCAATCAATAATCAGGTTGCCAGCTGGAAGCCAGCTTCTGTGCCAGAAAATTGGCGAGATTTACGCCGGCGCTGGGATTTGCTCCATGCCATCCGGGTCGCATTTTTGATTGTCGCTCTGATTGCTCTTGTTGCCTCATGTGTTATTAATTCAGGCGCCTAACCACCAGTCGCCGGAGCCAACGTCAATAAATCGCGCGCAGGCCGCCGCTGTCGCGGTTCGCGTCGCGAGTCGGCGATGGGTGACCCGAAAGCGCGTTTCGAGCGCTGAGGCCAAGCATCTTGCCCATCACGGATTGACGACAGTTTTTGAAGTGCTTGAAGCAGATGAGAACGGCGCTTCCTAACACGAACTTGATTGTTTTAGTTTGCGCTTTGTTCCAATGGTTGAATTTTTTCCGTTAAGCGTTATTTGCACAAATGACAAGCATCACGATCAGACTTGCAGAGGAGAAAGATTCACCGGGCATCGCGGTGTTTCTCAAACGTCACGGCTGGTATCGCATTGATCCGCGCGGCGACAAAGCGGGCATTCAGACTGATTTCTGTCCGCCGGGGGAAAGGCTGGCTTCCGCGCTCGCACGACAGGGTGAGATGGACGTTTCAGGCCGGTTTGCCGATGCGTTGCCCGGTGTCGTTTCCGCCCTTCAAAAGTGTACGACTGCGGATGAGGTCGCCAGAAATCTACCAGATTACGTAATGGAGTCCAGAGGCCATGCCTCTGGCGGCGGGGATTGGGGACGGTAGCGGAGTCCCCAACTTGGCAAAGTCGGCTGAACCGTTTCCAGTCCAACCGCGTGAGTATTCCGGGGGCGGTCAATCCTCGTCCGGCATCATTACCGTGATGACTGGTCGCGGGTCGTCAATGTCGAGGGGGCCATACATGGCAATGAGTTTGATTAGGCGCGGGGCGCGGTTGTCGTTGCGGACATAGAGCGCAAACGGCAAGCGAGCCTGACCGGACTGCGCCTTCTGAATGGCAAAACGGAGCATCCAGACGACATCCCAAAGCCTCCCGGCTTCGTCTTGGCCGGTCACGTTCGGTGGCACGGTCAACATAATCGTCAAACGCGGTGCGAGTGATGAAAACCGGAAACTTAATTCCGGCTTCCTGCGCGGTCTTGGTTACTTCAACCTGAAAGCCATCGGCAACGGCCTGGGCGCGGGTGTAGGCGTAGATGACTTCGCCGAATGGGTTGCCTTCAACGCCATACTTGTCGATCCAGCGCCCGTAGATCTCGTGCAAAGACACCGGACTGAAATAATGCAGCTTCTCACGCCCGCGCCACACCGTGACAACCAGGTTCGCCGACTCAAGCAGTGCCAAGTGCTTGGACACTGTCTGCCGTGTCATGTCGAGCAGTCCACACAATTGAGTCAACGTCTGCCCGGTATTCCTGTGCAACTCATCGAGCAACTTTCGACGGCTTTCGTCAGCCAAAGCTTTGAACACAGCATCCATCTCGCTTCATACTACGCAACTAAAAGGATTGCTTGTCATGGCCGCAGGAAAACTGCACAAAAGGACGCGACGCCCGCGATGATTGCCGAAACGCCAACGAGTGGTGCGACGATTGCAGGTCGCGGAAGAAGCTTTTCCGCAGCAATGACAATCGCGACGACTATCATCACGAGCGGATTCATGATTCCCAGAGTGAGTTGAATCGCCATCGGCGCGGCGCAACAGGCACAACACGCCGCACCTTGTTTGCAGCCAAGAGGAAAACTTGATTCATGTTGGGGGCATGAACTGGCGCATCCAAATGGTGAGCGGCAGCGCAACAGGTGCGTCATTTTCCAGCGTGTGAATTGAATTGACCCGGCGGCTATCAACGATGCACCCAAAAGCAAGGGCACGGTACGACTAAACAACTCCGACCGCATTGCAACCGTCGCAAACGCCACTCCGAGCGCATAAATTCCAACACCAGCTGCCAGCCAGATGGCGAAGTATCCGGACATCATGTAACAAAGGGAGGCCCACGGACGCCGTGTTTTCAGAAACATCGGCAGCGCCGACGGCATCATCATCGCCACCATCATTGCCAGCCACATGAGCAAGAAGCCTATGGCCGATGCGGACCAGGTCTGGCCGGGCATTCGCATCCACATCATGGACATCGTCCAGCCGCCGGGCATTTCCATTTCGCAGCACATCGAGTGACAGAAATAAACGGTCGCTGATACGCCTGCGACGAACGCAAGGACACAAACCGCGATAAATTCAGCCGGCAGCGTCGCTTCATTGCCGCCGGCTGAATTTTTATGTTGCAGTTGGTCCGTCATAGACCGGCCGGGCGTTCAGGCGCAACAGTCTTTTGACGCGGCTTTGTCGTATTCGTCGTGGCGGCGCCACCAGAGGCCCGTCTCGTTGCGTCCCTTGGGAGCACGGTCAAGCCACTGGTACATGCCCCAGAGGCCGTCCAGTCCGCGCGCATAAGCAGAGTAGGTGTGGTGAACGACGCCGTCCTCGAGCACGAACGCGCTCATGCCCGGCCTCTCGCGCGTGTACGTAGCCACGTCGGTTCCGGCCATGGCCGCGTTGTCGGTGACGACCTGCGGGACCGCCGTCGTCGCATCCATCGCGTGGCTGCCGCGCTCGTAGTTGTATTCGATGGCCCCCTCGCGCTGCTGCTCCTCGGTGAACGAGACGTTGAAGTCGGGGTTGAAGTCGCTGCCGAACGAGGACGCCCAGGGAAACGTCCACCCCATCCGCCGCTTGTAGGCCTGCAGCTTCGCGAGCGGCGCCAGAGACACTGCCGACAGCGTGACGTCGTGATTGGCCAAGTGGGCGGCGAAGCCGTTGAATCCGTCCGCGATCGTCGAGCAGGTTGCACACCCCGCCTTGTAGTCGGGCCCGAACATGAAGTGGTAGATGAGGAGTTGCGAGCGTCCTCGGAAGAAGTCTACCAGCGAGACGCTCCCCTCGTCGGTCTCGAAGCGATACTTCTTGTCGATCCGAACCCACGGCAGCTCCTGCCGCCGCCGCGCCAGCTCGTCGCTGCGCCGCGTTAGTTCCTTCTCCTCCTTGAGCAGCCCGAGCCGGGCTGCAAGCCACTCTTCACGTGTTCCAGTCTTATGGTTATTCATAGTTCTTTCTCCTTTCACTTGTTCCTTATGGTTTATTGTTGATCATGTTATTAATTGTTTCGTTCTCTCCTCTTTTGCTCATTTGAGTGTTTCGATACCGGTTGGGGTCACTAAGATTGAGTTGATCTCCGCTGGCACGCCTCCGTCGAGTGCAGTCAGAATCGCGGATGCAACGTTGTCGAGGGATACACCGATTCGCTTCATAAATGCCTCGGCGGTTACCCCGTTTATCTTACCGTATACCTCCGCAGCACGCGCACCAATGGTCGTTCCATCAATAGGACGCGGCAACACTGCAAGCATGCGGATGCCAAGCCTCTTCGCATCCGACACCTTCTGCGCGTAGCTGGCAAGAAACCATTGCATGCGCTTGGCCCCAGCGTAGCCCCCGGAGAGCGGCGAACCGTCAACGGCCGCGCCGCTTGAAACGAGGACCACAGTCGAGCCTGGACGAAGCGGCAGCGTGAGTGCCTGCTTAACCAAATGAAATGATGCCTTGAGATCCCCGTTCCACGCCTCCGAGAATGATTCCCAGTCGAATTCGTCGACACGGGCCATCCGCGGCGTTACGCCTGCGGCCAGAACTACAAGATCGGGCCTGAGCTCGCGTAGCAGACGCTCCGCAAACGCAGAATCTGTCGCATCCCCTTGGATTGTCGCGAGCCCGTCACCCAACTCCGTCTTGAGCACACGGAGGTTGTCCGCTCCGCGCGCTACCGCAGTCACGTGTGCTCCCTCCGATAGCAAGGCCTTGACCGTCGCCTTGCCGACGCCGGAACTACCTCCAACGACCAGAGCGACCTTACCTCTTAGTGATGTCATGATGTCCTTTCCTTTCTTTTTTGATTGTTCATCTGGTTCGAGTTGATGGCTCACGCCGGTATCCAACCATTTCATTCCCTTGGGGCTACTGGCCGAATTTCGATGGTTGAACCACCTTTCAGAACCGGACAATCCTTGGCAATTTCCAAGGCTTCGGTGAGATCATTGGCTTCAATTAGCGAATAGGCGGTGATCGTTTCTTGGGATGCAATAAGTGGAATATTGCTTGCTAACCCTGCGTTCTTGCGCGAAATGAACGTGCCCTCATGTTCCAGTGGGCCTCCGTCTTTGATCTTTCGCTGCTTCCTAAGTCGCCCAACCCAAGCAGCCCACTCCAGTGTCAACGCTTGCATTTCCTCTGGTGATAAACGTTTTGCCAACTGGGTATCGCGGAAGAACAACACATATTCATTACTTGGCGATTTAGTTTTCATGGTCTTTTCCTATCTCATCTCCAATGGCAGCAGCCTCGAATCCTCACATCGTTTATGTGAAGGAGACAGACAGGTCTGTTTGTGACATTGCATAAAAAATACCTCACGGGATCAAGGTGTCTAGATACGAAAAGAGTTCTTCGCCCGCCCTCGCCATCAGTTCCGGATTCTGCGAATTCTTGGCGGTACCGACCATGCCCATCTGCACCGCGATGATGAAGATTGCCGCGTTCTGAGCAGAAGCGTTCTTCCGCACCTTACCCGCCTTAATACCGCGAGCAAGGGCAGCCTCCAAACTTCCGCGCCACTCCTCGTAAACACGTTCGATTCGCTTGCGAAAGCCTTCGTCAAGTTGCGACATCTCCAAGGCCAAATTGTTGAGGGGACATCCTTGCCTATATCGCCCGGTATCAATATCCTCTTTCATGGATCGGCGAAACAGGTCTTTAATGTCTTTGATTGGGTCAATTGAGCTAGCCAGGCGATCAAACCAGTTTTTCTTGAGTTCCGGGTAAATGAGTTCATCCACGATCGCGTAACCGAGCGCCTGTTTGTCCGGGAAATGGTGAAATAAGCCGCCCTTGGTGCTGCCAGCCTTTTCGATAATATTATTTATGCCGCCGCCCTGAAAGCCGTTCACATAGAACTCCACAAAGGCGGCCTGAAGGATTCTCCCGCGTGTATCTAATGGTAGTTTGTTCGCAGACTTTTTCATAAAGCATCAACCATGCAAACCTATCGGTCTGTTGTCAGCAAATTGCTTCCTTTTACTTCGCGTTTATTGACTTTCTTTTTCGTTGGGCTCCCCTTTACCGGTGTTTATTAAGCTCACTAAAGGGTTGGCACGTGCTGGCTAACCTACCCCGATTGGCACAAGCTTCTTGGACGACTTCCAGAGTTGCCGGTTGATGAAATCGGGGGCGAGGCGGCGCATGAATGCGAGCTGCTTGGACTGTCCAGGCCGGATCTCGAGGGCACCCGCTTTGAGAGACGCAAACGATTGCTTCACCAACTCGTCCGTAGTGATGAGGGTAAAGCCATCGCCCTCGGGAAGGTCTGCCGTCATGTCGGTCTTTACCGCAGGGGGCATGACCTCGATGACCTCCACCCCGGTTTCTTCCAATTGGAACCGGAGCGACTGGGTGTAAGAGTGGATCGCCGCTTTGGTGGCGCAATAGATCGGAATGCACGGCAGCGGCACGAAGGCGAGGCCAGATGATACGTTGATAATGGTGCCCTTGTTGGCCTTGAGGGTGTCAATGAACGCGGAGGTCATGCGAAGCACGCCGCCCACGTTAATGTTCATCTCCGCCATCAACCCAGCGAGGTCGGCCGCTGGCGCCTTGAGGTTCCTATAGAGGCTGATACCCGCGTTGTTCATCAGCACATCAAGCTTCGGAAAATGCGCCTTCACGTGCGCCGCGAGGGCGGCGATTTGAGCGGGTTCCGCGACGTCGCTCTGGATTGTGCGGAGTTTCGGGTGTTTCGACTTCACCTCTTCGAGCACCGCCTGGCGCCGACCGGTCACGATGACATCGTTGCCGAGGTTGAGGAACTTGAGGGCAAAGGAAAGGCCGATGCCGGCGGAGCCGCCGGTGATGAGGATGGTGCGACCGGTGAGTTTCATGAGAGTCCTCCTTTCAAGCTGTTTCCAAGATCGAGCCCGGCCGAAGCGCCGCTCGCGAAGCCAGGCGGTAATTTATTATTCATAGATTTCATATTGACATAAACATACAGACCTGTCTGTCTGTTGTCAACAGAGAAAATGGTTCAACAATTGCGGCTATGTTTATTATTAGCAAATTCACAGTTAAAACTGCCAATGCGGACGCGGAGGCGGTCATCGAGGAATTTCTTGATGCGCTTGAAGCCATGAGTCGGGCACTTTAAGCTTGGCCGTGGTTTTCACGTCCGACTCAAATGACCACAATCTATGCTGGATGAAGAACCAATCGGTCGGGAGCAGCCCTTTTTTCACGAGAATTCAGGCCAAATCCTCGCGAAATTTTGGA
>QHZE01000335.1 GCA_003225335.1 Acidobacteriota bacterium
GAATCTCGGTCCAGGAACACAGATCATCGATGCGCACCGGCTTGATGGCCGCTCCTTCGAATGACAACACCCAGGACGGAGACAACACGACCGGCGCTGGAAGGCCCCTAACCGCAATGGCCTCGCGACCGCTCTTGCGGCGCAGGAAGAAACGGCCGTTCGACCACGCGGATGCCGTCCAACCGCGCCCGGAAGCCCGCAGGTCGAGATCGCTTTCGAGCGCGACGGGTTCGCGCTCCCCGGCCGCGAACGAATACACGCGCGACTCGAGCGGCCCCAGCGTGAAGCGCAGTCGCGCGCCGGACGCAGTCGGTTCGAAGACCGGAACCGGCTCGGTCGCGCCACTTTCGAGATGCCACCGTTCCGGCACGCGGGCGCCGGAGCGGAACTCGGCGTCAAGACGCTGCGACTCCGTGCTCGTGTTCGCGAGGAAATAGTAGTCGCAATTTGTCGCCCTGCGGTGGACGAAGCTGACCTGCTCGCTTGGCTCGGCAAAGCGGATATCCGGAGGGCAGACCCGCCCCAGCGCTTTGCGCAGGCTCGCGAGCTCGTCGCCGGCGAAAATCGCGCGTCCATTGCCGCAGCGGTGCTCCACCAACGAGGCGCCGCGCGGCACGGGCCCGAAGAGTTCCGCAACCAGTTTCTTCACCGCTGCGCGGTTCTCCTCTCTCTGATGCAGGCCCCAGGCCGTCTCAGGCAGGCGGCGCGTTGCGATCAAGCTGCCTCCCCGCTCTACGAACTCGGCGAGCCTTCGCAAGGCCGCCGGGTCAATGCCCGTCAGGTTGGGCAAGACGACAACCGCAAAATCGCAGTCGCCCATGCGCAGGCGCCCGTCGCGCACTTCCATCTCCGGCAGCGTGAAGGCATCCACGCCGTCAAACGAGTAGCCGTTCGTGATGATGGTTTTCACCACGTTCGACTCGTAGTGCAACGCGTTCTTCAAACCGAACTCCGGCGGCGCGCCGTTCGACGACATGCGGTCGCGCACCGCCCAGTTGAGCAGCAACTGTTCGGGTGGAGCCTCGGCCATCGCATCCTCAGCCGGCAGATACAATCCGATGTCAGCAACGGGCTTGCCCTGCTGCAGGATATAGCTCGCGCGATTCACGTAGTCGGCGAGATGCGAGAAGTAAGGCCAAAACGGCGAAGTGTGGTTCACTGCCGGCCCGAAGTACGGAACCCAGCCGGGCGAGCCCAGCGACTCCGGCGAATAGGCGTAGGTGAGTCCATACAGCGCGTTGATGCCGCACAGGAAGTGCAAGTCGGAGCAGAGCTTGAGATCTTCGAGTGTGTCCGAGAAACGATTCGGAAGGTTGGCCCACGTCCATGCCTCGGCCAGCACGACGGGTTTTCCGGCCAGGTGCGCGCCGGAACTCGCCCAGCGCGACGTGCTGAACTCCTTCCATTCGTAGTGTTCGCCCACCGGGATGTCGACCCAGCGATAGCTTGCCAGCGACACCGGCGGCGTACCGTAGGATTCCACTTGCGTGGTGACGCCGCGTTTGTGCGCCCACTCTCCGAGCGGCTTCACGAACTCCATCTCGGCGAGCTCCGAGAGAGTGCGCCAGAAATCGCAGCGAACGTCCCGCGCATCGGGATGGCGCGTCTCGAACAAGGCCTCGAGGTGCGGTCTGATATCGTATCCGCGGCGCGCGGCGAAGGCCTCGGGCATCTTGGCGGTCCAAGTCGCTCGATAGACTTCGAAGCTGTCGCAGAAGATCGAGCGGATGCCGCCGGGCGGCACGGCGGAGATCAACTTGTCGCCGACGGCTTCCAAATACCGATCGAGCGCGGCCCGGTCGTAGTGATCGAGGACGAAGCCTTCGGCGCCCAGTGCGGCCCGCTTCACCTGCATGCGCGTCGGCGCCGAGGTGAACAGCAGCATTTCGCCGGAGCTCGACGCCGTAACCGACGCGACGGGATGTTCGCCAGGCTGCAGCGAAGGCTCGGAGCCCGCGGCAACGCGCCGCATGCGAATCGCCTTCGCGCCGTCCTCGAGCGACACCGAGGGTCCGCCATAGGGCCAGCCGGTGCCGGCCACGATGTCGACGGTCAGGCCCAGGCGCCGCGCCGAATCGGCGACGGAGCGCAGCACCTTCAGGAACTCGGGCGACAGATACTCGAGATTGCGGATGCCGCGCGCCGGATTGTCTACCGCGATTGGATAGGTGGGAAACACCAGCACGCCCCCGATGTGCTGCGCCGCCATCCGGGCCATCTGGCGTTCGCACTCCGCGGGTTCCCACGCCGGTCCGAAAATATACCAGTGCAAGCGCATCCGGTTCGGGTTTGGCACGTCGCGAAATTCCGCGGGAGCGCCGCCCGCAGGCGCGGCCGGGTGCGCCGGGCGAGCGCCGGCCCAGGCAGCCAGCGCCATCGAAGAAAGTGCAAACTCGCGGCGCGACATTTTCTGGCCGATTCTCGGCATGATACACATTTCTCCAAGCTCAACCGTCGATCAATCCGGCCGGCGGTTCGTCTACATGCTTGAAGGCGAAATGGATTACGTGGCAGGCGACAAGATCTTCAGAGTCAAACCGGCGGACCGTTTGTATTTCGATGCCCGTCTGCGGCATGAGGCCAAGTTGAAAAAGCATCAGAAGGCCACTTACCTGATCGCCATCGAATGCTTTGCTGTGCAACCTTACACGGCTCCGGCGTTTATTGCAATGCATCAGGTTGACCTCGGTGCAATTAAAGGTGAGAGTCAAGCCGCTCGGCCGGAGAGACGTAAGAAATTGTATTTCAAACCAATGACATCCAAATGGCAGTGGTCGTTTTCGTGAAATTCGTGGCCATTAAAACCGCCACGAATTCCACGAATTAACACGAATTAAATTCTCCACAGCTTCTGAGAGAGTTAACGGCGGCATGAATTGACTCCCAAATTGCACCGGGTTGACCTTTACGCAACCCAGGCGTATTGTCACGGAAAACCGATTGCAGAGCGAAAGCCCGTTTCTCGCGGGAGGTTAGGTGCTGCTATCAGCCGGAACAGACGCGCCGAGCAACCGCCAGGAGATCCCCACGTTGATCCCTACATCAAAGGTCTTCAGATATTTGGTGGCAATCACCACGGTCGCCATCGTGTTTCTCAGTGTGCAACCTTCATCCGGCCAGGAAACCCGGGCCACCATCTCGGGCGAGGTCCGCGACCCCTCCGGCGCACTCGTGCCGTCCTCCGAGGTCGAGGTGCGGAACCTGGCCACCAATGTCGTGATCAAGGCCCGCACGAATGCCGAAGGCAAGTATGTAGTCCCGCTGCTGCTCTCGGGCAGGTACCGCGTTGCCGCGACGGCCGCGGGCTTTAAGAGCAGCGTGCGCGACAACATTGAACTGCGCATCGCCGATCATGTGCAACTGGATTTCGCGCTGGAACTCGGGTCGAGCGCCCAATCCATCCAGGTCTCCGCGGAAACCCCCCTGCTGCAGACCGCCAGCGCGAATATCGGCACCGTCATCGACAGCAAGCGCATTTCGGAGCTTCCGCTTCCGCACGGCAGCGCCTACACGTTGATGTACCTGGCTCCGGGTGTAAACAACGTGTATCCGAACGGCTTCTACTACCAGACGCCGACCGAGATGAACGCCACCAGCACGCGCACGGCGATTCAGGGCGCGCCGCTCGGCTCCACCGACTTCACCGTCGATGGCGTCCCAAATACACAGACCAGCAACGCAGACTATGGCACCGGCGTCTCCAACTCGCCGCCCGCCGATACGGTGCAGGAGTTCAAAGTGGAGACCGCATTCGACGCGAGCGTGGGTCGCACCAGCGGGACCATCATTAGCGTCGTGTTGAAATCCGGCGCGAATGCCCTGCACGGCACGGCTTACGGATTCTTCCGCCAGCCGGACTGGAACGCGAACACATACTTCGGGAACCTAACTGGGCAAGAGCGCGGCGATTTCCACTACCGGCGCTGGGGAACCAGCCTGAACGGTCCGGTCGTGATTCCGAAGCTCTACAACGGCGAGAACCGGAGCTTCTTCTCGTTCGGATATGAAGGGCTCCACAATGAACTGGTCACGTCGATCACGGACTCGGTTCCGGATCCGAAGTTCTACAACGGCGACTTCAGTTCCCTGCTGCAGCTCGGGCCGCAATACCAGATCTATGATCCGGCCACCATCCGGCCGGCGGCGAACGGCCGTTTTTCCATCCAGCCCTTCCCGAACAACATCATCCCGTCGAGCCGCATCAACCCGATGGCGCTCAACATCCTGAAGTATTACCCGGCGCCCAATACCACGGGTTCGGCCGATGGCCGCAGCAACTACACGTCGCAGAACCGGCCCGAGCCGCTCGACTACTACAACTACATCGGGCGCTACGACGAGAACCTCAGCGATAAGGATCGCCTGTTCTTCCGGGTATCCGTCAGCAAGAAGAACGACGGACCCTATCGCAACTACTGGGACAGTCCGGCCGTCGCCAACAACTACGTCGGCAAGACCCGGCAGTTCGCGAGCGACTATGTACGCACTTTCACGCCCAGCCTGATCATGAATGTTCGCTACGGATACATCCGCTATGCCGGCGGGCACAAACCGCGGCGGCTCGGGTTCGACATAAAGGAGCTCGGCTTCTCGGATTCGGTGGCTGCGCAACTGACCGGTACCGCCGCCCTGTTCCCGCGCATCGACATTTCAGGGCTCGAATCGCTCGGCTATGAGGGCTACGACACACTCAACAACGACGTTCACTCGCTGTTCGGCGACTTCACGAAGCAGTTGTCGGCGCACACATTCAAGTTCGGCGTCGACGCCCGCGCTTATCGCGACAACGTGTCGTTCTTCGGTCACGCCACCGGACGGTACCAGTTCGGCACCAATTTCACGCGCGGACCACTCGACAACTCGCCCGGCTCGCCCGGCGGTGTCGGCCAGGGCCTGGCGTCGTTTCTGCTCGGCATTCCCACCGGAGGTTTCATCGCGCGAAACGCGAACGAGGCGATCCAGTCGACCTACTGGTCGCTGTACTTCCACGATAATTGGCGCGCAACCCGCAAGCTGACGCTCGACCTGGGGCTGCGCTGGGAGTATGAAGGACCCACGAAGGAACGCTACAACCGGTCAGTGCGCGGCTTCGACTTCAGTACTCCGCAGGCGATCGAGGCTGCGGCCCGCGCTGCTTACGCCGCGAAACCGGATCCGTCTCTGCCCGCAGATCAATTTCACGTTCGAGGCGGGCTGCTGTTCGCCGGCGTGAACGGAGTTCCCCCCACTTTCTTCGACCGGGTCTTCACCAACTTCCTGCCACGGGTCGGCTTTGCCTACCAGATGAACAAGCGTATGGTGTGGCGCGGTGGCTTCGGAGCCTACGACATCTCCATTGGACAGCCGGCTCAGAATCGCTCCATCCAGTCCGGCTTCAGCATCAACACCAACGTCGTGCCGACGCTCGACAACGGGCAGACCTTCCAGTCGTCGCTGTCCAACCCGTTCCCTAACGGACTCCTCGCCGCGCCTGGTTCATCCGCCGGTCTCGCGACCTTCCTCGGCAACGCGATCTCGTTCTACAACCCGGCGGGCATCACGCCCTACACCATGCGCTGGAATCTGAACCATCAGATCCTGCTGCCGGGCAGCGTGCTGGTGGAAGCCGGGTATGTCGGAAGCAAAGCCATAAAACTGCAAACCAGTCGGCAGCTCAACGGCATTCCGCTGCAATACCTCAGCAAATCGCTTTCGCGCGACCAGGCTACTATCGATTATCTGACCTTCAATGTGGCGAATCCGCTCCAGGGTTTGCTGCCCGGCACGGGCCTGAACGGCTCCACCATTTCGCGGGCCCAGTTGCTGGCCCCTTATCCGCAGTTCAGCTCGGTCAGCATGCTCGACTTCCAGGGCTTCACCTGGTACAACGCCTTCCAGCTTCGTTCGGAGAGGCGCTTCTCGAAAGGCTTCACGGCGCAGTTCAACTACACCTTCAGCAAGCAGATTGACGCGACGGAATATCTCAACGCCTCCGATCCCCGGCCATCGAAGGTGATCTCCGCCTTTGACCGCACGCAGCAGATCGGCTTCAGCTCCATCTACGAACTGCCTTTCGGCCGCGGCCGGCAATTCGGTTCAAGCCTCAACCGCGTCGCCGACGGATTGCTGGGCGGCTGGCAGTTGGGCGCCATCTGGCTGGTAAACAGCGGCGAGCCGTACGGCTTCGGCAACGTGCCGCTGCCCGACCTGGACAGTATCCCGCTGTCATCGGACCAGCGCAGCGTCAACCGCTGGTTTAACACCGACGCGGGATTCGTGAAGGACAACTCCATGCAA
>QHZE01000336.1 GCA_003225335.1 Acidobacteriota bacterium
TGGCTCCATGCAAACGGCCTGCCGCTTGACTGCCTTGAGATTTCAAGGAATAAGTGGTAGGAATCCCCTGAGTGTGAGAAAAAAGCGGACGTTCTGTGTGCAAATAGCGTACACCCCGTGGTCTCCAGGCGAGTTTGGACCTTCAGAAGTCGAGGGATCGGACTGGCTCGAGAAATGCATCGAAGCTCATCGACCCTCAGGTCTCGGGCTGACATGTTGAAATTTCCTCCGATTGTCGCCGCTCAGCGGCTGCAAACGTGGCTGCTCGTCATGGCGCTCATGGCGATCGTCGTCACCGGCCTGCTCGTTGTGGACCTTGCCCGGAATCTTCGAACCGTAGTGATCAGCGAGGCGAATCGCGCGCTCACGAGTGCTGTGAGTGAGCTGGTCCAAGGGAGTCGCTCTTGGGAAAGCGGCCACGAAAGACGAGTGTCCTCGATCGAGACGTGGGATCAGGAACTGAAATCAGTTTCGTACGAGGTGCTGCGATCTTATCCCGACGTCGAGGGGGGCTACCTGTGGCATGAGGAGGTCGTTGGTCATAGCTTTCCGACGTATACCGAGCCAGGGAGCACATTGCGCCAACCCGCGCTGGAACATCGGCAGGTCTTGAACGCCCTGGAAGAAAGTCGGCGGACGGGTCGCGTTGCGAATCGTTTTGCCCAGGACCACAACGACGTGGTGCTGGTTGCGGTTCTGGCCCAGCGCGAAAGCCCGCTCGCGGCCTGGTCCCTGCGCCGGATCTTCAATTTCAGCAGCTCCAGCGAGTTGAACAAGCGCTTGCTGCTGGCCGGGGTCATGCTCTTCGCCTCGCTTGCGGTCGGGTTTGTCTTGAAGCTCAGCTTCAGCCTTCAACAGGGCTTCGCGGTTGTTCAAGCGGGGCTGGAGCGGTTGCGCACCGATCTGAGCTACCGGCTTCCCGACCAGGACCACGAACTGCGACCGGTCGTCCAGGCCATCAACACAATGGCGGAGAGCCGCCAGAAGCTGGAGGCTGCTCTCCGCCGGGAGGACCGGCTGCGAGTCATGGGACGAGTAGTGGCCGGAATCGCGCACGAGATTCGAAACCCCTTGAACAGTCTCCGCCTCACAATCCGTGTTCTCGCAAGGCGCCTTCAGGCCCAGCCTGAGGCAGCGGAGCCGATTCAACTGGTCATCAACGAAATCGATCGCCTGGACACGTTGCTGAAGAGTCTGCTTGCTTTCCGTCCGGACGAGCCCGCCAAGATCCGGGTACAGCCGCTGCAGCCAATCCTCGACCGGACACTGGCCCTCGTGAAACCTCACGCCGACGAGAGGGGCGTGAGGATCCGAGTGGGCGGAGCCATGGAGTCTGAAGCAGCGACCGACTTCGATCGCCTTCAACAGGCCTTGATGAATCTTCTCCTGAACGCGATCGACGCTTCAGGCCCCGAGGGTGAGGTGCGAGTCGCGCTCCTGGCTGTCAATTCGCACCTCGAGATTGTCGTCGAAGACAGTGGCCCCGGCTTGGCAATGGAACAGCAGGATCGTGTCTTCGAGGCCTTCTACACAACGAAGTCCGGGGGGACAGGGCTTGGTCTGGCCGTGACAAAAACGCTGCTCGACAAGATGGGTGCGGAAATCGTGTGCGCAAACGGCGATAAAGGCGCCCGCTTCCGGATTATCTTGCCTGCTCAAGAATCGGCATGAAGCCACGAATTCTAATTGTCGAGGACGAGAGAACTGCCCTTAAGGCCCTGAGCCTTCTGCTCTCAGACGAGGGCTATCAAGTTCTGAAGGCCGAAACGGGCGAGGAAGGGCTGCGTCTGGCCCTGCGGGAGCAGCCGGACCTGATCCTGCTGGATATCCGGCTTCCCGACCTTGATGGTCTCTCGGTTCTGGAGCGGCTTCGGAATGGACCTTGCAAAGCGGCAGTGATCATCATGACCGCTAACTCGACCAGCAGCAATGCCATCCGGGCAACCAAACTGGGAGCGTTTGACTATGTTTCCAAGCCCATCAACGACGAGCACCTGGTTGTTTTGATCCAGCGCGCCTTGGAATACCGCGCGCTCGAAAAGGCGCTTCGCGACTTGCACACAAATGCCACCCAGGCGCCTAACATTCCGAACATCGTCGGCCACAGCCTGTCGATGCAGGAGGTGTACAAGCTGATTGGGCGGGTCTCCTCGTCCGGAGCGACCGTCCTGATCACCGGCGAATCGGGTACGGGAAAAGAGCTGGTGGCAAATGCGATCCATGAGTACAGTTCCCGTGCCCAAGGGCCGCTCGTCAAGGTCAACTGCGCTGCCATTCCGGACAGTCTGCTGGAATCGGAGCTTTTCGGGCACGAGAAGGGAGCCTTTACCAGCGCCCTGACGCGTAGAATCGGCCGGTTTGAAAAGGCGCAGGCAGGCACTCTCTTCCTTGACGAGATTGCCGAGCTTCCTCTTGGCCTGCAAGCAAAGCTGCTGCGCGCAATTCAGGAGCGCGTAATCGAACGTCTGGGAAGCAACACGCCGGTCCCGGTTGACTTTCGCCTGATCACTGCCACGGCTCACGACCTGAACGGCGAAATTGCAGCCGGACGCTTCCGCGAAGATCTCTACTACCGCTTGAGTGTGGTAACCATCGCTCTGCCTCCCCTGAGGCAGCGAAAGGAGGACATTCCCCTCCTGGTGCAGCGCTTCCTCAGTCGCTCCGAGCGTCCTATCACCCTGCGTGAGGATGCGCTCGAGAAAATCATGGCCCACCAATGGCCGGGCAATGTTCGAGAACTTGAGAACACGATCACCAGGGCCATCGTTCTTGCTCCGGGCGGAGTGATCACGCCGGAATGCATTCAGTTTCATCCGCATTCGGCCGGTTCATCCCGAAGCCGGTTGGACAACATCTCGTTCCGTGATGGCTACTGGAATGTAATTCGCAAAGTGGAAGAACATTTGCTCCGGGCCGCTCTCGAGGAGGCCCGAGGGAACAGGGCCGAGGCTGCGAGGTTGCTAAGCATTCATCGGCGCCTGCTCTATCAAAAAATGGAGGAATACGGCATCCGCTGAGCCTTTGTCAGTGTCTTTTAGCTGCACCTACTGTAATTCACCACAAAGACAGGGAGGACACAAAGACCAATTCTCGCGTCACTTTGCGGTTCCTTTGCGCGCTTAGCGCCTTCGCGGTGAAATTGTGCCCGAATTAACCGCGAAGACGCGAAGGGCGCAAACGGTCGCGAAGAATCTCAAAAAGCCGGAATTTCTTCAACTGCATCATTAATTACGAAGACAGGATGCAGGCGAGGGTGTCTCGCGCGATCAGTAATTCCTCGTTGGTCGGAATGACCCAGACCCTCGTTCTTGCGTCGTCGGCCGTGATGTCCGTTTCAACACCGACAGCCGCCTGATTTCGCTCCGTGTTGAGGCTAATGCCCAAAGCTCCCAACGACTCGCAGATCTGCGCGCGCAGGGAGGGTGCGTTCTCCCCGATGCCTCCCGTGAAAATGACGGCGTCCGCGCCGTTCAGTACCGCGAAGTAAGCCCCAATATACTTCTTTACCCTGTAGCAGAACGTGTCGATGGCCAGGCCGGCGCGTTCCTTGCCCTTCTCGCGTTGGGACAGCAACTCCCGCATGTCTCGAGAAAGCCCGGACAGCCCGTACAGACCGCTTTCTTCGTTAAGGAGATGATTTGCGTCTTTGATTCCGAGGCGCGCTTTCGACATCAGATACAGGAGGGCCCCGGGGTCCAGGTCTCCGGACCTCGTTCCCATCAAGAGACCCTCGAGCGGAGTGAAACCCATGGAGGTATCGGCCGACCTGCCGCGATCGACGGCGCAGACCGAGCAACCATTGCCCAGGTGGCAGGTGATCAGCTTGTAACGCTCGGCGGGCGCGCCGTGGATCTCGGCGAAACGCTGCGAAACGTAGCGGTGGGACGTGCCATGAAAACCGTAGCGTCGCACCCTGTGGCGCTCATACAAATCGTAGGGCAGGCCGTACAAATACGCTCTGGGAGGCAACGTGTGATGAAACGATGTGTCGAACACGGCAACGTGCACGGCTTTCGGGAGCAGTTCGCGAGCCGCATAGAACCCCTCGAGGTTGTGGGAATTGTGCAGCGGCGCCAGCTCGACGGCGTGCTCGATTTTCTCGATGGTAGACGGCTCCATGAGGGCCGACCGCGTGAATCCTTCTCCCCCGTGAACAATGCGGTGCCCTACGCCGCCAATCTCCTCAGGGCCGGTCAGCACCTCCGGATGACCCGTCATGCTGTCAAAGACCGTCGAGAGCGCCTCCTTGTGCGATGAAATCGGCTTGTTGTAGCGCAGGGAATGCTCCCGGATCGTGCAGGAAACGATGGAATCGGGAGATCCTATCTTCTCGACGAGCCCCCGCACCACTATGCGATCCTGGTTCCTCGCGATCTCCTCGAGGCCGGTTTCGATCAGCTGGAACTTTACCGAGGAGCTGCCACAGTTGAGTACAAGAATCTTCATCCAGCAGTATTCCCTCACTAAAGGGGGGTAATGCGCAAGAAAGATTCACACATCTTTTTTCACCACAGATCGCGCGAACGAAAACCCTGGCCACGAATTTCACGAATTACACGAAAACAAGCTGGCGGATGACGCTCTAGAAAAGCTCTTCCTGATAGCTTCTTCGCTATCCACGAACGTCACTAAATAGATGAAATTGATACCTTTATTCATTTACGCCGCCTTCACCTGGGCAGTACTTTGATGATGGCTCTTTCGAGACAGGCGGGATTCTGGGGGCCGATGATGTGTTCCGCTTCCTGGAACAACATTGCCACAAGTAATCGTCGGCCGGGAACACGAGCTACTCCGAGCGAAGAGCGACGAGAGGATCGACTCGAGTCGCGCGGCACGCCGGGACGTAGCTCGCGACAAAAGCCACCAGTCCCAGAATCCCGGCAATCACGATGTAAGTGGGCGGGTCGCTGGGCCTGACTTCGTAAAGCAGCGTCGTTAGAACGCGGGTCGAAGCCAGGGCAGCCGCGACTCCAAGAACGAGCCCCGCCACGGTAAGGCCCAACCCACGCCGCACCACGAGGGCCAGCACATCGCGCGGTTCGGCCCCGAGCGCGATCCGGATGCCGATTTCGTGCGTGCGCTGGCTCACGGCGTAGGACATGACGCCGTAGATCCCGATTGCGGAAAGTACGAGCGCAATCGCTGCGAAGACGCCGAGCAGGACGGCGCTGAAACGCGCGCTGGACGTTGCGTCACTGATGCGCTCGGTCATGGTCTTCAGATCGTAAACCGGCAGGTTCCTGTCGAGCGCGCGAACTTCGGCGCGCACCGCGGCAGCGACGGCCCGGGGATCGGAGGCGGTGCGCAGGTAGAGCACCATGCTGTTCCTGGGCGACTGAGCGAACGGGATAAACACATCGGGGCCCGGGGTCGCGTCCATCGTGCCGTAACGGACGTCCGCTATGATCCCGACGATCTCGGCCCGGTCGCCGAATCCTCCCTGCCCCACCGCGATCGGCTTCCCGATCGGGTCTTCACCCGGCCAGAACCTCCTGGCCGCGGCCTCGTTGATGAGCACCACCTTCGGCGCCCCCGTTCGATCCGCCGCGGTGAAATTGCGCCCGTGCAGCAACGGAACCCGCATTGCTTTCAGATAGTCCGGCGTTATCCAGTGGACCCCGACCGACGGTTCCGCGCCGCGGGAGACTTCGGGACGGTCCCGGAACCAGATGATGGTGCCATTGCAGCCGCCCGACAAAGGCGGGCAGTTGCCCATCCCGGCCGCCTGCACGCCGGGCAAGCCGGCCACGCGAGTCTCCAGGTCCTGGAAAAAAGCAAGCGAAGCTTGAGATCCGTACTGCAGACCGGGGAGGTTGATTCTCACAGACAGGAGCCGTGCGGGATCGACCCCGGTTCGAGCCGCCACGAGGCGGCTCAAACTCTTGATCATCAGCCCCGACGATACCAGCAGGACCAGGGCCAGCGCCACTTCCGCGACTACTAAAAAACTGCGGCCCTTCAGTCCGCGGATCGCTGCCCATTGCGACCCTGCGTCTTTGAGGGCGTCCGTCACACTCACCCGGCTCGC
>QHZE01000337.1 GCA_003225335.1 Acidobacteriota bacterium
AAGGCGCTCACCAATTGCATATTTGGCCGGGGCGCAAACAACAGGACTCTGTACCTGACAAGTTCCGATATGGAGCGCGTGACGGGTTACGTTTATAAAGCTGGCCTTTCCGTCCCCGGGATAAGGTAATTCTGCTCCAGAGCGTACGAAGCTAGCCCTATTGCGAAGGACGTGGATTCATAGATTTATGAGGTGACAAAATGCCGGAAGAAGAACTGCTTCAAAGAATAACCGCCAACCCTGAGATTTTTGGAGGGAAGCCCATAATCCGGGGAATGCGGATCTCTGTTGAACTGATTCTGAGTTTTATGGCGCAGGGTGAGTCAAGAGAAGACATTCTCGCGGACTATCCAGTCAGATCGCCACGCTATACTATGAGCCTACGAGTTCCGTGAGCGAGTAACCGCGGAACGACGAAGGGATGGCGTCTCGACGCAAGACCAGAACATGATCCATCACCTCGTATCTGCGGTTGGTTTCCTTGCTTTCGCGGGCATTGCGTGGCTGCTCTCCAGCAATCGGCGGCGGGTGTCATGGAAGACGATTGGTTCCGGGATGGCGTTGCAGCTCCTGCTCGGGACGTTGATATTTCGGCTGCCGGGCTCGCATCGGGCCTTTCTTTGGATGAACGATGCGGTGCTGGCTTTACTCAATGCGTCCAAGGCCGGGACCGCATTTTTGTTTGGGCCGCTAGCCGCAGCGCCTGGCGAACCGGAGTCGGTGGGTTTCATCCTCATCTTCCAGGTCTTGCCCGTAGCTATTTTCTTTGCGGCATTCACCGCGGCTCTCTATCACCTGCGCGTCTTGCAGTGGCTGGTGCGTCTGTTTGCCCGGCTCTTTCACCGAACGATGGCCATCAGTGGAGCGGAATCGCTGTGCGGCGCGGCAAACATCTTCGTCGGGGTTGAGTCCGCACTGGTGATCCGGCCCTATCTCGCAGGTATGACGAGATCAGAGTTGCTGTGCGTGTTGACGACCGGCATGGGCACGGTCGCATCGAGCACGCTGGGAGTCTACGTCGCGTTTCTGAGCGGCGCGTTTCCTGAGATCGCGGGACACCTCGAGTCGACGCGTTCGCGCAATTTGATGGGCGCGATCATCGAAGGCGCGATGGACGGCTTGAAGCTTGCAGCAGGGATCACAGCTCTGTTGATCGCAGTGCTGGGGCTCGTTGCTTTGGGAGACAAAGTGCTCGGCGTGGCAAGCCCCTGGTTTGGGCTTACAGCGCCGCTTTCGCTCGTAAGGATCTTGAGCTGGATTTTTAAGCCGTTTGCTTATCTGCTTGGCATACAAGCCTCCGATGTTCCCGTCGCCTCACGTTTGTTGGGTGAGCGTGTAATCCTGACCGAGGTAGTCTCTTACAGGGATCTCGCTCAGTTGCTTTCAAGCGGAGGGGTAACCGATCCGCGCACGGTGGTGATCCTGAGTTACGCGTTATGCGGTTTTGCGCACGTTGCATCGGTTGCAATTTTTGTAGGCGGAACGGCCGCGCTGACGCCCTCGCGCAGAGACGACCTCGCGGCGCTGGGTTGGCGGGCGTTATTAGCGGCCACTCTCGCGACATTGATGGCGGGATGCGTGGCGGGAATCTTCAGCACGGGTGAAGGGGTCTTGCTAACGAGACCCGGCACCTAGCGTCGTGCATGCGCCTCGAATATTCTCGGATGTATCCAAGGCGACCTTGAGCCTAGTAATAGCGAGCCTCGTACCGCCGAAGCGCGCGCCCCCAAGCATGGAGTTCAGGCTTTAGCCTGCACAGAAACGTTTGAAAAGACGAACTCTGGGGGCAGCCTAAAGGCTGAGATCCAAACTTGAACTGCATGGCAAGACTTGACCAGTTTGTGAACTTCGTGGGCACCAAGTGAGACTAGGCCCTCTAGTAGGTGCGCACAAGACGGGACGCCCGTGCCACGGGCCTGAGGACGAGGAGGACGATTTTAGGGACTGCCTCAGGCAAGAATCCCACGGATGACATGCCCGTGCACGTCGGTGAGGCTCACATCGCGGCCGCCGAAGCGGTATGTGAGTTTTTTGTGATCGAGTCCGAGAAGCTGAAGGATCGTGGCGTGGAGGTCGAACACTTCGGTGACATTCTCCACCGAATGCATGCCGACCTCGTCGGTCGCACCGTAGACCAAGCCGCTTTTCAGTCCCCCACCCGCCATCCAGACCGTGAAGGCGGTCTCGTGGTGATCGCGACAATCCGGTTTGGGGCCATGCGGCGTGCGGCCAAACTCGGTCGCCCAAACCACCAGCGTTTCTTTCAGCAGGCCTCTGGACTTCAAGTCCTTGAGCAGCGCGGCAATACCCTGATCCGTGATGAGGGCGTTGCCTTCGTGGCCTTTCTTCAATTCAGTATGCTGGTCCCAGGTGCCATTGTTCCCACCGTATACTTCCGGGCAGGTGATCTCGACAAAGCGAACGCCCGCTTCGATGAGGCGCCGGGCGCGCAGGCACTGCATGCTATACAGCCGTTTGTTCTTGTCGGCTGCGTCCAATCCATAAAGGTTCTTGGTTGCCTCGCTCTCTTTGTCCAGATTCAAAACGTCGGGCACCACCGATTGCATCTTGTAAGCCATTTCGTAATTCTGAATCGCGGACTCGACCGCATCATCGTTGCGAATCGATTGCAGGAACTGCCGGTCTTCCTGAAGCAAGACATCCAGCTTGGCGCGCTGGATCAAGGGATCCTTGTCAGCCGGTTCGATGTTTACCACAGGCTTGCCATCGGCCTGCATGGGCGTGGCCTGATACGTGGCCGGCAAGAAACCATTGGAAAAATTTTCCAAACCTCCCGGCGGCACGGCGCCGGCATGCAATAACACATATCCCGGAAGATTCTTGTTTTCGCTGCCCAGTGCATAGTTGACCCATGAGCCCAGGCTCGGAAATCCGCCGGTGTTGCGTCCCGTGTGCATCAGCAGATTTGCGCGCGGGTGGAGTGGAAATCCCGAGACCATGGAGCGGATCACGGTAATGTCATCGACACAGCCGGCCAGGTTCGGAAACAGCTCGCTCAGCCAGATTCCAGACTGTCCATGCTGCTTGAACTGCCACGGACTCTTCACCCACTTGCGATTGGTTTCTTTCTTGGCGCCCACCTGGTAAAAGCCATCGAAGGGCTTGCCATCCAGTTCCGCAAGCTTCGGTTTCGGGTCGAACGTGTCCACATGCGAAACAGCGCCAGGCATGAAACAGAAAATGACATTCTTGATTTTGGGCTCGAAGTGGAGCTTGGGCGCCGCCAGATCCGCGTAAGCTTTGTCGGACATCAGCGCTGACAGGGCCATCAGTCCAAAGCCGTTCGACGCGTATTTGAGAACGTCACGCCGCGACCGAGGGCGGGGCGCACAACCAGGGCACTGCGATTCTGACGAATGGCGACTCATATGGCACAGCTCCTGCTCATTTCACTCAGCGTTCGATTGATGTTGTCCCTGATCCCGCTTAACCCATCAAGCCGCGAATCCTTTGCGCTCTTCGCGTCTTCGCGGTGAAAATCCAGCCCAGCATTCACCGCAAAGACGCGAAGTACGCCAAGAAACGCAAACGGTCTTTGAACCTACCGCACATAAATGAACTCCTTCAGATTGAAAATGGCATGCGCCATGTCTTTCCAAACCTCCCGGCTCTCGAGCGTCTTTTCAGGCGTCGCCTTATGAAGGTTCGCCAATTCCTTGGCAAGGCCCGCGAATCGAGCGCGCTCGGCGTCATCGGGCAGTCTTCCAAGCGCCGCGCGGAACATGGAATCCAGTCGCGCCTCCACGGTGGGCGCCTGAGCTTTGATCAACCGGTCGGCCCAGAAGGCAGCCTGGTCGAGGACGAAGGGATCGTTCAAAAGAGCGAGGGCCTGTGCCGGCACATTGGTGGTATCGCGGTTGCCGCGCGCGACCGTGGGGCTGGGAAAGTCGAAGGTATCGAGAAAGCGCGAACCTTCGTGCCGGGTCACTTTGATATAGATGCTGCGGCGGCCATTACCATCCAGCGGTCCCTGGTGAAGCTTGCGATAGTCCTTGGGCTCTTCCCGGTAGGGTTGAATGCTCGGACCGTACATGGTGCGGTCCAACCGGCCGGAAACCGCCAGAATCGTGTCGCGAATCGATTCACCTTCGAGGCGCCGGACCGGATAATGCGACAGAAGCCGGTTCTGGGGATCGCTCGCCAACGCTTCCGGCGAGGCCTGGCTGGATTGCTGGAAGGTCTGCGACATCAGCAGAAAGCGAATCTGCTTCTTGATGGACCAACCGTCGCGGATAAACTGCGCTGCCAGCGCATCCAGCAACTCGGGATGAGAAGGCCGCTCGCCGTAAACACCAAAATTGTCGGCTGTAGGCACAATGCCGCGCCCAAACACATGAAGCCAGATCCGGTTGACCATGACGCGCGCGGTCAGCGGATTTGAAGGACTTGCGATCAAGTTGGCAATCTCAAGCCGGCCGCTTCCGAATGCCTTCACACCTTCCTGGGTTCCTGCAATGAGCTGGAGAAATCCGCGCGGAACAGTCTTTCCAGGGTGCTCGGCGTCTCCAGCAGGCAGCACCGGGAAGTCGTAGCCGGTTTCGAGATCCGCCGTGCCGTTGAAGGTCTTGGGGGCCGCGATACGGGATTCAGCCAAGCGATAATCCTCGATGAGTTCCTGCAAACGTGGAGACTGGCTACTGGCATTGGTAACCAGCCGGTTTTCCAGCAGCCAGCCAATCCAGCGCGCATCGTCGTCAGTTGACTTGCCCGCAGCCCAGCGCTCGAGCGACCGGCGAATGATCGAGGCGTAACGTTCGGCGACCCCTTCCAGGCTGGCCGGAGAAGCGCCGGCAAACAGTGGCGCCAGATGAGACAGTTCGTCGCGCGGAGACTCGTCCACATCGTGCAGATAGGCGCGCGCGACGCCAAAGTAGGAATAAGGCGAGTCCAGCTGAGCTTGCGTGACCTTGAGGCGATCCGGCCGGTCGGGAATTCTCGGATTGCTGCCTTTCGTCACCAGCTCCACGTAAAAAGGCAACGCCGGCTGATCGTCGCGATTGGGAATCTTCAGCCAGCGCGGGGAATCGGAGTCCAGCAGCTGATAGTCCTCGCTGAGCATGCAGTTGTCGAGGATGGTCCGCCACGCGCCCATTCTGCCGCCAACCACCTGAAGGCTTAAGAACTTCTTGTCTTTCGGAACCAGTGGCGAGCGCAACGCAGCATCGAGACGTTCGGATAGCGCGTGTGTATAGATGCCGGCAGGAAAAACTCCTGTGACGGCAGCCGGTCCACTGTTCGCGACGGCAAATTCCCCGCTCGGCGACGGGCCGTCCAACGAGGCGTTTCCATCGGCGTACCAGCCCCCAAACCCGTCTCGGGCCAAGTCTCCAAAGGGACGGAATTTCTCGCGATTGTACGCCACGCGGCTTCGCGTCTCTTCAGCGTAGCGAGACTGCAGCTTGCGCCATTCCTGCGCGAGTTCGGAGCCAGCCAACTGAATCCACGGATAGAGCGGCTCTTCCATGCCGGGTTTCTGTTTCTCGAGCAACGCCAACCAGGCCTGAATCCGGTCGAGCGAGAGCTCTGTGAGATCCTGCTCCTTCGGAGGAAGCCCCTTCCAGGCGCGGTGCGCTGCCATCAAATACCGCGGGATCAGACCGGTTTCTTGAATCCACTGCTTCGCGAGTTCCGAGCGGATGAGCGGTTTTAACTCTCGCAAACGCTGTTTCGCCGCGGCATTGACGTCCGGAGTATCTGCATTGCGCATCACCATGCGCGAACTCGTCAGCGCGCCGTAAAGCGCGTAGTAGTCAGAGGTCGGGATGGGGTCGAGCTTGTGATCGTGGCAGCGCGCACAGGCAACGGTAAGCCCTTGAAAGGCTTTCCCAAGAGTGTCGATCTGATTGTCCACGACGTCCGTGCGTATCTGCCGGAAACGAATGCAATCGTCGTGGCCCAGTTCTCCTAATCGCAGAAACGACGTTCCAAGGACCGACTCGTTGATCCCTTCCTTGGCGTTGATCCGCGGCTTTTGGAGCAAATCGCCGGCAAGATGTTCGCGAATAAGCTGGTCGTAAGGAACGTCCTGATTGAATGCGCGAATCAGGTAGTCACGATAAAGCCAGGCGCCTTTGATTTCGTAGTTCCAGTCGTTGCCGAAAGTCTCGGCGAAGCGCATGACGTCCATCCAGTGGCGGGCCCAACGTTCGCCGAAATGAGGGGACGCCAGGAGGCGATCAACAAGTCTTGGATAAGCCTCGGGCGACGCGTCGCGCACGAAGAGATCAACTTCGAGGGGCGTGGGCGGAAGTCCGGTGAGCACCAGGCTCAGCCTGCGGATGAGGGTTTGCCGGTCGGCAGGCGCCGCGGGTTTGAGTCCCGCGTTGCTGAGGGCCGTACGGACAAAGTAATCGACAGAATGAATCGCATTCGCTGGTCCCCCCTCCTTTTCCAAGGACGGGGTCAGGGGGAGGTCACAGCAAGGTCGAGTTCCACCCCCCTGTAGTTCCGCCTTATCCAAGAGGAGACGGTTTATTGGCTGAAACGCCCAATGCTCTTTCTTGATCTTTTCGTAGAAGTTCGGAGCCGCAACAGATGAAGCAGCGCTGCCAGACGGCCAAGGCGCTCCCGAGTTGATCCATTTCTCGATATCAGCAATTTCCTCTGGAGCCAGCTTTGAGCCCATCGGCATCTTCAAGCCCTCATGCCTGACGGCCTTGGCAAGCAGGCTGAGGGTCGCGTCGCCTGGAATGATCGCGGGTCCACGCTTGCCGCCTTTCAGCAGTGCTTCGCGAGAATCGACCCGCAACGAGGAGAACTGCTGGGCTTCGCCATGACATGAGAAGCATTGCTTCACGAGCAACGGACGGACTTGCTTTTCAAAGAATTCAAGGGAGTCAGGTCTGGGATCTTCAGCTGGGGACGCAGGTAAAGACGTTGCCACCAGGATTAAGAGGGCTACGAGCAAGCTGACATGCGATCTCTGCCAAGCCGTCGAACCGAAGGTAGGACTACC
>QHZE01000338.1:0-6743 GCA_003225335.1 Acidobacteriota bacterium
CTTGCAGCCTTGATTGTGAACTTCGTGGGAAACTTCGGTCCGATGGGCCTCCTGGCAGCATTCTTCGTGCTTACCGTCGTTCTGAGCCAGCCTCTGTCCAACGCGGCCGCGGCGCTTGCCGTCCTTCCCACTGCCTTGGCAACGGCGGAGAAGATCGGTGCTAATCCCCGTGCCTTTGCCGTAGTCGTGACCCTGGCGGCCTCCGCGTCCTTTATCACGCCGCTGGAACCCTCCTGTGTCCTCGTGTATCCCGCAGGGCACTACCGCTTTGGAGACTTCGTGAAGGTCGGGTTTCCCCTGACCCTCGTAGTGATGTTTGTTGTGCTTACCCTCGTCCCGCTGGTGTGGCCTCTGTGAGCTTTTTCAGACCTCAGACTTCAGACTTCCGACTAGGAATCAAAGGAATCCAAGGAATCCGAGGAATGGGAAAATTCGCGAAGGGACACTGAAGGTGCTGCCCTTGGATCTGTATTCTTCATGAAGCATGCGCATTGATGCGCATTCTTGAATTCCTTTGATTCCTTGAATTCCTTTGATTCCTCGTCTGATGTCTGAGGTCGGAACTCAGAGGCGTTCGAAGATTCCCGCCGCGCCCATTCCTCCGCCGATGCACATGGTCACCATGCCGTAGCGGCTCCCTCTCCGCTGCATCTCGGAGAGAAGGGTGGCTGTGAGCTTGGCTCCGGTACAGCCGAGCGGGTGCCCGAGAGCCACCGCGCCTCCGTTGACATTCACTTTTTCGATATCCAGACCCGCCTCTTTGATGACTGTCAGCGCCTGGGCTGCAAAGGCCTCGTTCAGCTCAATCAGGTCGATATCTGAAAGGTTGAGACCGGCAAGCTTGAGCGCCTTTGGAATTGCCGCCACCGGACCTATCCCCATGAGTTCAGGCGGCACACCGGCGGTGGCGAAAGCCACGAAGCGTGCGAGGGGTGTCACTCCCAGTTCTTTCGCGCGCTCCGCGGACATTACCAGGCAAGCTGCGGCGCCATCCGACGTCTGAGATGAATTCCCTGCGGTCACGGCGCCTCGCGCGTGGAAGACGGGTTTCAGCTTGGCCAGGCTCTCCTTCGAGGTGTCGGAACGCGGGCCCTCGTCGACGTCGAAACTGATTTCCTTGAACATGGGCTGCGTTCCGTTCGTGCCTGGCAGTTCTATCGGTACCTTCAAGGGCACGATCTCTTCCTTGAACTTGCCGTCGCGAATGGCAGCCAGAGCCCGGGTGTGGCTCCGCAGGGCAAACTCATCCGCCTGCTCCCGCGTGATGCCGTATTTGCCCGCCAAATTTTCTGCGGTCAGGCCCATCGAAAGGTAAGTGTCCGGAGCATGTTCTACCAGATACGGGTTGGGCGCGAATTTGTGGCCGCCCATGGGTACCAGGCTCATGCTTTCCGTCCCGCCTGCGACGATGATG
This sequence comes from Acidobacteriota bacterium, assembly GCA_003225335.1. Taxonomy (GTDB): domain Bacteria; phylum Acidobacteriota; class UBA6911; order UBA6911; family UBA6911; genus Gp18-AA60. Next base: position 1,415 of record QHZE01000338.1, read on the forward strand.
TGAGAGAAACCCGCGATGATCCGTTCGGCTGCAAATGCAATCGCCTGCAATCCGGAAGAGCAGAAGCGATTGATGGTAAGAGCCGATGTGCTCACGGGAAGTCCGGCTCGGAGCATGGCAATCCGCGCGACGTTCATCCCTTGCTCCGCCTCGGGGATGGCGCAGCCCAGAATCACGTCTTCGACATCGGCGCCGTTCAGGCCCGGCACGCGGCTGATTGCTTCGCGGATGGCTGCCGCGGCCATGTCGTCGGGACGCGTGTTGCGCAGCGTCCCTCGGGGCGCCTTCCCTACGGCTGTTCGTACCGCGCTTGCGATTACTGCTTCTCCCATAAGTCCTCCGTAAGAACCCAAGAATTCAAGAATCCAAGAATTCAAGGAATGGAAAATTCGAGAAGGTCCTGCCCTTCGACCTGGATTCTTGCATTCCCGTCCCTTTCTCGGTTTCGAAATGTTCGCATTCTTGAATTCTTGGATTCTTGAATTCTTGGATTCCTGTCTTTTCAATTCCGCAGAGGTTTGCCTTCCTTCAGCATGTACTCCATGCGTTCTTGTGTCTTTTGTTGGCCGCAGAGGGAAAGGAAAGCCTCTCGCTCCAGGTCCAACAAATGTTGTTCACTCACGCGATGGACTCCCAGGAACGCCCCTCCCGTCAGCACTTCCGCCAGCTTCGTGCCAACCGCCTTGTCATATTCGGTAATGTACCGCGCGCGTTCCATCAGGTGCAAACCTAACTTCAGTTTGGCGAGTCCCGGCTGGCCCAGCACCGGGATGTCTGTCCGCGGAAACGGTGGGCGATATCCCTCGCCGGTTAGAGTCAAAACATCCTGCTTGGCATGCTGAATTCTCCTGTCCTGGTTTAACGTGATGTGATCCCGTTCTCTCAGAATGCCCAGACGGCGCGCCTCCAGGGCTGAGGAAGAGACCTTGGCCATAGCGATCAGCTCGAAGACTCTTCGGATTCGAGGCGTCAGCTGCATGTCCGAATCCGAGCCGGCTTCGTCGGCGGCGCGCAGCACCATCTCCTTGCACCCTCCCGCCGCTGGAATCAGCCCGACACCGGCCTCCACGAAGCCGGCGTACAGTTCCGCGGCGGCATGAACCTGGTCGCAATGCACAAGGATCTCACACCCGCCTCCCAGGGCGCGCTGGTGCGGAGCAGCCACCACCGGCCTGACCGAGTAACGGAGGCGCATGTTTGCGTTCTGGAAACTGCGTATCGCCTGGTCGATCGCATCCCACTGACCGGACTTCGCTGCTGTCAGAACCTCGAAAAGGTTGGCGCCGGCGGAGAAACTCTCGCCTTCATTTGCAATGACCAGCCCGGCGTGGTTCCGCGAGACTTCGTCCAGGGATTCATGCATCATCTGGAGGACACTCGCGTCGATGGAGTTCATTTTTGTGTGGAATTCCAGGCAGGCAACCCCGTCGCCAATGTCGATCAACGAAGCCCCGGGATTCTGGCGAATCACCTTGCGCCGCTCCTTGAGCGAGCGGAGCAGGATCAGACCGGGGCGTTCGGGATCCTTTACATAGGACGTGCCTGCGAAATAGTAGACCCTTCCCGCCCGCCGCTTGTAGAAAGACTTGTGGCCTGCGGCCAGAAGATTTTCCGCGAGGGATGGCACCGGGCGGCCCTCTTCCCGCAGGCGCTCCACTACGCGCTTGACACCCAGCGCGTCCCAGGTTTCAAACGGGCCGAGCTGGTGGGCGAATCCCCACTTCATGGCGTTGTCGATGCTGAGAATGTCGTCCGAAATCTCGGGGATTCTCGATGCGGAGTAGCAGAGGCCGGCGCTCACGACCTTCCACAGAAACTTGCCCGGCCGGTCTGAGCGAAAGACCAGCTTGGCTATTCTCTTTTCCAAAGAAGGGATGTCCTTCGTCTTCTTGAGCGCGGGGAAGTCGGGAAGCTGAGAAGGACGAAACTCCATGGCCTGGTAATCGAGGTGGCGGATTTCGCTGCCGCTCGCGGTACGGACCTTCTTGTAGAAGCCTTGTCCGCTCTTGTCTCCCAGCCATCGGTTCTGCAGCATGGTTTCAATGAAGGAAGGGAGACGATACACCTCGCGCTCGGGATCGCCGGGCAGAGAATCGTAGAGATTCCGCGCCACATGAACGAAAGTATCCAGCCCGACGACGTCCAGCGTCCGGAAAGTCGCACTCTTTGGACGTCCCAGGGCGGGGCCCGTGAGCAGATCGACCTCCTCTATCGAGAGACCTTCCTCGATCATGGCTTTGAGTGTGTAGCAGAGACCGTAGGTCCCGATCCGATTCGCGATGAAGCAGGGCGTGTCCTTGCACAGGACTACTCCCTTTCCCAACTCGTCCTCCCCGAACCGGCTCATGAACTGAACCAGCGCGGGATCGGTTGCAACCGTGGGAATGATCTCCAGCAACTTGAGGTAGCGCGGCGGGTTGAAAAAGTGGGTGCCGAGAAAGTGCCTCTGAAAGTCCTCCGAAAATCCCTCGGCGATGCGGTGAATCGGAATCCCTGAAGTATTGGAGCTGACGATCGTGCCGGGTTTACGCGAGCGCTCGACCTGGGTGAAAAGAGACCGTTTGATCTCCAGCCTCTCGGTCACAGCCTCCACGATCCAGTCCGCCTGACCTACCCACTCCAGGTTATCAGTGTAGTTTCCAGGGGTGACAAGGGAGGCAAGCTCCGGACCGTAAAGAGCCGGGGGCCTGGCTTCCAGCGCGTTCTTCCAACCGGCCTGCACGATTCGGTTACGGACAGCAGGGGAATCCAGGGCAAGGCCCTTGCGCTTCTCCTCTTCGGTCAGCTCTGCCGGCGCGATGTCCAGCAGGTAGGAAGGAATTCCAACGTTGGCGAGGTGTGCGGCGATTTTGCTTCCCATGACACCGGCCCCGAGCACCGCGGCTCGGCGGATCTTGAATTCTTGCATCATAGCTCCGTTTCCGTTTTGGGGTCTGACCCTGAAAATTGAAAAATGCATTTTCAGGGTCAGACCCCTATTCTTTCCAGCGCTGCAGAAAATCCAGCAGGAAATTCTCCGGGCCTCCCGCTGCGGCCCGGCTCTTGAGATGTTCCCTTGCGGCAGCGATGGCCTCCGCATGAGTGGTTGCGTTCAGTTTTCCGCGCAGCAATTGCACGCGCAGGAACAGGAGGTACGTCTGCAGCGCGTCCGTCATGCAGTACTGCTTGATTTCTTTGAGGCGGCGCTGGCGATAAAGGTATTCCACGTCCTCGCCCGCGATTGTGTACTTCCCGGGCAAGTCCACCAGTTTACACAGCATGTCCAAAGACCCTCGGCGATACGCCGCGCCGTAGTTGGAGAGAAAATCACAAATGTCGATGTGATACGAATCGCTGTACCGGCTGCCGCGATAAGTGGATTGAGACTGCCCCACGGCAAAATATCGAGGCAAGGAGAGGCCGTGCTTCATCGCCCGAAGCTCCAGAACCGGAAGGTCGAAGCCCCGCCCGTTGAAAGTGACCAGGACCTTGCAGGTTTCGAACATCTGCCAGAAACGCGCCACCAAATCCTTCTCATAGGAACCGTCGGCAAGGGGGTCGCCAGCGAGGCAGCCTAGCGCTTGGATCTTGTAATTCTCGTCGGCCTGAAGCGTGGCGATGGCAATAGGCACGTGAAACGGGATCGGAAAGAAGTCGCTCTGCTGCCCGCTCTGTTCGAGAATCTTGTCGCGAGCCTTGTCATAAGCCTGCTCGAGCGTGAGAAGATTCTCCCGATCGTAGACCTGCTTGACCAGTTCTTTGTCGACTCGCGTTTCAATGTCAAAAACGAGATAGTACCCCATGAAAGGCGCCCATTCTGTCGGACGCAGACGAAGTTGTCAAATGCGCGATCCAGTCCTTCCAATCTTTAGCCACGGAGACACAGAGACAAAACTTTCTCGGTGTGATGCGAGCGCTGCAGGAGGAAGAGCTTGTGGCATTCAAGGGCCGCGGTCGCGCGGCTCATTATGTACCCGGTAAGAAACTCACACGGAGATCCCGGTAGATACCCGGGGAGAAGGTCCTCATCGTGACACGACGAAGGAATGCGTCCGAAGAAATGCGCCAAATGCGCCAATGGAGCGTTTCCGTCCAGAATCTGAGAAGAATGCACCAGTTGGCGCATTTGACCGACACGAGTCTGCGATAATCGGTCAATGCCACCTAACATTCCGCAGGCAGCCTGTATTAGAAGACAGTAGCCGTTTCATGTTTGAGATAGAGATGCATAGAGATTCCCCACTGTAGTCAACCTGGCCTGGAGAGAGTAAAATTTAAGCTTTCAAATGAAAACAAGCCATTATCCCTAAGAGAATGATGGGAAGGGATTTACCCCAGATGTTGTGCTTCTCTGATTCTGGGACACAACATGTTGGGGCATTTTTTGGTTGACAGGTGAAAAACCATCGTGTACAACCTGTGCCACTCGCGTGGCCTCTCCGACACAAATGTCAGGAGATCTTTGATTCCTTTTTCCAGTGGTGACCCAGGGCGCGGAAGCGCAAAAAGGAATGGTGCTGGTTCTATCTCGGGAGCGAGCGCGAGGCAGATTTTGTCTTTGTACGGCTGTTAGCTTGGAGTCATTAAAGCCGGCAACCTTCAGGCTGGTTGGAAGGAGTCGGCTTTCCTACCAAAGGAAATGGCATTTGAGGAAAAATCAGGAGGAACCGATGAGCGGCAGCAACAAGATGATCTCGGTGGAGAACGACGCTCCGGCGAAGTCTCCTGTAGAACCGATAAAAGACGTAAAGGAGGACATTGGAGGTCTTCAGTTTCCCCGGCTTTTCACCAGAGACGGGGTGTCTCCCTATGATGCCGTCGAATGGGAGACGCGGACCGCTTCCATCAGCAGTGAAAAAGGCGAAATCATATTTGAGCAGAAGGACGTCGAAGTTCCCAGGAGTTGGTCCCAGACCGCAACCAATATCGTTGTCTCGAAGTACTTTCATGGACAGATCGGAACCCCGGGACGCGAGAGGAGTGTGCGGCAACTGGTCGATCGGGTCGCGAGAACCATTACGGAATGGGGCCGCAAAGGCGGTTATTTTGCCTCGTTGGGAGACGCTCAGATCTTTCATGACGAGTTGGCGTTTCTGCTTCTCAATCAGTACGCCTCGTTTAATTCACCTGTCTGGTTTAATTGCGGGATAGAGCCCCAGCCGCAGTGCTCGGCCTGCTTCATCAACTCGATCGAAGACACGATGGAGTCGATTCTCGAACTGGCGAAGACCGAAGGGCGCCTGTTCAAATGGGGTTCCGGTACGGGAACCAACCTGTCGCCGCTGCGCTCCTCCCGCGCCAGGCTTTCCCGAGGCGGCATTGCTTCGGGCCCGGTAAGCTTCATGAAGGG
>QHZE01000338.1:6788-12337 GCA_003225335.1 Acidobacteriota bacterium
GGCGTGGACGGAGAGGCCTATTCGAGCATCTTCTTCCAGAACGCCAACAACAGCGTCCGCGTCACCGACGAGTTCATGAAGGCCGTGGAAGAGGACGGCTCGTGGGAGGCGCGCGAGCGCACCACGAACGAAGTCATGCACCGTTACAAAGCCCGGGACCTCATGCGCAAGATCGCCGAATCGGCGCACGTTTGCGGAGACCCGGGAATGCAATACGACACCACCATCAATCGGTGGCATACGTGCAAGGAAACAGGACGGATCAATGCCTCCAATCCCTGTTCCGAGTACATGTTTCTGGATGACTCGGCCTGCAACCTGGCTTCCCTGAATTTGATGCGATTCGCCGACGAGCGGGGCGGCTTCGACGTGAGAAAGTTCCGGCAGGCCGTAGACGTGACGATCACGGCGCAGGAGATCATCGTCGACAACGCCAGCTACCCGACGCCGAAAATTGCTGCCAACAGCCGTGACTATCGCCCGCTCGGCCTTGGCTATGCGAACCTCGGCGCGCTGCTGATGTACAACGGCCTGGCTTACGACAGTGACACGGGGCGTGACTTTGCCGCTGCGATTACCGCGGTCATGACGGGAGAGGCGTATCTCCAGTCAACGCGCATCGCGGCGAGGCTCGGGCCATTTTCAGGCTATCCGAAGAACCGGGAACCCTTCCTGGAGGTGATCGGCATGCACCGGCAGGCGGTCCAGGGAATCGACGCCAGGAATGTTCCTCCCGATCTCATGCGTGCCGCCCAGGAGTGCTGGGACCTGGCTTTACTGGAAGGGCGGGTTCACGGTTTCCGAAACGCTCAGGCGACGGTGCTGGCCCCGACCGGCACGATCGGCTTCATGATGGATTGCGACACGACCGGAGTGGAGCCGGACCTGGCCCTTGTAAAATTCAAGAAGCTGGTCGGCGGCGGGATGATCAAGATCGTCAACCACACCGTCCGGCCCGCGCTGTCCAAGCTCGGTTACTCGGAGAGCGAGGGCAGCGCCATACTCAAGTTCATTGACGAGAACGGGACTATTGAAGGCGCCCCCTTCGTCAAGATCGAGCACCTGCCTGTCTTCGACTGCGCCTTTAAGCCCCAGCGCGGCACGCGATCCATCCATTACATGGGCCACATCAAGATGATGAGCGCGGTGCAGCCCTTCATCTCGGGGGCCATTTCCAAGACGGTGAACGTTCCCGAGATCATCACGGCCGGTGAGATTGCCGATGTGTATACGGCGGCATGGAAGATGGGAATCAAGGCCATCGCGATCTACAGGGACAATTCGAAGCGCACCCAGCCGCTGAGTGCAGCCACGATGGACAAGACCAAAGGAAAGACCCAGGATGCTTCGGCTCCGGCGGCGCCCGTTTCCGGTTTTAAGCCCGTTCGGCGCAAGTTGCCCGCCGAACGCCGCGCCATCACCCACAAGTTCAGCATCGGGGGGCACGAAGGTTACCTTACCGTAGGGATGTACGACGACGGGCAGCCTGGAGAGATCTTCCTGGTGATGGCGAAGGAAGGAAGCACCATTTCCGGTCTGATGGACTCCTTCGCGACGGCGATCTCTCTGGCTCTGCAGTACGGCGTCCCCTTGAAAGTCCTGATCGACAAATTCTCGCATGTGCGTTTCGAGCCCTCGGGACACACGGGGAATCCCGAGATTCCCTTTGCGAAATCGATTGTGGACTACATCTTCCGATGGCTTGCGTCCAAGTTTCTGACGACGGATGAGCAGGTTCGCACAGGCGTTCACGTTCAAGACGCGGAGTTAGCGGCGCCCGCGCGCGGTCCCGGCGCGAAGGGAAACTCTTCCGGTGCCATGAATGACATGAAGGCGATGTATGCCCTCGATGATGCGCCGTCGTGCGCGTCGTGCGGCAGCATCATGGTGCGCAACGGCTCGTGCTACAAGTGCGCCAACTGCGGAGAAACCAGCGGCTGCTCCTAAGACCAGCAGAGGAGCACGGGAGGCAGGCTCGATGACGGCTCGCCGATGCGCTGCGGTGGACGCCGGCGATGCTGTGACGTCTGACTGGGAAGCAGTTCGCGGCCGCATCGAGAGTGAGATCTTCCGTCGGTGACGAAACGCGTCCGGACCCACGAGGAGGCGGAGGCCGACTGGTCGATCGAGTAACTCCCGCGCCCATCAACGAGCACGCCGTCATCCACGCCTGCGATCAGGTCGTCGAGCGACATCGGTTTCTGTCCCGGCTCCAGGATGACATTGGGCATGCGCTGGAAGGGGACGCCGTCGTAACTGTCGGCCTGGGAGCAGCCGCGCGATTCCTTCTCGCCGATCAGGTGCGCCTGGTCGCGGGTCGTCTGGTAGGTCTGGAAGATTCCATTCTTGATGAGATACCAGCGCTGCGTCCTCACGCCGTCGTCATCCCACCCGGCTGCCGCCATCGTTCCTCCCGCCCCTCTGCTTTCACTTCCGGTCTTTGCGTCTTAGTGGTAAAAGCAGAGCCACGCTAAGGGGATGACAGTGATGAAGACGGCGTTTTCCGGGTTTCCACCTGAGGCTCTGCGCTTCTTCCGTCAGCTCAAGCGGAACAACAACCGCGAATGGTTTCGCGCGCACAAGGAGGTCTACGAGACGAAGGTGAAACTGCCGATGATTGGACTGGTGCAGTCACTCGGCGGCGAGTTGAACAAGTTCGCGCCTGAGATCGTCGTGGACCCAGCGCGAAATATCTATCGCATATACCGCGACGTCCGATTCAGCGCCGACAAGTCGCCTTACAAGATCTGGATTGCGGCCTCGTTCAACCCGCGCGGAATTCCCCGGCACGCGGCGGCAGGTTTTTACTTTCATGTCTCCCCCGAGGAGGTCCTGATCGCGGGCGGAGTCTATATGCCGGGGCCGAAGGAGATCCTCGCGGTTCGCAACTACATTGCGAATCATTACGAGAAGCTGCGGAGAATCCTCAGCCAAAAAGAATTCAAGGGACTTTTTGGCGGCCTGGAAGGAGAGCGGCTGACGCGTGCGCCAAAGGGCTTTCCTCCGGATCATCCGGCTATCGACTTGTTACGATACAAACAGTTCCTGGCTTATGTCACGCGACCGCCGGCTTTAGCCGAGACGCCGAAGTTGCTGCCCACGATCGTGCAAATCTTTCGTGCGGTCATGCCGCTGGTCCGTTTTCTCAACGCCTCTTTTGACGGGATAACGGGATAGAGGGACAGGATGGACAGGATAACAGGATCTCTCGCACTCGGGAACTTTGCGATCGCTTTTCTCAAAGCCATCACCAGCCCGACGAGTTGCAGAAAGCCAAGCTCGAGAAGAATTCAAGCACTTTATTCACCACGGAGACACGGAGTACGCGGAGATGCACAGAGAACCTGTTGAATCGCAGATTTCGGATTTCGGATTGCGGATTGTCCTAATAAAGAAGCTGTTCATTAATCCCAAGTCCGAAATCTGCAATCGCCAATCCGCAATCAAAGAGCCCTCCGTGTCTCCGTGGTGAAAGAGGACGTCTTGCGGCTGCCAGGGTCACTGTCTGAATTGGAGATCTGCGCAAGATACTTCTTACAGCTCGAAAAACTCACTTTCCACAAATATAATTCTGAAACAAGGAGGAGAAAGTGGACGCTAACGAACGCAGAGAGCTCGTCAACAAATACAAAGAAGGCTACCAGGCAGTTGCCGATGCGCTGCATGGGATAACTGAGCAGCAATTGGACGCTCGCCCTGCCCCAGGCAAGTGGTCCCCGCGCGAAATTGTTCATCATCTGGCCGACAGCGAGATGACGGCGGCCATACGTCTTCGGCGGCTGATTGCCGAAGATCGGCCGGCCATTGTGGGATATGACCAGGAGGAGTATGCGCGGCGGTTGTACTACGATCGGCCGATCGAGCCGTCGCTGGCGGCGTTTCACGCTGCTCGGTTGTCTACCGGCGCTCTGTTGGATCGCCTCACGGAGCAGGAGTGGGCGCGCGAGGGGACGCACACGGAAGTCGGCCGGTATACGGTTGAGGGCTGGCTCAAAATCTACGCGGGCCACGCCCACGGCCACGCGGAACAGATCCGGCGCGCTCGTGCCGGCGCCCGTTGATTGGACTCACTGACTGCCAGCTCACTGTAGTGAGCGAGCCTCATAACGCCGAGCGTGTTAAAAAATTGTAGCGCCGGCGTCTCGCCGGCATATAAGTCCTTGCATTTCAATGCGCCTTCTGCCGGCTGGAAGCCGGCGCTACGATTTTTTCGCGGCTTCTCACTTCCCACGGGTCCCGTGCCACGAGCCTGATGCAAATTTGACCGATTTGTGAACCGCGCGCCCACCAAGGACATAGTGAGCGAGTACGGGGCCGAGGTGTCCTTTCCGCCCAGGTTGTTGCCGTCGAGCTTGCACTGCACGTTTACCGGACTCTCGCCTGGCGCCGTACCACTATCGGGTGAGATCGACGGACGCCAGCGGCGAACGCAACCACGTCGGCCGACTTCACTTTCACCACGACCGCCCAGCCCGTCCTCCGTCTCAATCACGGCCCGGAGCGCGGGCGCGACGGTCTCCTGGCAAGATCGAGATCTCGGCCACAGCTTCTGAGAGAGCCAACAGCGGCATGAATCGACTCCCATTCTAATTGCACCCTTCGGATCCACTCATTTGTGCCAGGTTTGGAGTTCAGCCTTCAGGCTGCACTGCGCCCGAGCAGGCTAAAGCCTGAACTCCGAACAAAAGCCTTCGGATCCGGAATATGCCGGGCCTGATTGGTACTCTGGCCAATTCGCCAGAACACGGCGCCCGTACCCCGCGATGCGACATTACCTGTCGCGTCACCGCGGTACTTTTATTTATCCGAAGACGGGAGGTGCCGGTATGTCGAAGAGAATGCATAGAGGCGGAGCTTCGCTGCACGGCCTGGACGACGCGTTCGAAGCGATCGGGCGGCTCTGGGGCCTGAGGCTGCTGCGAAAGGCGGACGTGAGGGGCATTTGCGTCGCTTCGGTGGGAGGCTTGCTGGGGATCGACGACGACGAGGCGTTCCCCCCTCCCAGGAAATGCTATCGAATCGCCGGCCAGATCCTCGAAGGCCTGCAGAGCCGCAGTATTCAGGAGCCGCAACCCCTCTGGGACAACATCGCTTTGCTTTCAAAAGTGATCCCGCTTTCGCTCGAGGAGCGGCGGTTTCTCGCTTTCCGGGCCGTTGCCGAACGGTATGAGCCGCTCGACAACCTCCTGAGCGCGATTGGAAACCTGTCGGACGAGAGACTCGCGCGGATCGTGGCGACGGCCCTCGAGATCGACCCGGCGGTTGCGCGGGGAATCGTGGCGCGGGACGCCCGGCTTCGGATGTCGGGCCTGATCAGTCTCGACGAAGATCTTGTTGTCTTTTCGGAAAAAGTGCAGGTCGTGCCCGGCCTGTTCAATGCGCTCCTGTCCGTCCAGCCGGATCTCGACTCCTTGCTTTCGGTCTTTGTGAAGAAGTCCCCTGCGCCCGCGCTGACGCTCGATGAGTTTGGTCACATCGCTGACTTCGTCAGGCTCGTGCGGCCGTATCTCGAGCGCGTCTGCAGAGAGCGCAGGAAAGGTTCCAACATT
>QHZE01000339.1 GCA_003225335.1 Acidobacteriota bacterium
CTGGAAATACCCATGAACCACAGACCGACGGGTCCACTGACGTTGATGCCAGCCAAACCACCGGTGAGACGGTCGCCGGTATTAATGTTGGGGATCCCCACTTCATCATTAGTTCTCAGATCGGCATCCGCCTGATAGCCATCAAGCCGGAACCGGACCAATCCCAGGCGGGCTTCCGTGAGTAAGTTCATCCCAAAAGTATGGGTATAGTTCAGTGCCACGTGCTGGCTGCGCGTGTTGCCCGTCTGAGGACTCAGGCCACCAACGGCCGTTCCTCCTGCTTTTGTACCAAACAGCGGAGGATTGTCCAAAAAGGTATTCAGGAATGTATAACGAACAAAAAATTTGTCTCTCTCGGTGATATTTGCGTCATAGCGGACCGTAAACTGATCCTGATCAAACAAAGTGGTTCCCCCTCCGGCGTAGTTCACATCAGTGCTTTGATTGAGATTGGCGCGTGGCAATAAACCCAGAAGGTTCCTGGCAACCGGGCTGATTCGATTCGGACAGATCACATTCAAAACACCGTTGCAAGAGAATTGCTGGCGGCCTGTCCCGTCCGGATTGCCCGTCCGCGGATCGAAAACGGGATGAGTTTGCGCCAGCGCACTAAAATCTCCCGCTCGGAAGGCGTCATTCGGAACAGTTGCGGTGAGTGCCGCTCCCTGGAGGTTTCGAGTGAACTGATAGTCCCCGAACCAGAACATGCGATTCTGTTTTAACGGACCACCGAGGCTGAACCCACCCTGGTGCCATTTGAAGGGAGCGGGTCCAAAACCTTTGCCTTCTTTACCCGTGCCCGGGATTTTCTCCGTAAACGGATCTGCCGCAAAGGTCGCGCTGTTACGATGGAAATAGAATGCGGAGGCATGAATATTGTTGGTTCCGGATTTAGTCACGTATTGCGCGACCATCCCGGCGGAGGAACCGAACTCAGGATCGTAACTGGCGGTCGTGATTTTCATTTCTTGCACCGACTCCTGCGTCGGCACAATGACCTGAAATCCGCTGAAGCCATAGGCCGTGTCAGTGATCCCGTCGATTTCATACTCACTGTTGCCGAAAAACTGGCCGTTGACCAGCGTTGCGTTGAATTCTGAAGGGTTCTCGCCGGCTCCGATTTGAAAGAAGTTCTGAATGACCCCTGGCGTGAGGTTGTAAAGTTTGCTCAGGTTACGACCGGACGTAGGAAGACTCTGCAGTTCGTGTTCGGAAATGGCCTGACCGACATCGGTTTTTTCAGTCTTCAACATATCCGGCGCCGCAGTCACAGAGACTTCTTGTGTCAGCTCGCCAAGTTCAAGATGTGTATCTATTCTCATGGTGGAATCGACACGCAAGACCACGTTCCCTTGCACAAAACGTCGGAAACCTGTGGCCTCGGCTGTTACCGAATAGGTGCCTGGGTTGAGGTTTGTGATGAGATATAGTCCCGTGGAGTCGGTATTTCGTGTGGTTGTGATTCCAGTATCCACGTTTTTAACCATTACGGTGGCGCCCACAACCGGAGCGCCCGAAGGATCGTAAACATATCCTGTGATCGCGCCGGATACGGCTTGTCCCCCGGCTGTTGGGGTTCCATAGACTGCCAGACCGAACAACAGAAGAGCCGAAGCGAGTGGCCTGTTGCGCATGTTCTTTTCTCCTTGGCCTGGAGAGGCGGTGCGCGCTGCCTCAAACAAGGCACACCTTTGACTCCCCTTGCCTCCCTATGCTTTTGACCGTTACCCCCAATCTTGCATAGACTCGTTACCTCGGTAGTCTTAGCGAAAAGGGGACCTATGCAAAACCCAAAGGGCAGAAGTGCGCTTCCTCTTCTATCAACTTGAAATGATAGGCTATGCTAGTTACATTTCGATTCGTGTCAAGGAAAATTAAGGAAGAGCTCAGGTGAGCCCGAGGAGTTGTGGGAAGCCAAGCTCAAGAAGAATTCAAGCGCTTTATTCACCACGGAGACACGGAGCACACGGAGGTGCACGGAGAACCCCGATGCCTCTGTGAAATCTTCGTGCCCTCCGTGTCTCCGTGGTGAAGCGGGACGTCTTGCCGCTGGCTAGTTTCTGGCGCGAAACCAAGGACCCCGAAGGGGTCCAGCAGGACAGCCCAGGGCGCAAGCCCTGGGTTCAAGGTCCAAATTGCGGAAAGCCCTGAAAGGGCGGCGCAGGGAGTTCGATCTCAACTCCAGATAAATGCTCGTCATAAGGGGCCTCTTTGGTACCGGGACCAACTGCATCGCCCCTTCGGGGCTTCCCTTGTTACTGTGCTTGTTCCCAGGGCTTGCGCCCTGGGCTTTCCTGAGTCGCCCCTGCGGGGCTAGTTTCGCGCCAGAAACTGGCTAATCTCCTTCTGCCCCTCCGGAGCGTATGGACGCCAACGCCACTTTGTCGACTAATAGCGCGATGCAGGCACTGACGAGATGCGTGTAACGTCCAGAGATTGCTTGCGCTTTAAGGGCGATGGAACATTTCCATCCGCGCCAAAACGGCAGCAAGCTGCCGCACTCCAAAGAGCGCAGTGTGGTGCAGTTTTACTCTTGGTTGCGGCCGTGCTGCTCCGGGAACTTTATGCGCGCCAAGAAAACCTAGGGTGGAGGTTCTGAATCTAATTCTTGCTTCGTCACTTCTCGTGGCTCAAAAGCAGCCTGGGCTCTCTCCTGTTGTTGGGCCTTGCGTGTCCGCAGACGCCGGAATTCTCCCAGTTCTTTTTCTTGTCCTGCGGCGTTGCCGAGCGCTTTGTAAACCTGTGAGAGCTGATAGTGAGAGACTTCATTCTCCAGGTTCAACAAAATTGCCTTTTCGAGGTGGGGCAAAGCCTTTTCCGGCTCGTTCAAGGCCATCAATACGCGGGCGAGGCCTATCCGCGCTTCCTCAAAATCGGGGTGTTGTTCTACGGCAAGGCCAAAGAATTCCTGGGCTTTGTCGAGCTGTCCTGTTTTGCGGTAGATCTCTCCCGTCTCGTAGGCCGCGGCAGCATTTGTGGGATCGATTTGGAGTTCGAGCTCGAATTCCTTTAGGGCTTCATCTTGAGAATTGGCCGCCTGTGGATAAGAGAGAATGGTTCGGCCGATACGGAAATGAACACCGGGACGGGCCCGGTCCAGAGCCAAGACTTTCCGGTATGCTGCCATCGCTAACTCGTGATGCCCCTGACTTTCGTGAGCTTCGGCTTCGGCTTGTTGCGTCCAGACTGAGTTGGGTGCCACCTGTGAGAGTCTCCGCATCGTCTGGTAAGCAAAATCGCCGTACAGGCGTCCGGTGTGATAGAGCACTTCTGGGTCATCCGGATAAAGACGACCCAACTCGAGTGCCACCTCTGCAGCCTTGGGGAAACGCTGAAGGCCTATGTAACTTCGCTGAAGCTGGAGGCCGATCAGACGCTTGAGGTTCGGATCGGGCGGATGCCGAAACCCTTTCTCCAGGCCAGCCAGGGCTTCAGGGTAGCGACCGAGTTCGGAGAGCGACATTGCCAGGAGAAGGTCGGTATTGGGCAAGCCCGGTTTTAGCCTCAGGGCCCGGCGCAAGGCCGGAATAGCCTCTGCAAATTTTCCTTGCTGGTAATAAATGAGGCCGAGTTTGGCGTGGACTTCCGCAGTCTCCGGATCCAATTGGCTGAGCTTTTCGTAAGCCCTGGCGGCTTCAGCAAATCGACTCTCTGCCAGGGCCTTTTCCCCCTCTTGGAAGTAACGTTCAAGAAGGCGCGGATCCGGCTGTTGGGCGACAACATACAAAGGGAATACAAGCCCAATGGCACGTAGGCAGGAGAGTACAGCCAAACCTTTCGTCAAGCCCTTCATCATCTCACCTGGAAGCAGGAACGTTGACGACCGAAAGATGGCAATTACTTTGGCGGTTGAGCAGACTCTACCGTCTGGCCGATGACCGGATTCCGCTGGACCTGCCGGTAGATGGCGCCGATAGATGCCGAGGCCTCTCTGTATTTTTTAAACAGGGCTAGCTCCTGCTCGGCCTCGAAGTTCCTGCCTAACTTCCGGTAGACCTGCGCCAGACGGTAATGGGCTACTTCGTTTTCAGGATCAAACTCCACGGCTTTTCGTAGAAAGTCCAACGCCGTCTCTGGCTGTCCCTGCGCAGTCCATCCCTTGCCAAGTGCAATGAGAGCATCCACGAAATTTGGAAGAAGCTCTACGGCGCGGGCAAAATGCTTCACAGCCTCGCCATATTGATATCTCCCCCAGTAAATCTCACCGAGTTGGTACTCTGAGTGAGCGTCAGCAGGATTAGCGGCCAGCTCCAGCTCGAGTTGTTTCTGGGCTTCCAGGCGAGATGCCTCATCTCGGCCCGAGTTCAAGATAGCAACAGCCAGAGCGCGGTGAATTCCAGGGAGCTTTGGGTCCACTTCCGCCGCCCTGCGATATTGCTCAATAGCCCGCGGGAAGTCACCTTCACTCTCCAAAAGTTCGGCAGTCACCTGATGCAAGCGCGCGGAGTCCGGGTCTGCCCTGACCAGACCTGAAACCGCCTTCGCGCCCAACTCAGAATGGATCCGATAGGCGATGTATAGGACCTCCGGGCTTGAGGGGTAACTCTTTTGTAGGGTCCGTAAAATATCCAGGGCTTTGTCTAATTCCATCCTGGCAGAGTAGATCTCAATCAGAAGGAGTCCTGTTTGTTGCCGCCATTCGTAATCGGCCGGGTTTTTGAAGGCCTTTTCCAAAATCGGCAACGCCTCCGGAAGTCGGCCGCTCTTCGCCTCGCTCATCCCCAGAAAGTGTTCAGCCTTGGAGAGCGAGGGCTTAAGTTTCAAAGCCTCCCGGAAGGAGTGAGAGGCCTCGGAATATTTTCCCTGAGTGTAATAAACCACTCCCAAGTTGGCGTGTGCTTCGGCCAGCTTGGGGTCGAGGCGAAGAATCTCGAGGAATTCGCCGGCAGCCGCATCATAACGGCCCTGACGAATAGCCTCTTGTGCCCGCTGGTAATGTGTTTGAATGGTTTCCTGGCGTTGCGTTTGCCCTGCGAGAGAAGGAGCTAAGAATGCGGAAATGATTAGTGCAGCAGCCCAAAACTTAAGAATGGCCTACCTCCACGCAGGAACTCTAACAGAATGAAAAGGTGAGTGTATTTTCGATTCCCTAAATGCGATTGTCAAGTTCGTTCGTTTCTTCTCTGCGATTCAGACAGTGACCCTGCAGCGGCAACATGTCCTGTTTCACCACGGAGACACGGAGGGTACGGAGATTTCACAGAGGCATTAGGGTTCTCCGTGCTTCTCCGTGTACTCCGTGTCTCCGTGGTGAATAAAGTGCTTAAATTCTTCTCGAGCTTGGCTTCCGGCAACTCGTCCCCTTCTGTTCCAAGCCATAGCGCCTCTCGTTTCGACAACGTATAATCCCTTTGCCGCGCGCTCCGCAAAGTGAGTGAGGTAACAGAAGGGACGGCCTTCGGTCCGTCCAGGCAGGAAGTGGAGCTTTTCCGCATCGAGCGAGACAAACGTGCTATTGGCCTTCATCGCCGGCATCGCAGTTATAGCCATTGTGCTGTGGGACGCGTTCGAGACGGTGATTCTCCCGCGCCGCGTTACCCGCCGCTTCCGGCTCGCGCAGCTCTTCTATCGCTCCACATGGGGCACATGGTCAGCGTTCGCCGCGCTTGCGCCAGGACGCCGCCGTGAGACGCTGCTGGGTTTCTTTGGTCCTCTCTCGCTGCTGGTCCTGTTCGCATTCTGGGCGACAGGGTTGATCATCGGATTCGGGCTGCTGCAATGGTCCCTCGGATCGCAGCTCAACGTGGCTCCCGAATCCCACACTTTTTCGACATACCTCTACCTGAGCGGAACAACCTTCTTCACCTTGGGATTCGGCGATGTCGTCCCCCTCGGCGCCGGGGGCCGGGTGCTGGCGGTGCTGGAATCCGGGACCGGTTTCGGTTTTCTCGCTCTTGTTCTCGGGTATCTGCCGGTGATGTATCAGGGGTTCTCGCGGCGGGAAGTGAGCATCTCCCTGCTCGACGCCCGCGCCGGGTCTCCACCCGTGGCGGCGGAGTTGCTCCATCGCCACCGGGAGGACCATGGACAGGAAGCGCTGCGCCAGCTGCTCCATGAATGGGAGCGCTGGTCCGCCGAATTGATGGAGAGCCATCTCTCCTATCCCGTGCTGGCCTACTTCCGCTCGCAACACGACAATCAGAGCTGGCTCGCTGCCTTGACGGCGATTCTCGACGCCAGCGCTCTGGTGATGGTGTCCGCGAGCGGACCCCTGGAGCGCCAGGCACGGCTCACCTTCGCCATGGCACGCCACGCCGTGGTGGACCTGGCACAGGTCTTCGCGACTCCGCCGCGGCAGTTGCCGAGCCAGCGCCTGAAGCCGGAAGATTGGGATCCCTTGCGTCAAATTCTCGGATGGGCACAAGAAGCTACCCATCGCAATCCTACTTTTGATGATCTCGCCCGCTTGCACGCCATGTACGAACCCTATGTCACATCTTTGGCCGCTTATCTCCGGTTGTCGTTGCCGCCCTGGGCGCCCCCCGCAAGAAAGCGAGACAACTGGCAAACCAGCGCCTGGGAACGAAGGGCAAGTTCACCGCCAACCTGCGCCACCCCCGACGACGATCATCTCTAATACCTCGGTTCCGCCGCAGGAAATTGCACGCTGACGTCATGAGAACCCCATCGTTCCCTGCTCGGTCTTCACGGACCCGCGGCTTGGCCGCGTCC